>NZ_DDCI01000021.1:0-60680 GCF_002335265.1 Cupriavidus sp. UBA2010
ACCCACAGGGTTGGCAAGCACTTTCTGAAAATATCTAAAAAGGCCCTTTCAAGGCCTGATTGGCCATCGCCATAATCGTCGGCCCAACGGTGAATGCATCATATATATAGAGGCATGTGACACCATGGGTTCAGGCGCCAGACTCCCCGGTAGGGGATTCCGGCGAAAGTGGAGACAACTAGATGAGCATTCGTATCGTCAGGCTTGGCACACCCCGCGCAGCGGATGAAGGCCTGCGCATCGGTACCGTGAGGCGGCCACCACGAGGTGTCCCCAAGGCGGAGTTCGCCAGCAGGGACTATTACGATGTGTGGTACCCGGTACTTTCACCCTCCGCCGATCTGGTCGCGGAAGCGCAAGCAGCGGCAGACGACAAGGCCTGGCGCGCATTCGACAGGCATTTCCGGTCGCAGATGGCCGAACCGGACGCGAGTCGCACCTTGGATCTGCTGGCGGCGCTATCCCATCAGACCAATTTCTCACTCGGCTGCTATTGCGAGAACGAAGCCCATTGCCACAGGTCGATCCTTCGAGACCTGCTGGCTAAGCGTGGCGCCGATATCGCCTAAGTCTGATCGGCGTCGGGCTATGATGCGAAGCTTCGCCGGTGGAACGGCGAAGCCTTCTTACTGCCACTTTTCTCGCCGATGGCACTGAACCTCGTCTGGCTCGGATTCTTTCTCGTTTCTTTCGTTGCCGCATGTGTGCGGTTGATTGGCGGCGACACCGCGGTGTTTCCCGCCATGCTGGCTAGCCTGTTCGACAGCGCGCGCACTGCCTTCGAGATTTCGCTTGGGTTGGCCGGAGTGATGAGCCTGTGGATTGGCATCATGCGCGTCGGCGAGCGCGCCGGCGCCGTGGATATGTTCGCCCGACTGGTGAATCCACTATTGCGCCACTTCTTCCCCGGCGTGCCGCAGGGCCATCCGGCGCAAGGCGCGATGATGATGAATATCTCCGCCAATATGCTGGGGCTCGATAACGCCGCCACTCCACTTGGGCTCAATGCGATGCGCGAGCTCCAATCGCTAAATCGCCAGCCTGGCACCGCCACCAATGCCCAGATCATGTTCATTGTGCTGAACACGGCGGGGCTGACGCTGATTCCGACGTCGGTGATCGCCATCCGGCAGGCCATGGCTGTGAAGCAGGGATTGGTTGGCTTCAATGCCGCGGATATTTTTCTGCCGACGCTGCTTGCCACGGCGGTGTCTTGCCTGGCCGGTTTGCTGGCAGTGGCTTGGGTTCAACGGCTCAACCTGCTCAAACCCGCCGTACTGGTCACGTTTGGCCTCATCGGCGGCCTGCTTGGCGCCCTGTTCTTCTGGCTGCGACATGCTCCACCAGATCAAGTCAGCAAGCTCACCGCCCTGGCCGGCAGTGGATTTATCCTTTCACTGATCACCCTCTTCCTGGTCGCTGGAGCACTGCGCCGCATCAATGTCTACGATGCGTTTATCGATGGCGCCAAGGAAGGGTTCGGCGTGGCGGTGCAGATCATTCCCTACCTGGTAGCCATCCTCGTGGCCATCGGACTGTTTCGTGTCACAGGCTGCATGGATGTGGTGATGCAGGCGCTTACGAGCGTATTTCAGTGGCTCGGCATGAATACCGATTTCGTGCCCGCCCTGCCCGTTGGTCTCATGAAGATCCTCTCCGGGGCTGGTGCCAGGGGGCTAATGGTCGACGTGATGACAACCTATGGCGTCGACTCCTTCCAGGCACGGCTCGCAGCCATTATCCAGGGATCGACGGAAACCACCTTCTATGTGCTTGCGGTGTACTTCGGTAGCGTCAATGTGCGCAATACAAGGCACGCACTAGCCTGCGCACTGTTTGCAGATGGTGTTGGACTCGTTGCGGCTGTCTGGATTGCCTATCTTTTCTGCTAGTCGTTGTACGACCACAACGAGCTTGTGCGGTCATCGAACATCTCGCAAAAGGACGCTTGGTGCGACGCAACAAGTCGTGTATAGTGAAGTCTGTCTCCTCCACCACCTCGGTGGATTCCAACCCGCGCATCATCTGCGCGGGTTTTTTTTGCCCAAAATTTGGGGAATCGTGGATCAGTTGGACTGTTTCCTTCTGTCCATATGAGGAATATGGAGCACGCACCGTCATGCACCGCGCATCCCACTTGTGGTGCAACAATGCACGATTTGCGCACCAACCCCTGATTCAAATCAGATTTGTTGCGATGCAGCAAGCGGGCAAGTACAGTGGTATCGGTACTGACCCTGATACCACTCAGCCGCCCCCGCCTGCTCGATGCGCCCCGCCTTGCACTACCTCCGCTACTGGCCTGACGCCGCCTTTCTACGGCGCGGTGCGATCTACGCCTTGTCATTTCTCACGCTCGCCGGTACGGCCTGGCTGACTGGGGACAGTGGCTACATCTGGTCGGCCACGGCATCCATCTGGACTTGCCTTGCCGATCGCCCCGGCACCGCCGCCGCCCGTATTCGTGGACTGGCAACTGTAGGGATTGGTGGCGCAGCCGTCAGTGTGATCGGCGCGAGCCTCCATGCCTCGCCGCTAGCAGCGCTGGCGTTCGTGCTGGCCGCGGGTCTTGTGGCCGGCTTGTCGGAGGTTCGCGGTCCCGCCACCGCGCTGTGGTTCAAGCTCCTCTACGTAGTCTTGATCGCCGCGTGCCTGCAGCCAGCGTCAGGGCCATCCGCCTCCATTCATGCCTGGATGGCCGGCTTGGATTTTCTTCGCGGCGGCCTGTTCGCCTGCGCGGTCAGTCTTGTGTTGATCCCCTCGGATCGCGAGACACGCCCACGGACTGAGATCATTGCTATCTACGACGCACTGCGCGGATTCGCGGTGGCGCTCGCAGGAGCGCGCTCGCTGGATATGACACCGCACAAGCAGGAGATTCGCCTTTGCATCGAAACGGCGCGCAAGGCGCTAGTCAGCCGGCGTGGCCTGGCCGATCCCGTTGCGCTCCTGCACTACGCCTACGCCATCGCGGTCGGCGATGCGATATTCGCGCTGTTGATTGTTGCCGGCGAATTGCGCGAAAGGCTGGGCGTCGGCCATGCGTTGCCACTGGCCTGCGCGGCTAGCCGGCTGACCGACATGCACGCTCAGGTTCTGCAAGCCCTGTCCTGCCACGGCCCGGACCTTCCCGCTCTGACGGCCATGCTCTTCCGGGACCTGCGTGAACTGGCTGCCCGGCGTACCCATGCCAGCACGCCTCCGGCATATCAATCGGCCCTGGCTGCGCTTGCGCAGTTTCCTGCGTTCGATCGCTGGCGCGAAGGCTTCTCCTGGCCAAACAGCGGATTCGCCAGCCTGATCGATCGTCTCGGTCTCATGCTGGCGGATCTGGCCGCGCGCGACACTCGCGTCACCCGGCACGCGGTGCGCCTTGCGCTCGCCGGCGGCCTGAGTCTTCTACCCGCGCAGATCTGGCATGTCGATCACGGCTACTGGGTGGCCGTCACCGTGATCATGGTGTTGAGTCCGCGGCTGCAGACGACTCGCCAGATCTCGTTCTTGCGATTTGCCGGATCTCTGGCCGGTGCCCTGCTCGCCTGCGCGATCAGCCTGTTGCACCCAACACCCGCGCCGGTGCTGGGACTAAGCGCCCTCTTCCTGGCGGGTGCCTATGCTGCGCGGCTGGCGGGCAACCCCGGGGGCTTTGCCTTCTGTCTCACACCAGCGGTCATTCTCTTCTCCTGGCTCGGTGAACCCACATCGAGCAGCAGCCAGGTCGCAGCGATGCGAGGGCTCGATACCGCGATCGGGTGTCTGATCGCACTGGCTAGCTACTACATACTGGCACCGCGTGCCGAGCTATCGCGGGTCTTCCGCCACAGCATTGACGCGCTGGCGGTCAACGCCGTCTACCTGCGCGCGGCGAGCCGCGCCTCGCGCACACTCACGCCGTCCCATTTGCGGCTCGAGGCCCTGCGCGTGGCGGCGGGCCGTGCATCATCTCGCGCCGAAGCCACGCTGTCCCAGTCCGCCGGTGATCTCGCCTCCGATCTGACGGCGGCCCACACGTCGCTGCATGACACGGCGCGGCGCATGGCTTCTCTGGCCGGGCTGATTCGGGCCAGCGCGGAATCGGGAAGTGTCGACCAACCCCCGGGTCCCGGGGTTCAGGCCCTGCTATCGGCACTTGAGGTACGACTGGCGGAGGTTGCGGCACGACCAGGGCGGATTGATGCGATAGCCCCCTCCGCGCCTGACTGGATCGGACCGTCTCCACTCGCCACCACGGCATTCGAGCAGTTCCTGGTCGAACAAGCGGCGTACGCCAATGCCTATGTCGACAGCGCGCATCAAGCCGTTGCCCAGATGAGCGCACTGGCCGCAGCGCACGAGCACGGCAGCCGCTCCCGGCGGAGCAGCTTGCGCGCCAGTTGATGCGATCGACCAAAAGGAGAAATTCGGGCTCGCTCAGGGTTGCCGGACGGCTGCAGTTACCTATATTAAAAGGATATTCGCCGTTTCCCCGTTCCCGGCAAGACGAGGTGCGCCATGGTCGATATCACGTTCCCGAACAGCAACCCGACGTACTGTGGCGCCAGTCTGACGCTCTCCTGCCCGGCCACCGTCAACGGCAATCGTTCGCAGTATTCGGTCACGGCCGAGGCGCTTGAGGCCTACTGCGGCGCGCGCTCCCCGCGCGAAGAGGATCTGGTGCGCGCCTTCACAAACAACCGCGCGCGCATCGAGCAACTGGCGCACAGCATGTTTGAGCTGACCGAAGCGCGCGAAATCATGCTGCGTGGCGGACACTTCCGCTTCGCCGGCTGAACGTTCGCGCGCCTGGCTTGTTACTGCTCTGACGACGTCCCGCGCACCAGCAAGACCGGCATGGTCGACTGACGAATCACGGCTTCGGCAACGCTGCCGAGCACGAGCCTGCGCACGCCGCGTCGGCCGTGTGTACCGATGACGAGCAAATCGCCGCCCCACTCACTGGCCGCAGCGTTGATCGACCCAGCTATGTCGCCGGCCACGGCAGGTTCCGTGACGAGTTTCGTCTCGAACTTCACCCCGGCATCGCCAAGCAACTTGCTGGCGGCCTCGAGGGCTCGGGTGCCGCTTTCCACGAAAGCGCGTTCGATCTGCGACGGATCGTAGTACCCGGCGTCGAACAGCACCATGGCATTGTCGACGACATAGAGCGCGAGAATCGTCGCCCCGCTGCCCCCCGCCACACGAATCGCCTCCTGCAATGCCAGATCCGAGGTGCTGCTTCCATCTACCGCCACCACGATCTTGCTGTAAGCCTTGCTCGCCATTGCATTGCCCTCCAGTAAAGAGATGAATTTTCATACTACACGTGGCGCGTGCCTCACGTGACGGCGTGATTCTGAAATCGTTCGCCAATCGGATAGTCTTTTAAATTGACCGACCGGTCGGTTTATATATATAGTGAGCAAGCCCGACCGACCCAAGCACCCAGATCACAAATCACGAGTCGGCCCGTCGCAGCAGACGCCCCGTCAAGGAGACGTGATGTACACACAGAGCCTCGACCTGCCCGGCCAGGCACCGCAAGTGGCGCCCATCGCCCCGGAATTCGCCGATCAACAGGCCGCGTTCGATGCCCGCATTGCCGAGGACGGCAAGATCGAGCCGATGGACTGGATGCCGGACGCCTACCGCAAGACCCTTGTCCGCCAGATCTCGCAGCATGCGCATTCCGAAATCGTCGGCATGTTGCCCGAAGGCAACTGGATCAGCCGCGCGCCGTCGCTGAAGCGCAAAGCCATCCTGCTGGCCAAGGTCCAGGACGAAGGCGGCCACGGACTCTATCTATATAGTGCGGCCGAAACCCTCAATGCCTCGCGCGACGACCTCGTCGATGCGCTGCACGCGGGCCGCGCCAAGTATTCGTCGATCTTCAACTACCCGACGCTGACTTGGGCGGATGTCGGCGTCATCGGTTGGCTGGTCGACGGCGCCGCGATCATGAATCAGATCCCGCTGTGCCGCTGCTCATACGGGCCGTATGCGCGGGCCATGATCCGCATCTGCAAGGAAGAATCGTTCCACCAGCGCCAGGGCTACGACGCGTTGCTGGCGATGATGCGTGGCACCGAAGCGCAGCGCGATCTGGTGCAGGACGCCGTCAATCGCTGGTGGTTCCCGGTGCTGATGATGTTCGGCCCGCCCGACTCCGCATCCACCAACAGCGCCCAGACCATGGCCTGGGGCATCAAGCGCATTTCCAACGATGACCTGCGGCAGAAGTTCGTCGACGCCACCGTCGAGCAGGCCAAAGTGCTCGGCGTGACGTTGCCCGATCCCGGCCTGGTATGGAATGCCGAGCGCGGCCACTACGACTACAGCCCGCTCGACTGGGAAGAGTTCTGGCGCGTGATCAACGGCGACGGCCCGTGCAACCGGGAGCGCCTGGCCACACGCGTCAAGGCACATGACGACGGCGCCTGGGTACGGGAAGCCGCACTGGCCCACGCCGAAAAACAGGCACATCGCAAAGCCGGCGCCAAAGCAGCCTGAACGCCAAGAGGAGACAGACATGACGCAAAAGGAATGGCCACTGTGGGAAGTCTTCGTCCGCAGCAAACAGGGCCTGGAACACAAGCACTGCGGCAGCCTGCACGCCGCGGATGCGCAACAGGCGCTGCTCATGGCACGCGACGTCTACACGCGCCGGCAGGAAGGCGTGTCGATCTGGGTGGTGCCATCGTCGGCGATTACGGCCAGCGCGCCTGCCGAGAAGGGCGAGTTGTTCGACCCGGCGGCCGACAAGATCTACCGCCACCCGACGTTCTATCAGTTGCCCGAAGAAGTGAACCACATGTAAGGCCGGCGACATGAATTCATCCATCACTGCCGCCGCCAACGGCGACGCCGCATTGGACGGCCTTCCTCTCGCACGCACCGCGCCGCTGCAGTATGTGCTCCGCCTGGCCGACAATGCGCTGATCCTGGGACAGCGCAATGCCGAATGGTGTGGCCACGGCCCGGCGCTAGAGGAAGACATCGCGCTGACCAACATCAGTCTCGACCTGATCGGGCAGGCCCGGCTGCTCTACAGCCACGCCGGCGTGCTCGAAGGCCAGTTGACCGGCCGCACCCGGCATGAAGACGACTACGCCTACTGGCGTGCCGAGCGCGAGTTTCACAACTGGACGCTGCTGGAACTGCCGCACCACGGACCGCTGGCCGGCACTGCACGCGCGGATCGTGACTACGCCATCACCATCATGCGCAACTTCCTGTTCGGCGCGTTGATGGTGGAGTTGTGGCCCGCGCTGGAGCGCAGCCGCGACACCGAGCTCGCCGCCATCGCCGCCAAGTCGGTAAAAGAAGCGCGCTACCACCTGCACCATGCCGCCGGCTGGGTCGTGCGGCTTGGCGATGGCACCGAAACGTCTCACCTCCGGATGCAACGCGCGCTCGAACATCTGATGCCGTACATGAACGAGTGCTTCGCCGCCGATCCGATCGAGCGGGAAGCCGCAGAGCAAGGCATCGGCGTGCTGACCGCCGACTTGCGCGATGCATGGGACGCCACGGTACGCGCCACACTCGAAGAGGCGACGTTGCGCCTGCCGGCCGAGTCCGCGTTCCTCTCGACAGGCAAGCAGGGCGTGCACTCGGAACACATGGGCTATCTGCTGGCCGAGATGCAGGGCCTCGCGCGCGCCCATCCCGGCGCGCAGTGGTAAGCCAGGGATCGAAGCCATGCGCGACACCCCCGCCCGTGATGCCACCACATCCCCGTTCGCGCCGACATTTTCGACGCCTTCGGGGAAAAGGGCCGATACACCCGACGATCGGCTCGCCTGCGCGCGCGCGGCACTGGAGGCCGTGCCAGACCCCGAAATCCCGGTCGTTTCTATCCGCGACCTCGGCATTCTGCGAGACGTACGGCTGGGCGACGATGGACTGACGCTGGAAGCTGTGATCACGCCGACGTACTCGGGCTGCCCGGCGATGTCGCAGATCGAAGAAGACGCGGGCCGCGCGCTCGAGGCCGCCGGGGTCGCCCCCTGGCGCGTGCTCACAGTATTGGCGCCCGCCTGGAGCACCGACTGGATCACCGAATCCGGCCGCGCCAGCCTGCGCGCCTTTGGCATCGCCCCGCCCGGGCACTGCGTCACGGATGCCCCACCGGATAACGCCAAACCGCTGCGCTTCGTGCCACGGGCCCAGTCCGAAGACGCCGTGACATGCCCGCGCTGCGGCAGCCCCCATACGCAGGAGCTGTCGCGCTTTGCGTCCACTGCGTGCAAGGCGCTCTACCGCTGCCTGGACTGCCGTGAGCCGTTCGACTATTTCAAACCTTACTGACCCCCACCGGCCATGACCCCACAGTTCCATCCGCTGCGCGTGGCGCAGGTTCGTCCCGAGACGTCCGATACGGTGTCGATCGCATTCGATGTGCCTGACGCCCTGCGGGATGCCTACCGGTTCACCCAAGGCCAGTTCCTCACGTTGAAGGCGCCGGTAGGCGGCAACGACGTGCGCCGTTCGTACTCGATCTGCAGTGGCGTGCAGGACTACGCTGAAAGCGGCGAACTGCGCGTGGCGGTCAAGCTCGTCGACGATGGTGTGTTTTCGACCTGGGTCCACGACAACGTCGAAGCCGGACAGACGCTAGACGTCATGACACCTGATGGACGCTTCCATGTACCGCTGGACCCGGCCACGTCGCGTCATTACGTGGCCTTCGCCGCCGGCAGCGGCATCACGCCGGTGCTATCGCTGATCCGCACCACGCTTGCCATGGAACCGAACAGCCGCTTCACGCTGGTCTACGGCAATCGCAGCGTCGACACGATCATCTTCTCCGAAGCGCTCGAGGACCTGAAGAATCAGTATTTGTCGCGCTTCACGCTCTATCACGTGCTGTCGCGGCAGCCGCAGGAGGTCGATCTGCTGCATGGCCGCCTGGATCGCGAGCGCGTGGGCCGGTTCCTTGGCTCACTGATTCCGATCGACGACATCGACGCCGCGTTCGTGTGTGGTCCCGCGTCGATGATCGACGAGGTGGAGGAGGCGCTCAAGGCAGCTGGCCTCGACCCGCACCGCATCCATGCCGAGCGCTTCGGCGTGCCACTCGGCCCACGGCGCGAGACACCCGTTTCGCTCGAAGGACAGACCGGCACGGCCGAACTGGTGGTGGTGCTGGACGGCAAGCAGCACAAGATGCGCCTGCCGCTTGGCAATGCCAAAGTGCTCGACACCGCGCTGGCGGCCGGCCTCGACCTGCCCTACGCCTGCAAGGGCGGGGTCTGCTGCACCTGCCGGGCAAAAGTGCTCGAGGGCGAGGTTGAAATGGAGAAGAACTACACGCTCGAGCCGTGGGAGATGGAAAAGGGCTTTGTCCTGACCTGTCAGGCCCGGGCGGTGACGCCGCGCGTGGTGGTCAGCTACGACGAGCGCTAGGCGTCGCGCATATGGTGGAAATCCCACACGCCGGGGTGCCGCCAATGCGCGACTGACCACATGCCGTGATTACAATGGCGGGGACAGGCTTGATCCGTCGCACCCTATACAATCACGGTCATGCAATATATCCATGTCGTCAACGGCGATGTCGCGGGCACCACGCTGCGCCAGGCTCTGGCCCAGGCGGCCCGTCCCGATCCGGTTGTCGTCCTCCGTGACGACCTCGCCGTCGGCCCCATTGCCGATATCGACAGTACCGGCCTGATCCGCTCCGGCTTTTGGCAGCGGGTGGCGCCCCATTCCGATATCGACTTCGCCGCCGAGATGCGCCAGGCGCTGGATCAGTTCCAGGCCCTGCGCCGCGACGACATGGAGGTGGCGATCTGGCACGGTCAGAGCGCGTCAGACCAGTTGATGTTGCGCCGCGTGGTCTTTCATCTCTATCAGACGCCGCAGCGGATCAACGAGGTGGCGATGGACCTGCGCGAGCTGGAAACGCCCACGCATGGCAGCCTGACCGCCATCGGCATGTATTCGGCCGCAAGGCTGGCGCGCCGGTTCTCGACCATCGCGCCGGTCTCGGTGCTGCGCCTGGGCCGGCTGGGCTACGAGTGGCAGCAGAACGTCAAGGAGAATGCCGACGTGCGGCTGTGGAAAGGCAACACGCTGGTGCCAGCGGCCTACCACACCGTCGACGACGTGATCCTGGAGCGCGCCCCCGCCGAGTGGACACCGGCCGCCCAAGTGGTGGGCAGCGTGATGGGGGCCATCGAAGGGCTGCTGGCCAGCGACTGGTTCGTGTTCTGGCGCTGCCGTGAGCTGGTCAGCACCGGCCAGCTCGTGCTGCGCGGTAACCCTGAGGCACTCGACACCTGCGAGCTCCGTCGCAACAGCCTCGCCGACGACGACGCGTGAACCCGGTCTCTTAATCGACCCAGCAAACCCCAGCGACCCCCGATCGCCCTCCCGGCGAACATTTCGGAGCCATATGGCCAGAACCAAAGCGCCCGATTTCGAGGCGCAACGAGAACAAATCCTTGACCTGGCAGCGGCTGCCTTCGCGGCCACCAGCTACCCGAGCACGTCGATGGCCGATCTGGCCGCCGCGTGCGGCACGTCGAAAGCCCGGCTGTACCACTACTACGAGAGCAAGGAGGCGATCCTGTTCGACCTGCTGGACCGCTACACGTGTCAGCTCATGCAGATCGTCAGCGAGGTGGAAGCGGATAGCGCTCGGCGCGGGCTGAACAGCCGGGAGACGTTCGGGCACTTGCTGCGCGCCTTCCTGGCCGAATACGAAACGTCGCAGACACGCCATATCGCGCTGATCAACGACGTGAAGTTCCTGGCTGAAGAACAGCGCGATCAGATCCTCAAGCGCGAGCGCGACGTGGTGGCCGCTTTCACTCGCCTGCTGCGCCTTGCCTATCCGGACCGAGTCACGGCTGAGAACCAGACCGCGCTGACCATGACGGTGTTCGGCATGATCAACTGGACGTTCACGTGGCTCAAGCCCGGCGGCAAGCTGTCATACGCCCAGTTCGCGGAGATGGTGGTCGACCTCCTCGAAGGCGGCCTGACCCCGCGCGGGACCGGCATCACCGGATAACGCGCCCCAGCGACAGCGCCCGCCATCAGGACCACTCGGCCTCCTCGCGCTTGCGCCGCTGCTCGCGATCCTGCCGGAACATTTCCTCGAGCTCGTCTCGCGCCTGCTTGGTCAGGGACGTCAGCTTCTTCTGGTCTGTGTAGTACGGATAGAACCGGTCGATCCCCTGGATGTTGTGACGGCGGAACCGAAGCGCCACGTTGCGTGCCTCCGCGGGGTCGAAGCCGAGGCCTTCCAGCACGCGGCGCCCCATCATCAGCGACCCCTCGAACATCTCACGCTCGTAGATGCCAACACCCCGGTCCTTGAGCTGGTAGACGTGCGACACATGGCGTGCCCGGGCACAGATCGTCAACTCCGGCCAGCGCTCACGCACGCGGTCGATCAAGGCGAGGCTGTCTTCCATGCCATCGATCGCCACGACCAGAATCTTCGCCTCCGCCACGCCGGCTGCCTCGAGCAGGTCCACTCGCGTGGCATCGCCGTAGAAAATCTTGAAGCCGTACTGGCGCAGGAACTCGATCTGGTCCGGATCATGGTCGAGCACGGTCACCCCGATGCCCTGCGCATAGAGCAAGCGACCAATGATCTGACCATACCGCCCGAAACCCGCGATGATTACCGGGTTGTGCTGCGGCGGGATCACATCGTCGGGCTTCCGCATCAGGATGTGCAGGCGCGGCGCGATCAGCTGATCGAAGACAAGCAGCAAGAGCGGCGTGGCCACCATCGACAGCGCCACGATCAGGACCAGCAGCGCGTGCATATGCTCGGTCAGCAGGCCGACATTGTCGGCCACCGAAAACACCACGAACGCGAACTCGCCGCCTTGCGAGATCAAGAGCCCGAACAGCAACCACTGGCCTCGCGCAATCCCGAACCGGGGCGCGAGCACCGCCAGCACCAGTGTCTTGACCAGTACGAATCCAGCAACCAGCCCCAGTACCTTCCACGGCGCCTGGGCGAGCACGCCGAAGTCGATCGACATGCCGACGGCCATGAAGAACAGGCCGAGCAGCAACCCCTTGAATGGCTCAATGTCGGCTTCCAGCGCGTGTTTGTACTCGGAATCCGCCAGCAGCACGCCGGCGACGAATGTGCCAAGCGCCATCGACACGCCCACCGCTTCCATCATCAGCGCGATGCCAACCACCAGCAGCAGCGCAAAGGCGGTGAACATCTCGCGCATGTCCGTGCGCGCGATGAACCGCAATGCGGGCCGCACGAGGTACCGGCCACCGACCACCACGATGCCGAGCACCGCCACCGCCCTGGCCACCGTTTGCCAGTGCGGCGGGCCATGGGGCGCAATCTCGGCGGCGTCGATCGCCAGCAAGGGCAGCAGCGCGATCATCGGGATCGCAGCGATATCCTGGAACAGCAGAATGCCGAAGCTGGCCGCACCAGCGGGCGTGCCCATCAGATTCCGCTCGGCCAGGGTAGCAAAGGCAATGGCGGTAGACGACAGCGCGAGCCCCAGACCGGCGACGATCGCGACCTGCCACGACGCGCCCAGCAATGCGGCCGCTCCCCCGACTACCAGCGCACACGCTGCCATCTGAGCCGTGCCATAGCCAAAGATCGTCTTGCGCAGGTTCTTCAGCTTGCGTGGCTCGAGTTCGAGGCCGATCACGAACATCATCAGGACAACGCCGAACTCCGAGAAATGGAGAATCGACTCGACGTTGGTCACCAGCCTCAACGCGTAGGGCCCGATTGCCGCACCCGCCAGCAGATATCCGAGCACGGCGCCAAGCCCGAATCGCCGCGCCAGCGGCACGGCCACCACTGCCGCCACCAGGAAGACAACCAGCGCAATCATGAAATCGTGCTGGTTCATGGCGCGTCCTCCCCGCCCAGCTCCGCATCGGTCCACTGTTGCGTTTCAGGGGGTAGTGGTAGCGCCGGCAGATGACGCGCCACATGCTCGATATGGAGCGCCACGGCATCGCTATCGGCGTTGTCGGCGTCATGCAGCACCACCGGCGGCAGCCAGGTCATGCCGCACAACAGCGCGGTCTGTTCGAGCGGCAGCAGGAAATCGGCGATTGGATGGCCATGGGTGCCCTCCGGGCCATAGGCATCGGCATGACCACCGGTGCTGACCACAGCCAGCATCGACTTGCCACGCAGCGCCGTGCCGCCGGGGCCAAAGGCCCAGCCGCTTTCGAGCACATCATCCAGCCACAGCTTGAGAAGCGCGGGCACGCTGTACCAGCGCACGGGAAACTGCAGGACCAGGGTCTCGGCGGTGGACAGCAAGCGTTGCTCGGCAACGACATCGATGTCGTAGTCGACGTAGAGCCGGTACAACTCGCGCACTTCCACATGGGGCAACGCCGCCAGCGCTTCAGCAAGGGGACGGTTGACGCGTGAACGCCGGGGCGAAGGATGCGCGAAGATCACAACTACGGGGGGCTCGGTCATGGTGTCTGGGTACGAACGGGTCCAGCGAGTGGCCGGCAGCAGGAGAATGCGGCGTTGCAGCAAATCCACAACACGCCCCCTGGTGACGCCAGGATCGCGCAGCCAAACCGTTGATTTGGCTCAATTTTTCGAAATATCACACTTTTCTGGGTGTGTTGCGGCGCAGGATAGCTTACGCGAGACTGACAATTCCACTACAATAGTTTTCGCGTCGCAGCAACCTAGTGTTTGCCCGGATCCGGTGCATCGTGACACGAAAGTGCACAGGCATCCACCGCGACGGTGTTATTTTTATACCGATCACTGAAGAAGGAAACAAAAGTGAACCCGCTCGAACTGAGCAAGGCCGTCGGAGCCGTAACCGACGAAGATCTCCGCCGTGCAGCCGCAGCAAGCCAGGCAGCCCAACGTCACACCGTTCTGGTTCGTGAACTGGCCGCCCATCACCGCTCGCGCCTGCTCAAGCATTTCCTCGCCCTGGGTGAGGAGGATCGCCTGCTCCGTTTTGGCCAGTCGGTGGGTGATCACGTGGTCGAGGCATACGTCGACAGCATCGACTTCGACCACGACAGCGTGTTCGGCGTCTACGACGAGAACCTGGAACTGATCGGCGTGGGCCACTTCGCCAACCTGCGCGACAACGCGCAGGGCCGCGTCGCCGAATTTGGCGTGTCGGTCTCCAAGAGCGCGCGTGGCCGCGGTATCGGTAGCGCGCTGTTCGAGCGGGCCGCGATCCACGGGCGCAATACCAGCGTGCGTACCCTTTACATGCACTGCCTGTCGCGCAACGCGGCGATGATGCACATCGCCAAGAAGGCCGGCATGAAGGTGCAGTATGCGTACGGTGAAGCCGATGCGTACCTGGAACTGACACCGGCCGACACCGTGAGTCGTCTGACTGAAGCGCTTGATGAGCAGGTTGCCGACCTCGACTACATGATGCGTCGCAATCTGCGCGATGCCCGCCGCTTCGGCCTGCGCTTCTGGCGTTCGCTAGTGCCGCAGAAACACACGGTCTGACACACTCTGCGCTAGCACGCCCAACACGCTAGCCCGGAAATGCAAACGGCGCACCCTGGCGGTGCGCCGTTTGCATTGGCATGGCGTTCAGCCAGCCGATCAGGCGTTGCCAGCCACTGGCAGCGCCGTGGTGTCCTTGATCGATTCGAGCGCGAAGCTCGAACGCACGTCGATCACGGAAGGATGCGCAAGCAGTTGCTCCTGCATGAAGCGGGCAAAGTGTTCCATGTCCTCGACATATACCTTGAGCAGCAGGTCCATCTCGCCGGTCATGGCATGGCAGGCCGCGACTTCGGGCCACGTCTGGATGGCCGCCCGGAAGAGGTCTAGCGGCGCCTTGCCTTTCGGGGTGCCCCCCTGCTTTTCCAGCCTGACGTTGATATAGGCGAGCAGGCCCAGCCCGATCTTGTTGGGCTCCAGCAGCGCTGCATACTGGCGAATGACGCCAATCTCCTCCAGACGACGGATGCGACGCAGACAAGGGCTTGGCGACAGATTCACGCGCTCCGCCACTTCCAGGTTCGTCAGCCTTCCATTGGTCTGCAGGACTTCCAGGATCTTTCGGTCGATCTTGTCCAGCTCCACCTTGCTCACGTTTTGTTGCTCCGCAATATGTTTGTCGGCAATTTTTTTGCGCAAATTTAACAAGTCGTGCACAAATGCGCAATTTTTTTGATGCGATACCCGCTATCACGGGCCAAATACGCCGATGAAATGCACTAGATTGCACAGGCAAGGATGGTGCCATGATCTTTCATGAGGCTCGACCACGAAAAAAAAAGCGCGACCCGAAGGTCGCGCTCGTCTGCCGGTGAAAGTTGGCTTAGTTGCCGCCGCTCGAAGGCATTGCAGGCGCCGGCGCGGCACCCGGACCGCCAGGGCCGCGGCGCTCCATCCGGTCCATACGTTCCTTGTGCATCTTCTGCATGCTGGCTTCCATCTCAGCCATCGTCACCTTGCCATCGTGATTGGCATCAATCCGATCGAAACGGTTTGCCATGCGCGGGAAGGCCGCCTTGAACTCGTCGCGGGTCAGCGCACCGTCGTTGTTCTTGTCAGCGGCCTTGAACTTGGCCTCGAAATCAGCCTTCATCTCGGCGCGACGCTGCTCCCACATTGCCTTGTGAAAGGCCGCCAGCTCGGACTTGTCGAGCTTGCCGTCGTGGTTCGTATCGATCTTGTTGAACAGCGCATCGAACTCGGCCTTCGAGATCGTGCCGTCCTTGTCCGTATCGGCCAGCTTCATCAGCCAGTCTCCGCCGCGATGCTCGCCCGGGCCACCCATGCGGTGCATGGGCATGCCTTGCGGGCCGTCGGACGGCGCAGGCGCTGCGGTCTGGGCAAAGGCGCCACCGGCGACCAGGAATACGGCCGAAGCCGCGATGAACTGCTTGAGTGCGTGCGTCTTGTGATTGCGTTGCATGTCTGTGCTCCTTTTCATCACGTTGGGCATGTACGGATTAGAACCCAGACAACCACGCAAGTTTGGCGCTTTTAATACGATGTTACGGGGCTCACAGAACGGACGAGTGCCGTAAACAGACGCAAGATACTCAAACAGTACGCAATACTCTGAAACGTATTGGCATCCAACAAGCTTAGTCCTTCGCGCCCAGGCTCTCGCCAACCGGGCCTTGCGCAGGCGCGTGTTGAGGCGGCGGTGGCACCGGCTGTGCCGGGGATGCGGTGAACTCCTGTGGCTGGGCCGGCGCGCTGACCACGGGCGGCGGGGCGACCGGGGCCGGCATCGGTGTCGATAGCGGTGCACCGGCACCCGCGGGCGGCGCTGCGCCGAGGTTGGCCGGCCGACCCGCTGTCGGTGTGTTCTGCACCGGCAATGCAATCTCCTGCCGCACGCCGTTGCGTTCGATCACGATGTTGCGGCTGTGGATTTCCGTCAAACGAATCTGCGCAGACAGCGATGCGCCGACGCGCACAGCCTTGGGCGGCCCGCCATCGAGCGACAGAATTGCCGCCGCAGGGCCTACGCCGTCCAGATCCGCCACGACGCCGATCAGTTGCACATCGCGAACGCCTGACTGGGCGCTGCCGCCGAATAGCGTCGCCACCGCTCCGGTCTCGACTGGCTCGGTCTGGGCGATACGCGCGGATGTTGGTACGGGGATCGTCCGCATTGCGCTGAATACCAGGACCCAATGGGTCACCAGCGCGCACAGCGCGACAAACAGCGCCAGGCCGGCCAGGCGGGGCATCCAGGCGGCGGACGGGTCGAAACGGAGGGCAGGCCGAAGCAGGGTTGACACAGATCGATACGCCGGGCGGCTCGAATAGGGAGACCGCCTAGCGTACCAGACCCACATGTCACCTGTCGTCTGCCAACTGACGCAATATCAGCAGGCAGATTCGAAGAATGCGACGGCGATCAAAGGATATCGTCGAGCAGGTCGGGCCCGAACACTTCGCGATGAATGTGTCCGACTGGAATGCCCGAGGCAATCAGCGCGCGACGCTGCTCCTGCATGAAGCCAAGCGGGCCACACAGGTAGAAACGGGCGTCATTGAACGCGGCGTTGTCACCGGACTTCAGCAGCGCCTCGACCGGCATCATGCCGGCGTGGTCGTAGTCGCGCCCCGAGGCATCCACCGACTGCGGCGTTTCATAGCTGACATGAGTACGCAGATTGGGCATACGCTCGCGCGCCCATGCCACGTCCCGACGATGCGCGTGCTGACGGCCATGACGGGTGGCATGGGCAAACAGCACCTGGCGATGCGGATTTTCGTGTGCGAGCGTGCGCAGCACCGAGACCATCGGCGTCACGCCGATGCCTGCTGACATCAGCACGATCGGCTGTCGGCTGTCGAGTTCTGGCGCGAAATCGCCCCAAGGGGTGCTCACATGCAGCGTCGTGCCGACCTGGGCGTTCTCATGCAGCCAGTTCGATACCGTCCCCGCCGGCGCGTCGCTGGAGCCATCTTCGCGCTTCACCGAGATACGCCACGTCGGGAGGCCGCGCTCGCCCGAAAGCGAGTACTGGCGCAGTTGACGGCGTCCATCGGCAAACGATGCCTCGACGCTGATGTACTGACCCGGCGCGAAGTCACGCAGCGGCGAGCCGTCTTCGGCGGCCAGTGTCAACGCCACCACCTGATCCCCCTCCAGCTCGCGGTTCACCACGCGCACGCGCAGAAGTTCACCTGCCGCCACGCCATGGCGTTCATAGAGTCGGGCCTCGGCGGCAATCAGTTCGCCGGCCAGCAGCCAGTAGGCTTCGTCCCAGGCGGCCAGCAGCGGCGGCGTGGCGGCGTCGCCCAGCACGGTGGCAATGGCTTCCAGCAGATACTTGCCGACAATCGGATAGTGGGCCGGCGTCAGACCGACCGCCACATGCTTGTGGACGATACGTTCTACCACTGGCGCAAGCACGTCGGCACGATCGATGTTGGCCGCATAGGCGAACACTGCCGAGGCCAGCGATTGCTGCTGCGAGCCATTGGCCTGATTGCCCATGTTGAAAATGCGCTTCAGTTCGGGGCGCGCCGCGAACATCTCTCGGTAGAAATGTGTCGTGATCGCAAGACCGTGCTCACGCAGCACGGGGACGCTGGCATCGATATAGGGGCGGGAAGCAGCGGACAACATCAGCAAAACTCCTTGAATCATGCATATAAAATGCATGTTTTTGCGCACAATAAAGCCGGCAGACGACATGGGTCGGGGTGGCCCCCCGAATCCTTATGCCACGTGCCGGCTCAGGAAATCTCGATGCAGGCTGATGATCGATTCGGCCGTGCGGCTACCTGACACGTCGGCCAGGGTCACGCCATCCAGCGCACGATAGAACGCCTCTTCGGCGTCATCAAGTGCCCGTTTCAAACGGCAGTTGCCATTCAAGGCACATGGCGGATCGGCGCAGTCGATGATGGCCTTGCGGCCTTCGAGTTCGCGCAGGATCGCGCCGACGGACAATTTCTCCGCTCCGGGGCCGAGTTGCAGACCACCGTGGCGCCCGCGCGTTGCCGAAATCCAGCCGAGCTTCGACAACCGCGCAGCCACCTTCACAAGGTGGTTATGCGAGATATCGAATTGCTGGCCAACCTCGGCAATCGTGATTGGCCGGCTGCCGTCGCCGCGTGATACATACATCAGCAGGCGCAGCGCGTAGTCGGAGAATCGGGTCAGTTGCATCGTGACTGGAATCATAGATAACGTGCATCGCCAATGCAAGATTTTTGATGCAATGCAGCATTAGGCACAGCCGGATATGCCTCGGCACATTAAACAGTCATGCGGCGGCGGTTATACTTTCCGATCATATCCGCCGCGCTGCTTGCCTCGGCGCGGCTCTCTCCCGACATACAAGTCCAAGGCACTACACACGATGCGCAGATTCGCCACCCAGCCCGATATCCGACTCCCCAGCCAACGCCGTCGCGCGCGCGGCTTCACCCTGATCGAAATCATGGTGGTGATCGTGATCCTGGGGGTGCTCGCGGCCCTGGTGGTGCCGAAAATCATGAGCCGCCCCGATGAGGCACGCATCGTCGCGGCGCGTCAGGACATCTCGTCGGTCATGCAGGCGCTGAAGCTTTACCGCCTCGACAACGGCCGCTACCCGACCACCGAACAGGGTCTGGCGGCACTGGTGGCCAAGCCGACCATCGAGCCCGTTCCCAACAACTGGAAGGGCGGTGGTTACCTGGAAAAGCTGCCGAAGGACCCGTGGGGTCATCCGTACCAGTATCTGAACCCCGGCGTACGCGGTGAGATCGACGTGTTCAGCTTCGGTGCCGATGGCCAGCCCGGCGGCACCGGCAACGACGCCGACATCGGCAACTGGGAATAAGCGCCCTCTCTGATCCATGCACCCGGCGACACCACGCGGCCTGACCGCATTCGCTCCTTGTCGCCGGACGTGTCGCCGGGTTCCCGGCTTCACGCTGCTCGAACTGCTGGTGGTCATGGTGATCGCCGGCATCGTTATCTCGCTGGTGGCCGTCAATGCATCGCCCAACGAACGCGGGCGCGTGCTCGACGACGGCCAGCGCATCGCCCGCCTCTTCGAACTCGCCCAGGAAGACGCCCAGCTTGGCGCCCGCCCGATCGCCTGGGAGGGTGATGCCGGGGGTTGGCGCTTTCTCGAATCCACGCCGCAGGGCTGGGTGCCGATGCGGACCGATGTCTTCGCGCCTGGTCAATGGCGAGTACGCCTGGATGGCGCCGTCATCGCCGAAGGCGGGCGCCGCCTGGGTACCGGCCCGGTCCGACTGGTCTTTGGTCGCGAACTGATCGACGAACCGCAGCGCCTGATCCTCACGAGCGGCGCCATCCGCGTCGACGTGACCGGCGATGGCAGCGGCCGCTACGTGGCCACGGTCCTGCAATGAGCGCGCGTCGCATTCGTCAGCATCGCCGCGAAGGCTTCACGCTGATCGAGGTACTGGTCGCGCTGACGATCCTCGCGGTGGCCCTGACCGCCGCCATGCGTGCGATGGGTTCGATGACCGAGTCGAGCATCTCGCTCCAGCAGCGCATGCTGGCCGAGTTCAGTGCCGAGAACCACCTCGCCACATTGCGACTTTCGAAGACCTGGCCCGAGCCCGGCACGCGCGGCTACGACTGCCCTCAGGGCGGCGCCGCGCTCTGGTGCGAGGAATCCGTCACGAGCACGCCGAATCCCTCCTTCCGGCGCGTCGAGATCTCCGTTTTCCCTTCGGCCACCAACAAGTCCGTGCGGCTGGCCTGGCTCGTCACGCTGGTTCCGAATGAAACGCGCAATGTCCTCTGACCGCGGCCGCGGCTTCACGCTGCTCGAGATGCTGGTGGCGATCACGCTGCTGGCCGTGATGGCCGTGATCGGGTGGCGCGCGCTCGATTCGATGACGCGCTCCCGTGAACGCCTGGTCGATCACGACAAGCGGCTCGATACGCTCAAGGTGCTCTATGGCCAGTTCCAGTCCGACTGCGAGCACCTGACCCTGCCTGCGCTACTGCAGGCCAGCCCGGTGGAACTCGCCCAGAATCAGATACTGATGGTGCGCGATCGACGCGATGCCGGCTCGCCGCCGGCCTGGCAGGTCGTGTCCTATCGCCTGGACGGCAACACGATCGTCCGCGCGGCCAGCCGTCCGGCGATATCGCGCAACGAGGTACAGAACGCCATCCAGTCGATGCGTCAGGCGGCCGCCACGACAGGTGTCCAGTTGCGTCCGCTGCTGCCCGACGCCCAGCAGCTTTCAGCACGGGTCTGGGTGGAGCCGTCCGGTTGGCTAACGGACACCGGGCGCATACGGGCCGCGCTGCAGCAAGGCAGCGCTGCGGCGGCAGTCGGCGCCAGCGATGCGCAGGCCGGCCTCGACCTCGTGGCGAAGACCGTGGCGATCCGTGCGGTCGAACTGACGGTCCTGGCCCGCATGGGCGACGGCGACGTACCCCGCCAGTTCCAGAAGATCTGCACGACGGGCCTATGACCGCGCGCCATCACACCCCCTCCTCCTTCATGCGATCCCGCCAGCGTGGCGCCGCTGTCGTCACAGCGCTGCTGATCGTGACGCTGGCCGTGGTGGTGGTCTCCGGCATGCTCTGGCGCCAGCAGGTGCAGATCCGCTCGATCGAGAATCAGCGGCTGATGGCGCAGGCTCAGTGGATCGAACGCGCCGCGGTGGACTGGGCACGCCTGATCCTGCGCGACGACCAGCGCCGCTCAAACGTCGACTACCTCGGCGAGCCGTGGTCGGTCCCAGTGGCCGAAACACGCCTGTCCGATTTTCTCGGTGCCGGGCTTCGCACCGATCAGGCCGGAGAAACGTCGTTCCTCTCGGGCCGCATCCTGGACGCCCAGGCACGTTTCAATCTGACCAACCTCTATCAGTCGACGTCCGGCGAATCCGGTCTCACGATCTCCATCGACCCTGCATCGATGCAGGCATTCGGACGCCTGCTTCAAACGCTCGGCATGAACGCTGCGCTGGCGGAGACCACCGCGCAATATGTCCTACGCGCGGCCAAGGGTGGATCGGGCGACGGGCAACCCGTGCCGAGGCCGCCAGACAGCGTGCAAAGCCTGCTGGCGATTCCGGGCTTCACCCCGGAGATGATCGACACGCTCGAGCCGTTCGTGACGGTGCTGCCCGAACGCACCACGGTCAACGCCAATACCGCGGACGCGGAGGTGCTGGCCGCCGTGATCGACAAGCTGCCGCTGGACCGCGCGCGCGAGCTTGTCCGCCAGCGCGATCGCGCCTATTTCAACAACACTGGCGACATCACGACACAGTTGCAGACGATTGCACCAAAGGCGGTAATCACCGCCAACACGCTCGACGTGAGCTCGCGCTACTTCCTGATCTACGGTCTGGTGCGGCACGATCGGGCGCGCCGCCTCAAGGTATCGCTGGTCGAGCGCCAGAACGTGCAGGGCAGCGGCAATACGACCCGCGTCGTCTGGTCGCGTGATGCCGATGCCATGCCCCCGTCGAACTAACTGGCCGACGCGCATCCGGTCTTGTCCTGCGACAGAGTTAGATTCTGCCGCCTGCAAATTGGGATGGGACGCTATTGACGCGAGTTAGTCACACAGGCAAGGTATGCTGCTGCGCCGAACCTGGGCGGCTGTCTGCCGCTACTCCAGGCTATCCCCCGCAACGATTTGCGTCGCCCGGACGCCCCTGTCGGGCGACTTCCGCGCGACTTTTCCACTGATTACAGGGAAATTTTGAGTACCACCCTCTACGTCCGCCTGCCGCATCGGCCGCACGATCAGCCGCAACCGTGGCAGTTCGGCGCCATGCCATTTGCGCTGGTACGCACGCCCGTAGGGGACAAGCATCGCCGTCAGGCGGCCGAACAGGCACCCGAGCTGTTGCGCGAAGGCCACGCCGTGCCGTCAGAGATGCCGCCGGCAGACCGCCTGGTGCTGATCGTGGCCGCCAGCGATGTCCTGCTGACGGCGGCAATGGTCCCGCCTCTGCCGCCAGTACGGATGCGCCTCGCGCTCCCGAACCTCGTCGAGGACGTGCTGGCCACCGACGCCGCGCCGTGCCACATCGCCCTGGGGCCGGCCTTCGATGGCGCCGGTTCAGCGCGTGGCCCACGCCGCCGCCTGCTGATGGTGACTGACCGTGCCTGGATGCGCGCCGCGCTCGACCAGTTCGCAGAACACAAGCATCGCCGCCGCCATGTGGTGGCCGCCCAGCTTTGCCTGCCGCTCGCTGCCCCGGTCACGGCCCCCGAACCCGCGCCAGAGCCGGAACCGGCGTTGGCCACCGCGGATGGTCCCGCATCTCCGGCCCGTGCTGCTGGGCAGTCGGCGCCAACAGAAGCGGGCACAGCCGGTACCAGTCTCGAACAACCCGCCACGCTGGTCGTGGAAGGCGCCACCTCGACGCTCGCGCAATCGGCGCTGTTGCTCGACACCGCGGCACCCGCGCCGGGCGAACTGTCGCGACTGTGGCAATTGACCGTGCGTACCGGCCCGTACGAGGGCTACGGTCTGCTGCTCGATGATCGGGCGCTGTCGACATGGCAGCTCCTGGCGCCGGCCGGCCAATGGCATGGCGACAGCGCTGCCCTGGCAAACGCGCCAGTACCGGCGCTACAAGGCAAGCGTCCGCCGATGCACGCATCGCGTGCCTCCGAGACTTGGCGCATCTGGCTGGCTGGCGTCGAGGAATGCCTGCAGCAGCCTCAGCTCGATCTGGCGCAGTTCGAGTTCGCCCAGGGACGCATGGACCGCTGGAACGTGCGCGCATGGCGCTGGCCGGCCCTGCTGGTCGTCGCGCTCCTGCTCGTGCAGATCGTCGGCATGAACGCGCAATGGCTGGCGCTTCGCAAGGAAGCCAAGCGTCTGGAGGCGGCTCAGGTCGATCTGCTGCACACAGCATTCCCGAACGTGCCGCCAGTAGCCGAGCCCATACTGCTGATGCGCCGCCAGGTGGAGCAATTGCGCACGGCCAGCGGTCGCAGCACACCCAACGATTTCCTGCCGCTCGCCGACGGCTTTGCGCGCGCCGCGCGCGATCTGCCGCCCGATGCGCTGCTCCAGCTCGAATACCGCGCCGCAACGCTCTACGTGACGCTCAAGCCCCGCACCAACACCTCCGCACTGCAGAACGCCGTGCGTCAGGTCGGTCTGCAGATGGATGAAGACAGAAGCCCGCCCGATGCGGCGAGCCGCAGCGGGGGCGCCCCGACGCCGACCGGTTCGCACTGGACCGTGAAGGCGGAAGGCGGGACGGCATCATGAGATCAGGCATGTCAACCAGCATGGCCACGCGCCTCGCCCGCTTCAAACCGCGCGTCCCCGATCGGTGGCGCGAGCAGTTCGACGTATTCTGGACCGCACGCAATCCGCGCGAGCAGGCCATCCTCGGCGGTGGCGCGGTGGTGCTCGTGCTGGTCTTCGGCTACCTGCTGCTGTGGGAGCCGGCCGCGGTCGAGGGAGCGCGGCTGACGCGAAACCTGCCGGTGCTGCGTGCGGATCTGGCCGAGATGGAAACGTTGGCGCAGGAAGCACGCGGCCTGTCCGCGAATCGTGCCCCGTCACTGCGTGGCGACGCACTGACCCAGGCGCTGCAGGACAGCCTGGTGCAGCACGGGCTGAAGGCCACGCGCCTGATGACAACCGGCGACAACGCCGTCCAGATACAGTTGGACAAGGTTCCGTTCGGGTCCGTGGCCGGTTGGCTGCAGGACGTACGGCTACAACAACGGCTGAAGGTCACCGATACACGTATCAGCTATGTGGGCGCCACGGCGTTGGTCAACATGACCGCGACGCTGCAGGGCCCTGGCACCGGCGGCCGGTGATGGCGCGGCTCGAAGCCCTGCGTCTGCCGCGACGGCGCATCCGCGCGTCACGTGGCTGGAGGCGCGTGCGCTGGACGTTGCTCTGCGTCGCCACTGTCGGCGTCACCGTACTGGTGTCGATGCCGGCCACGTGGCTGGCCGAACGCATCGCCGGCGAGACGCAACGCCGGGTGCTGCTGGCCGACGCGGCGGGCACGATCTGGCACGGCAGCGCCACGCTGGCGCTGTCAGCGGGCACGGGTAGCCAGACCGCCACGGTACTGCCGGGGCGCCTGAACTGGGACGTGGCATTCTGGCCATTGCTCACGGGCACGGCCCGCGTGACCGTCTCGCACAGCGAGGCGATGGGCGCGCCGACGACGGTAGCCGTCACGCCGTCGGGCTGGACCGTGACGCCGGGCAGCATCCGCCTGCCGGCGTCACTGCTCGAGGGCATCGGCGCGCCTTTCAATACGCTGCGTCCCGACGGCATGATGCGTATCGACTGGTCGGCGCTGCAAGGCAAGTTCGCCGGCAACCAGAAGTACGGGCACCTGACGATGCAACTCGAGCAGATGTCCGCCGCAGTAAGCCGGTTGCGCCCGTTGGGCAGCTACCGCGCGGAGGTCGAGCTGGCCGGCGCGGACGGCACGCTGCAACTGAAAACCACGGCCGGGCCGCTGTACCTGGAGGGCAGCGGCACGATCGGCCGGCAGGCACGCTTCGATGGCACGGCACATACCGACCCCGAAGCGGCCACCCAGCTGGCAGGCCTGATGAGCCTGCTGGGACGACATGAGAACAATGTGACCAGGCTGCGCTACTGAGGCCCCGTCCTCGGCAGCGCGCCTTGAATCGATGATGAAAACCCGAGCCAACCAACCCGTCTTTCGTACCGCCTGCGCCCGCGCCGTCGTCCTGCTGTGTGGCCTGTCGCTGCTGGCACCCGCCCCGCTCTGGGCCCAGCCATCCCAGCAGCCACCGCAACCGAACGACATCGGCTCGCGCAGCAATCGTGACCAGGTGGTGCTGAACTTCGTCAACGCCGATCTGGAATCAGTGGTGAAGGCGGTCGGTCAGGCCACCGGCAAGAACTTCGTGATCGATCCGCGCGTGAAGGGCACCGTGAATCTGGTCACGGAGCAGCCGGTCTCGCGCGCGCAAGCGCTGGAAACGCTCGGTTCCGTACTGCGGATGCAGGGTTACGCGATGGTCGAGTCCAACGGCTTTACCAAGGTCGTGCCCGAAGCCGATGCCAAACTGCAGGGCTCGCCCACGGTGGTCGGTCCCAGCAGCAACCGTGGCGATCAGGTCGTGACGCAGGTCTTCCGCCTGAACTACGAATCGGCCAACAACCTGGTGCCGGTGCTGCGGCCGATGATCGCGCCGAACAACACGATCACCGCTTACCCGGCCAACAACACGCTGGTCATCACCGATTACGCGGACAATCTGCGCCGTCTGGCACGGATCATCGCCGCGGTGGATGCACCCGCCTCCGGCGAAGTGGAACTGATTCCGCTCAAAAACGCGATCGCCAGCGATGCGGCAGTGGTCCTTCAGAAACTGCTCGACCCGACCGCCGCCGCAGGTGGCGCCGGCGCGGGCGACGCGAGCCTGCGCACGACCGTCGTGGCGGAGCCGCGCAGCAACTCGCTGATGATCCGCGCTTCCAGCCGCGCGCGCGTGCAGCAGGCACGCCAGCTCATCGAGAAGATCGACCAGCCGTTCGCGCGCCCGGGCAACATCTGGGTGGTGCCGCTCAGGAATGCCGACGCCGTGAAGCTTGCGGCCACGCTGCGGGCCATCGTCGCGGCGGACAGCAGCTTCTCCAGCTCGACGCAACCCGGTGGCGGTGCGACGGGCGGCGCCGCAATGCAATCCACCTCATTGCCGCAAAGCGGCCAGTACACCGGTGGCAATACCGGCAACTACAACCGCAGTGGTTCCGGCAGCAGCTTCGGCAGCGGCGGCAGCAATGCGTTTTCCGCATCGTTCGCGGTCAACCAGCAGCCGACCACGGGCGGCATCGTCCAGGCCGACCCGTCGACAAACTCGCTGATCATTACCGCCAGCGAGCCGGTGTACCGCAATCTGCGCGGCGTGATCGACGACCTCGACGCACGGCGCGCGCAGGTCTACATCGAATCGATGATCGTGGAAGTCAGCGGCACGCTGGACAGCCAGCTTGGCATCCAGTGGCAGGGGCTGATCAATTCGGGCGGCAGCACCGTCGGCTTCGCTGGGACCAACTTCGGTGCTGGCGGCCAGAACATCATCAACCTGACTGCGGCTGCGGCGCTCTACAACCAGAACAAGACCGCCGGCCTCGCGGCCATCAGTGGTCTCGTGCCCGATGTGGGCGGCCTGAATCTTGGGGTGATCAACAAGGCCATTGGCCTGGGCGCGCTGCTCCACGCACTGGGACAGAACACAAGCGTGAACCTGCTGTCCACGCCGAACCTGATCACGCTCGAGAACGAGGAAGCGAAGATCCTCATCGGCCAGAACATTCCGATCACCACCGGATCGTACGCGCAGACTGGCAGTTCGGCCTCGGTGACGCCGTTCCAGACGTACGACCGCAAGGATGTCGGCATCACACTGCGCGTGCGCCCACAGATTTCCGAAGGCGGCCTGGTCAAGATGCAGATCTACCAGGAGTCTTCGCAAGTGGCGCCCGGTACGCTCACCAACCCGCAGGGCCCCACCACGAACGTGCGATCGATCGAAACCAATGTGCTGGTGGACGATGGCCAGATCATCGTGCTGGGCGGCCTGATCGAGGACAACTACGGCGACAACGTTCAGAAGGTGCCGCTGCTCGGTGACATCCCCTACCTCGGCTCGTTGTTCCGCTACGAGAACAAGACCCGTTCGAAGACCAATCTGCTGGTGTTCCTGCGCCCCTACGTGATGCGCACCACCACCGCCACGGATCGCCTGACACAGGATCGCTACGACTTCATCCGCGGCCAGCAGCAGAACTTCGTCTCGCCGAACATGGTGGTCCGCGAGCTGAACACACCGGTGCTGCCGCCGGCCGATGCGCCGACCGCGCCGTTCGTCGACCCGCGCTACAACGGTCCGGTGCCCGGCCCGGTGCCCCTTGCGCCGGGACAACCGTCGACGTCCGCACCCGCGCCGCAGACCGTGCCGCAGCCGGTGCAGCGGCCGCTCTCGCAGACCACTTCCGGCCAGGGCGCGTAAGGTTGAACATCATGGCAACCGATACGCCAGTGACGGCACCCGCCGCGACAGAAACGCCACTCGAAGCCCCGTCGCCGATGGCGGCGCGGCTGGTCTCGTACACGTTCTCGCGCGAAGCGCCGCTGCTGATCGCGCACCAGCGCCCCGACGGACTCGAAGTCTGGGTCAGCCGCAAGACCTCTCCGGCCGCGCTGGCCGAGGTGACGCGCGTGCACGGCGCGTTGCATCTGCGCGTGCTGGAACAGGCCGAACTCGAGGCTGCGATGTCCGATGCCTATAACCGCCAGGACGGCACCGCCGCGCAGGTGGTGGGCGAGGTGGAAGGCGAAGTCGATCTGTCGCGCCTGATGCAGGACATCCCGGCCGTGGAAGACCTGCTCGAGTCCGAGGACGATGCGCCAATCATCCGCATGATCAATGCGCTGCTGACGCAGGCCGCGCGCGAGCAGGCCTCCGATATCCACATCGAGCCGTTCGAGTCGTCGTCGGTCGTGCGTTTCCGCGTGGATGGCACGCTGCGCGACGTGGTGCGTCCGAAGAAGGCGCTGCATGGCGCCCTGATCTCGCGGATCAAGATCATGGCGCAGCTCGACATCGCCGAGAAACGGTTGCCGCAGGATGGCCGCATCACGCTGCGCGTGGGCGGACGACCGGTGGACGTGCGCGTATCCACGCTGCCGACCGGACACGGCGAGCGCGCGGTGCTGCGTCTGCTCGACAAGGAAGCGGGCCGCCTCGATCTGGCCAAGCTCGGTATGGCTCGCTCGACGCTGGCCAGCTTCGATGACCTGATTCGCCAGCCGCACGGCATTGTGCTGGTGACCGGACCCACGGGTTCGGGCAAGACCACGACGCTGTACGCGGCGCTATCGCGGCTGGACTCCCATACGACCAACATCATGACCGTCGAGGATCCGATCGAATACGATCTCGACGGCATCGGCCAGACGCAGGTCAACGCGCGCATCGACATGACCTTTGCGAAGGCCCTGCGCGCGATTCTGCGTCAGGACCCGGACGTGGTCATGATCGGTGAAATCCGCGACCTCGAAACCGCACAGATCGCGGTGCAGGCATCGCTGACCGGCCACCTCGTGCTGGCCACGCTGCACACCAACGATTCGGCCTCGGCCGTGACCCGTCTGGTCGACATGGGCATCGAGCCGTTCCTGCTTTCGTCGTCGCTGATCGGCGTACTGGCGCAGCGACTGGTGCGCCGTCTCTGCCCGCACTGCAAGCGCGAGGAAGTCATCGAAGTCACACCGGGCGAATCCGAGACGCTTCATGCCGACGGCAAGCCACTGCAGCGCGTATGGCACCCGGTTGGTTGCGACAAGTGCGGAAATTCCGGCTATCAGGGCCGTATGGGTGTGTATGAACTGCTGACTGTCGATGCCGAAATCCAGACGATGATCCACCGCCAGCAGGCCGAGTCCGAGATCAAGCAGCGGGCGCTGGCCAAGGGCATGCACACGATGCGCGGTGATGCGCAGCGCTGGATCGACAGCGGCGCCACTTCGCTTGAAGAAGTGCTGCGCGTGTCGCGCGACTAGAGCGAAGGAGCCCGCGCAGCATGCCCGCCTATCGCTATGAAGCCGCCGACGCCGCCGGCCGTGCAGATCGCGGCGTCATCGAGGCCGACAGTCCAAAGCAGGCGCGCGCGCAGCTTCGCGCTCGCGGGCTGACGCCGATCATCGTTGACCCGCTGGCCGGCGCGGGGCTGGCCAAGCGCAGCGGCAGCAGCGCGTTCGTGCGCCGGCTGTCGACGCAGGAGCAGGCGCTGTTCACGCGCCAGCTCGCCAGCCTGATCGTGTCGGGCCTGCCGCTCGACGAAGCCCTGGGCGCACTTGCGGACCAGGCCGAGCGCCAGTACGTGCATGAGCTCCTTGCGGGCATCCGCGCCGAAGTCATGGGCGGCAGCTCGCTCTCCGTGGCGCTGGCCCAGCATCCCAAGGACTTTCCGGACATCTACCGCGCGCTGGTTTCAGCCGGTGAACATTCTGGCCACCTCGGCATGGTGCTCGAACGGCTGGCCACCTACATCGAGACGCGCAACACGCTGACTTCGAAAATCCGGCTCGCATTCACGTACCCGGCCATCGTCACGGTGGTGGCGTTCGCGATCGTGATCTTCCTGCTGTCGTATGTGGTGCCGCAGGTGGTCAGCGTGTTTGCCAATACCAAGCAGAAGCTGCCCACGCTGACAGTGATCATGCTGGCGCTGTCGGATTTCGTGCGTAACTGGTGGTGGGCCGCGCTGGGTGTCATCGCCGCGGTCGCTGCAATCATTCGCAGCCTGCTGAAGCAGCCAGACGTTCGTCTGGCATGGCACCGCTGGCTACTGACCGCGCCGCTGGTCGGCAAGCTGATTCGCGGGTACAACACGGCGCGCTTCGCCAGCACGCTGTCGATTCTCGTATCGGCCGGCGTGCCGATCCTGCGCAGCCTGCAGGCCGCCGGAGAAACACTGACCAATCAGGCGCTCAAGGCCAACGTCGAGGACGCCACCACGCGTGTGCGCGAAGGCGCATCGCTGGCGCGCGCGCTGGCTGCGCAGAACCAGTTTCCCCCGGTGCTGGTGCACCTGATCCGGTCCGGCGAGGCCACCGGCAACCTGCCGACGATGCTCGACCGCGCAGCCACCGGCGAGGGCCAGGAACTGGAGCGCCGCACGCTGTTCCTGACCAGTCTGCTTGAGCCGCTGCTGATTCTGACGATGGGTGTGGTGGTGCTGATGATCGTGCTGGCCGTGCTGATGCCGATCATCGAGATCAATCAGCTGGTCAGATAGCGCGTCAGTTATTGACGCGCTGACGCTCTCCCGCACAAGGGAGAGAGGAACAAACAGATTGCGTTGAATCTGCACGCGGTTCTCGTCCTCTCCTGCGTGCGGGAGAGGACAGAGACCTCAGACCACGACGACGCTTACTCCGCCGCAGCCGCCTTCTTCGCCGGCGCCCGCTTGCGCGGTGCGGCCTTCTTTGCCGCAGGCTTCTTCTTCGCCGGTTTCTTGGCTTCCTCCGCAGGCGCTTCCGCCTTCGTCTCCTCGGGCACGTCTACCTGTGCCGACAGCACAGTCGCGCCGGGTGCCGAGAACACCGACTGGTCGATCGGCCACGGGGTATCGCTCAGCGTGACATCGGGACGCTTGCCGCGCTTGCCGCCCGCCTTCGGCCTCTCGGTGGAGACCTCCACGGCCTCCTGAATCAGCGTCGAGGCGGAACCGGCTGCGTCGTCGTCATCTTCCTCTTCCGTCACTCGAGCGGGCTCGATTGCCGGTACGACGACTGCCACGGGTTCGGGCGCTGGCGGCACGTGTCGTGCGGGTGCCGGGGCCGGACGCTGCTGCTGTGGCTGGGCTTGCTGCGATGGCTGCTGCGACTGGGACGGCTGGGACGACTGCGCCTGCTGCTGCGGTTGCGCCGGCTGCGGCTGCCCACCACCCTCACCCTTGTTGCGCTTCTTCAGCCGCACCCAGAGGGTCTTGTTATTGCCGCCGTTGCGCGTTTCCACCTCGAACAGGTTCGTCGCTGTCACCAGCTCCGAAAGCTTGCCGTAGCCATAGTTACGCGAATCGAATTCCGGGGCCTGCTTGGCGATGTAGTTGCCGATGCCACCGAGCGTGGACCAGCCATCCTCGTCGGACACGGCCTGCGACGCGCTCTGCAGCAGCCGCACCAGGCGCGAATCCTGACGCAGTTCCTGGGTCGTGCGCTTGCGTGCCGGCGCGCTCCCGGTCTCGGAGTCGGAATCCGAATCGGCTTCCGCACGCAGCACATCGGAGTAGATGAACTTGTCGCACGCCGTCACGAACGGTTTCGGCGTCTTGCGCTCGCCAAAACCGTAGACGGTCAGGCCCTGTTCGCGGATGCGCGATGCCAGACGCGTGAAATCGCTATCGCTGGAGACGATGCAGAACCCGTCGAAGCGGCCCGTGTAGAGCAGGTCCATCGCGTCGATGATCATCGCGCTGTCGGTGGCGTTCTTGCCCACGGTGTAGCGGAACTGCTGGATCGGCTGGATCGAGTGCGCCAGCAGGCGGTCCTTCCAGCCCGAGAGGTTAGGACGCGTCCAGTCGCCGTAGATACGCTTGACGGCGGCAACGCCGTACTTGGCCACTTCGGCCAGCAGGCCTTCGACGATGGCGGGCGCCGCGTTGTCGGCATCGATCAGCACGGCCAGGGTCGCGCCCTGGCGAGGAGTATTGGTCATGGTCGGAGTTGGATGGGGCGGGTTGCACCACGACAGGATACGCCGTGGTGGCGCGCGGTCTACATCGTGGCTCGCGCGTGCGCCGTTTGGATGCACCGCAGTGTACACGTGTGGCGTATGCGTATACGGGAAATCACGGGGGTCCCGGGCGCGATTTATGCTGCATCGCACGGTACCGCGGCCTGCACGCCGGTGCTACCATGCCGCGCAGAGACACGGTCGTCCAATGGCTCCAAAAGAGACTGCGAACGGCTGCCCACAACTAATGTGTCGGTGATCCCGACAGGATGCCCCTAGAGGAGCACAAATGAATGCCCCACTGACCCCTCCGGTCAGCGACGCCATCCGTCGCGCGCTCGAAAACGTTTCCCTCGAAGACAAGTACACGCTGGAACGCGGCCGCATCTACATCAGCGGCACGCAGGCACTGGTACGTCTTCCGATGCTGCAGCAGGAACGCGACCGCGCCTCCGGCCTGAATACCGCAGGCTTCATCTCCGGCTACCGCGGCTCCCCGCTCGGCGCGCTCGACCAGTCGCTCTGGAAAGCCAAGAAGCACCTTGCGGCGCACAACGTCGTGTTCCAGGCCGGCCTGAACGAAGACCTTGCCGCCACCTCCGTCTGGGGATCGCAGCAGGTCAACATGTATCCGGATGCCAAGTTCGATGGCGTGTTCGGCATGTGGTACGGCAAGGGTCCGGGTGTCGACCGCACCGGCGACGTCTTCAAGCACGCCAATTCGGCCGGCTCCAGCCGGCACGGCGGCGTGCTGGTGCTGGCCGGTGACGATCACTCGGCCAAGTCCTCCACGCTTGCGCACCAGTCCGAGCATATCTTCAAGGCCTGCGGCCTGCCCGTGCTCTACCCGTCGAACGTGCAGGAGTACCTGGACTACGGCCTGCATGGCTGGGCGATGAGCCGCTACTCGGGTCTATGGGTGGCCATGAAGTGCGTGACCGATGTGGTGGAATCTTCGGCATCGGTCGAACTCGACCCGCACCGCGTGCAGATCGTTCTGCCCGATGACTTCGCGCTGCCCCAGGGCGGCCTGAATATCCGCTGGCCGGACCCGCCGCTGGAACAGGAAGCCCGCCTGCTCGACTACAAGTGGTATGCGGGGCTGGCCTATGTGCGCGCCAACAAGATCGATCGCATCGAGATCGATTCACCGCACGCTCGCTTCGGCATCATGACCGCTGGCAAGGCCTATCTCGACACGCGCCAGGCACTGTCCGACCTGGGGCTGGACGACGAGACCTGCGCCCGCATCGGCATCCGGCTCTACAAGGTGGGCTGCGTGTGGCCGCTCGAAGCGCATGGCGCGCGTGCGTTCGCCGAGGGCCTGCATGAAATTCTGGTCGTCGAAGAAAAGCGCCAGATCATGGAGTACGCGCTCAAGGAAGAGCTGTACAACTGGCGCGACGACGTGCGTCCCAAGGTCTACGGCAAATTCGACGAGAAGGACAACGCGGGCGGCGAATGGTCGATCCCGCAGAACAACTGGCTGCTGCCGGCGCACTACGAGCTGTCCCCGGCGATCATCGCCAAGGCCATCGCCACGCGGCTTGAGAAGTTCGACCTGCCCAGCGACATCCGCGCGCGCATCGAGGCGCGGCTGGCCCTGATCCAGGCGAAGGAAAAAGCGCTGGCCACGCCGCGCGTGACCGCCGAGCGCAAACCGTGGTTCTGCTCGGGCTGTCCGCACAACACGTCGACCAACGTGCCCGAGGGTTCGCGCGCGCTGGCCGGCATCGGCTGCCACTACATGACGGTCTGGATGGACCGCAACACCAGCACGTTCAGCCAGATGGGCGGCGAAGGCGTGGCGTGGATCGGCCAGGCGCCGTTTGCCGGCGACAACCACGTGTTCGCCAACCTGGGCGACGGCACGTACTTCCACTCCGGCCTGCTGGCGATCCGCGCGTCGATCTCGGCCGGTGTGAACATCACCTACAAGATCCTCTACAACGACGCGGTGGCGATGACCGGCGGCCAACCCGTCGACGGTCAGCTTTCGGTGCAGGACATCGCTTTCCAGGTGGCCGCCGAGGGCGCGAAGAAAATCGTCATCGTCACGGACCAGCCCGAGAAGTACAACAGCGCGATCAAGCTGCCCGAGGGTCTGACCGTGCATCCACGCGAGGAACTCGACAACATCCAGCGCGAGCTGCGCGAGGTGCCTGGCTGCACGATCCTGATCTACGACCAGACCTGCGCCACGGAGAAGCGTCGCCGCCGCAAGCGCGGCACGTTCCCCGATCCGGCACGCCGCGCGTTCATCAACGACGCCGTGTGCGAAGGCTGCGGCGACTGCTCGGTCAAGTCGAACTGCCTCTCGGTGGAACCGCTGGAGACCGAACTCGGCACCAAGCGCCAGATCAACCAGTCGTCGTGCAACAAGGACTTCTCGTGCGTGAACGGCTTCTGCCCGAGCTTCGTCACGGCCGAAGGCGCGCAGGTGCGCAAGCCTCAGGCCACCGGCATGTCGATGGGCGGACTGCCCGCGCTGCCCGAACCCGTGCTGCCGACGATGCGCCGTTCGTACGGCATCCTCGTGACCGGCGTGGGCGGTACCGGCGTGGTGACGATCGGCGGCCTGCTCGGCATGGCGGCGCACCTGGAGAACAAGGGGGTGACGGTGCTCGACATGGCCGGCCTGGCGCAGAAAGGTGGCGCCGTGCTGTCGCATGTGCAGATCGCGGCCAAGCCGGATGACCTGCACGCCACGCGCATCGCGATGGGCGAGGCCGACCTCGTGATCGGTTGCGACGCCATCGTGTCGGCCACCGACGAGGTCATCTCGAAGACGCAGACGGGCCGCACGCGTGCCGTGGTCAACACGGCGCAAACCCCGACCGCCGCGTTCATCAAGGACCCGAAGTGGCAGTTCCCGGGCCTGTCCGCCGAGCAGGACATCCGCAATGCGGTCGGCGAAGCCTGCGACTTCATCAACGCCAGCGCGCTGGCCGTGGCGCTGCTTGGTGACGCGATCTACACGAACCCGCTGGTGCTGGGCTACGCGTGGCAGAAGGGCTGGATTCCGCTATCGCTCGAAGCGCTGGTGCGTGCGATCGAACTGAACGGTGTCTCGGTCGACAAGAACAAAGCCGCATTCGACTGGGGCCGCCACATGGCGCACGACCCCGATCACGTGCTGTCGCTCACCGGCAAGCTCAAGACGCAGACGGAAGGCGCGGATGTGGTGAAGCTGCCGACGTCGTCGGGCGCGCTGCTGGAGAAGCTGATCGCCAATCGCGTCGACCTGCTGACGAAGTACCAGAACGCGGCCTACGCCGAGCAGTATCGCGACGCGGTGAATCGCGTGCGCGCGGCGGAAAGCGCGCTGGTGGGCGCCGGCAAGCCGCTGCCGCTGACGGAAGCCGCGGCACGCAACCTGGCCAAGCTGATGGCGTACAAGGACGAGTATGAAGTCGCGCGCCTGTACACCGACCCCATCTTCCTGGACAAGCTGCGCGCGCAGTTCGAAGGCGAGCCGGGCCGTGACTATCAGCTGAACTTCTGGCTCGCGCCGCCGACCACGGCCAAGCGCGATGACAAGGGTCATCTGGTCAAGCGCCGCTTCGGCCCGTCGACCATGACGCTGTTCCGTATGCTGGCCAGGCTCAAGGGCCTGCGCGGCGGACCGCTCGACATCTTCGGCAAGACCGAGGAGCGTCGCACGGAACGCGCGCTGATCGGTGAGTATCGTTCGCTGCTCGACGAGCTGTCGAAGGGTCTGAGCGCGGCCAACCACGATACGGCAGTGGCGCTGGCGAACTTGCCCGACGATATTCGCGGGTTCGGTCATGTGAAGGAAAACAACCTCAAGGCGGCGCGCGGCCGGTGGGAAAAGCTGCTCGCCCAGTTCCGCAATCCGCAGGCGGGGCAGCAGGCAGCCTGATTGCGACGGAGCAGAACGGCGGCGCGGGAGTGAATCCCGCGCCGTTTTTGCTTCCGGGCGTGCCTTGACGTGCCTTGACGTGTCATAGCGTGGCCGGCGCTACACTGGCAGGCCGACACACTCCCGGCATTCCCATGCAAATCCGCCCCTACAACCCCACCGACGAAGCCGATGTCATCGCCCTGTGGAAAGCCTGCGGGCTGACACGCCCGTGGAACGATCCGCACCGCGACATCGCCCGCAAGATGACCGAGCAGCCGGAGATGTTCCTGATCGGCGATGTGGAAGGACATGTGCGCGCGTCGGCCATGGTTGGGTTCGACGGGCATCGCGGTTGGGTCTACTACCTGGCCGTGGACCCCGCCCATCAGGGCCGTGGCTATGGGCGTATGCTGATGGCACACGCCGAGGCGCTGCTGATCGAGCGCGGCTGCCCGAAGATCAACCTGCTGGTGCGCGAAGGCAACGACGCCGTGCTGGCGTTCTACAACGAACTTGGCTACACCCGTGACGCCGCGGTCAGCCTGGGCAAGCGGCTGATCCCCGATCAATGATTCCCTGGTGACCCTCCGGTCAGCGCAACTCGCCATGCTGAAGATCCGCGGTATCGACCATCTGGTGCTGCGCACCGCCGATGTCCCCCGCCTCGTGCGCTTCTACGTTGACGTGCTTGGCTGCACCATCGAGCGCGAGCAGCCCGCCTTCGGCCTGACCCAGTTGCGCGCCGGCGGCGGACTGATCGATCTGATTTCGCTCGATGGCCCGCTTGGGCAGGCTGGTGGGGCCGGACCCGGCCCGGAGGGCCGCAACCTCGATCACTTCTGCCTTCGCATCGATCCGTTCGATGAGAAAGCCATTTTTATGCATCTAAATATTCTTCATATTGATGCAAGTCCGGTCGAGCAGCGATTTGGCGCAGAGGGCCGCGGGCCGTCGATCTACGTGAAGGACCCGGACGGCAATACCGTCGAGCTGAAAGGACCGGCGACCCCGGACTAAGGGATCCCCCCGGAAAGTGGCTTCCCGCTGGCACGGGCGGACCGATACAATCTTCGCTTCATCGATCAAGCTTCGCCACCGGCGCCCCCCAAATCTGCGTCGGGCGCGCCATGAACGCTCCTTCCGCCCCCCATCCTGCCGGTGGCCCGGCACTGCCACCCCGCCAGATCGTCTGGACACTCGGCATCACCGAGATCATCAGTTGGGGAACGCTGTACTTTGCTTTCACCGTGTTCATCGAACCGATGCGCCAGTCCCTCGGGTACGGCAAACCATTCCTGGCGGGCGGATTTTCGCTGGGGCTGCTGGTCTGGGCGATGTGCTCGTTCGCAGTGGGCCGGCTGCTGGACCGCGTGCCGGCACGCAAGGTCATGGGCACGGGCTCGGTGCTGGCCGCCATCGGACTGCTGCTCTGGGCGTGGTGCCCGTCGCCAGCGGTATTCCTGCTGATGTGGATTCCGCTCGGGCTGGCCATGGCGTCGACGCTGTATGAGCCGGCCTTCGTGGTCCTGCGTCAGGCCTGGGGGGACGGCTACCAGAAGCCGATCGTCCATGTGACGCTGCTTGCGGGCTTCGCCAGCACGATCTTCATCCCGCTGGCGCAGTGGCTGGTGCTCCATCTGGGCTGGCGCGAGACGCTGGTCGTCTTTGCCGCGCTGAACCTGTTCGTCTGCGCACCATTGCACGCGCGGTTGCGCTACGCGGTGCATCCCAGCTACGCCCATGCCGGCACCCACAGCGGCACACCGCTGGCTGGCGCGGCGTCCTCCGGCATCGCCCGCGCGACGCTGCGCCAGCCGGTATTCTGGTGCGTGGTGCTGGCGTTCACAGCCACAGCGGTGATCGCCTCGCTACTCGGCGCCCACCTGATTCCGATGCTGACGGAGAAGGGGATGCCCATCGCGCAGCAACTGATCGTGGCCGCGCTGATCGGGCCCGCGCAGGTAGCCGGGCGGCTCGTCATGGCGCGGCTGCCGATTGATCACCCGGTGCGGCTGTCGATGCCGGTCTACATCGTGATGACCATCGGCCTGGCCTGTCTGGCGCTGGGCAACGGCTACTGGCTGATGTTCGCGGCGATCTGCTACGGCTGCGCCAACGGCGTCAACACGATGCTGCGCGCGATGGCCATGCCCGAACTGATCTCGCGTCATCACTATGCAACGCTGAATGGGTTAATGATGACCCCTGTGTTGCTGATGCAGGCCGCCGCGCCGTGGTTCGGCGCCCTGCTCTGGCGTGCCGCCGGCGGCTACTGGCTGATGCTGTGGGTCATGGTGGCGCTATCCATCGGCGCGCTGGCCGCCTTTGCGTTCGCGCTGCATCAGCGTGGCCTGCTGCGTGCCGGCGCGGCCCCCGCGTAGCGACAGCGCTGCGTTATTGCGTCAATTCATTGCTTTGCTGTCTCTTTGTTGTCTCCTTGCTGTCTGGTAGTACCTGATGTCCGAATACTCGATCGAATCACCCGCCCGTAGCGAAACCGCTCCGCCCCCGTCGCCCTCGGCAGTCTCCCGTGCCACACGCGGCACCATGGCGCTGTTCTTTGCCAACGGCGCCACATTTGCCACCTGGGGTGTCCATATCCCCACGATCAAGGCACGTTTCGGCCTGTCCGATGCCATGCTGTCGTTCGCCATGCTGGCCGTGGCCGCTGGCGCCATCGTCGCCATGGGCCCGGTTGGCCGCTGGGTGGGCCGGCTCGGCAGCGCGCGCGCCTCGATGATCGGCGGCGTCGCCTTCGCGCTGCTCACGCTGGCAATCATCGCCATGCCGAGCTTTGCCCTGCTGCTGCCCACGTTGCTGATATTCGGCATGGCCAACGCCGCGTTTGACGTCGGCATGAACGCGCAGGCCGCGATTGTGGAGGCCAGCCGCACACGTCCGGTGATGTCCGCGCTGCACGGCATGTTCAGCCTGGGTGGGATGATCGGCGCGGCGTTCGGCGGGCTCATGCTGTCGCTTGGCGTGCCGCCGCTGGTGCACGCGGCGCTGATTGCCGCACTGACGGCGGGCGTGGCAATCGGCATGACGCCGGGGCTGCTGGCCGATCATCCGGTGCTGCCCACCGCCGACCATCACCGCGAACACGCGTCGCGCGCGTTATGGCTGCTGGGCCTGATGGCGTTCCTGGGGCTGGTGGGTGAAGGGGCGATGTACGACTGGACCAGCGTCTACATGCGTGACGTGGCCGTGGCGCCGCTGGGCTGGGTCAGCTTCGGGTATGCGGCGTTCTCGGGGGGTATGGCCTGCGGTCGCTTCGGCGGTGACCGCCTGCGTGCCCGTTTCGGCGATGCGCGGACGCTGACCGGCAGCGCCTGGCTTGGCTTTGCCGGCATCGTGCTGGCCATCGCCGTGCCGTTGCCGCTGGCCGCGTTGATCGGCTTCGGGCTGATGGGGCTCGGCGCCGCGAACATGGTGCCGATCTTCTTCGCCGCCGCGTCGCGCCTGCCCGGCGTAGCCGCGGCGGAGGCGATTGCGCGCGTAGCGCGCTTCGCCTATGTGGGCCTGCTGCTCGGGCCCGTGCTGATCGGCGGCGTCGCGCACCTCTCGGACCTGCGTATCGGCATCACGGTGGTGGCGCTAACGATGGGCTACATCGCCCTGTTCGGCGCGAAGGCGGCACGCCGCTATCTCACCACCTGATTCGACACCCGGCAGGCTCAGGCCGCCTTCTGCAGCGGCGCATGACCTGTGCCGATGCCATCGAAGACGAACGTGTCCATCGCCAGCACGCCATAGGTGACCTCATCGGCCACGCGGTCCACCCGCGCCGACCCTGCGGCCACGGAGGCTGGACCGATCGCGGCGCCCAGCGCCACGTAGAACGGCAACAGGTGCTCGTCCGTCGGATGCGCGCGACGGGCGAACGGTGCCTGGGCACGATAGTCCGCGATGCGGCTGACGTCGCCGGTGGCCAGCGCCTCGTCCAGCGCGCCGCTCATCCAGTCGCGGAAGGCATCGACGTACGGCTCGGTCGCCGGGCCGTGCTGCGCCTTGCGTTCGCCCGCCCCAAACACTTCGCGCAGGTTGTGCGTGAAGCTGCCCGAACCGATCACAAGCACGCCTTCCTCGCGCAGCGGCGCCAGTGCGCGGCCGATATCGATCTGCGTGGCCGGAGGCAGGTACGGGTTGAAAGCGAGCTGGACCACGGGGACGTCGGCATCCGGGAAGAAGTGACGCAGCGGCATCCAGGCGCCGTGGTCAAGCGGACGCTCTTCATCCTCGCAGACAAACCCGGCACCCGGGATCTGAGCCGCCTCGACCAGCGCCTTCACGCGGCCGGCAAGTTCGGGCGAGCCCGGCGCGTCATAGCGCAACGTGTAGAGCTCGCGCGGAAAGCCGCCGAAGTCGTGCCATGCCTCTTGCTGGCTGCGCGTGCTGACTGCCAGCGTGCTGTAGATCCAGTGCGCGGAAATCACCAGCACGGCCTTGGGCTTGAGCGCGCGCAGGCGGACACCGAGCGCGTCGAAGGCGGCGCCGGTCGGGCCTGGGTCGATCGCGAGCATGGGGGATCCGTGGGACACGTAGAGGACGGGAAGCATGGTGTTCATGGCGAGTTGCCGTTCAGCGAATTTGTGCGATGCCTCAAGTCTGGCAAAGAATGCTGGCGCTGACGCAGGCCAATTACGGACACCTCGTGCAAAAAACTTCAACAAGACCTGCGCCGACCATCCGCGCGCCGGGCGCGAGCGTTGGATAACGCACACAGCACATAGGGGATCCGGCCGCACCGCCGACAGGCGCAAGCCGAATCGGCCTATGATGGGGAACACGATGCCCCTGCGCCCCAGACAACGTGCCGGGCATCGGCTGGAGAACCCCGTGGCCAAGCATTTCGATCCCCTGCACGCCCTGCCGCACGCCTTGTGGTGGCAGCCCGGCGTTTACGGCAGCGTCCCCGCCGTGCTGCTCTGGATCGTCGCACGATTGCCCGCCGACGCGCTCGCCAGTGTCTTCAGCACCCCCTACGCCAGCGCGCTGTTCAACCATGCGGGCGACACGGTATTCGTCACAGGCTGGCTCGCGAGCGCAGTCTGGCTCTGGTTCACACGCAAGAAACCCAACCTTCCGGACCGCAAGGTCGCCCCGACAGGGGACGAGCGCCCCGCCGCCGGGCAACACGCGCCCCATCACGGCCATCGCCCGGGCTGACGGCTTCGCTGATGTAAGGAATCGCTTAAGATGACGCCTTCGCCACTGCCAGAGCACGCGCTTGCAGTGGCATCCAAAGGTTCTCTCAACATCATCATTTGCGCCATGTCCGTCACCGCTACATCCGCCAATGAGCTGTCCAAGGCCACCCGACGCCGCGCGATCATCGCCGCGACCATCGGCAACGGCCTGGAATGGTTCGACTTCACCGTCTACAGCTTCTTCGCAGTCATCATCGCCAAGCTGTTCTTCCCCACCGGCAATGACATGACGTCGTTCCTGCTGACGGTGGCCACGTTCGGCGTGGGCTTCTTCATGCGTCCGGTGGGCGCGATCGTGCTGGGCGTCTACGCCGACCGTGTGGGCCGCAAGGCGGCGCTGACCCTGACCATCCTGATGATGGCGCTGGGCACGGCGATCATCGGCCTGGCGCCGACCTACGACTCGATCGGCCTGTGGGCTCCCGCGCTGATCGTGCTGGCACGCCTGATCCAGGGCTTCTCTGCCGGCGGCGAAGTCGGCGGCGCCACGGCGTTCCTGATCGAGCACGCCCCCGACGAGGAACGTGGCATGTACGCCAGCTGGCAGCAAGCCAGCCAGGGCATCTCGTTCATGCTCGGCGCGGCCATGGGCGCGCTGGTGACCAATGGCCTGGACCAGGCCCAGATCGATGCCTGGGGCTGGCGCATCCCGTTCCTGTTCGGCCTGCTGATCGGCCCGGTGGGCATGTATATCCGCTCGCACCTGGAAGAGCCGCCCGAGTTCGAGGCACGCCAGGCCGAGCGCCGCGCGAGCAACGTGAAATTCTCGCCGCTGTCGCAGGTGCTGCGCGATCATCCGCGCGAAGTGCTGGCCGGCCTGGGCGTGACGATCCTCTGGACCGTCTGCACCTACGTGCTGGTGTTCTACATGCCGTCCTACGCCAAGCAGCAACTTGGTCTGCCGCTGGGCGCCACGTTCCAGTCCACCGCGATCTGCGGCGCGATCATCCTGGTGCTGTGCCCGCTGATGGGCATGCTGTCCGACCGCGTGGGTCGCAAGCGGATGCTCGGCGTCGTGGCGCTGGCCATCGGCGTGCTGGCCTACCCGTTGTTCCACTGGCTCAACGTTTCCCCGACCACGGCCACCCTGCTCCAGGTGCAGATCGTGCTGGGCATCCTGCTGGCCGCGTTCACCGGCCCGGCGCCCGCCGTGCTGGCCGAGCAGTTCCCGACCGAGGTCCGCTCCACGGGCCTGTCGCTGGCCTATAACTTCGCCGTGACGATCTTCGGCGGCTTCGCGCCGCTAATCGTCACCTGGCTGATCGAATCGACGCACAACAAGCTGGCGCCCGCGTACTACGTGATTGCCGCTGCGGCCATCAGCTTCGTCGCGCTCGTGTTCATGCACGACCGTACCGGCAAGAAGCTCGCCTGACCGCTTACGCTTGCGCAAGCAGAAGAAAGCCAACCTTCGGGTTGGCTTTTTTTTTTCGCCAGCCGGATTCGTCAGGCAGTGATGCAAATCGCATGTCCGAATCCAGCCATGCCGCGCCTTTACCGCGTCGGGTAACAGGCGCAAGATCGCGTGGACGCACGTCCAACCTGCCCGCCAAGGAGCCCCATAGCATGACCAGATCGACATCCGCGCCACAGCCCCGCGAACGCTGCGGCTGGTGCGGCACGCTGGAGGATTACTGCCACTACCACGATCACGAATGGGGCTTCCCTGTCGACGACGACCGGCGGCTGTTCGAGAAGCTCTGCCTGGAAGGCTTCCAGTCGGGCCTGAGCTGGCTGACGATCCTCCGCAAGCGCGAGGCGTTCCGCAGCGCATTTGCCAACTTCGAGATCAACAAGGTGGCGCGGTTCACCGAGCACGACGTGGAAAGGCTGCTGGGCGACGCAGGCATCGTCCGCCATCGCGGCAAGATCGAAGCCGCGATCAACAATGCCCAGTGCGCGAAGGAACTGCTGAAGACCGAATCGTCGCTGGCTGCGTACTTCTGGAAGTTCGAGCCCGACCCGAAGAGCCGGCCCAAGACGCTCACGCCCGAGGTGCTGCGGGGCATGACCACCTGCCCGGAAGCGGTAGCGTTGTCGAAGGACCTGAAGAAGCGCGGCTGGAAGTTCGTAGGCCCGACCACGATGTACGCACTGATGCAGGCAATGGGGCTGGTCAACGACCATCGCGAAGGCTGCTGGACCCGTGCCGAAGTACAGCGCGCGCGCAAAGCGTTCAAGGTGCCAAAATAATAGGCAGGTCACGTATACGGATGTTTACGTATACATGTCTGTTTACATTGTTGTTTACGTATACATAGATAGTAGTAATAGATAAGACTGACCCGTCAGCGTGGATAACCGGCTTATCTCTTGCCGCATCAATGGTTTACGTTCGGGAGAACCCTTAGGGCAAGCGGTCTACGTATACGTGGATACGGGTGGACAAGTTTTCCTTCCGTCGGCGGAAAGCGGTAAGCTTGCCGAGTTGTTCGTATACGTCCCACATGCGACCCCCAGCCGGACCACAGGCTGTTCACCCGGTTGTCCCCAGGTCAACCGCCAATTTGTCCACAGGCCGCGCATGGTGAGGGACCACCGCCAAGGATGCTGCCGATGGATGCCACTACCCTGTTCCTGTACATGATTGCCGTTGGCGCCGTGGTGGTAACGCCCGGCCCAACGATGCTGCTGGCCCTGAGCAACGGAGCCACGCGCGGCATGCGGGTGGCGGCCTGTGGCATCGCCGGCGCGGCGCTGGCGGACCTGATTCTGATCGGTGCGGTGGGTTGCGGGCTTGGCGCCGTGTTGCTGGCGTCCGAGCAGATGTTCGCGGTGATCAAGTGGATCGGTGCCGCGTACCTGCTCTATCTGGCCTGGGGGCTGTGGCGGGCGCCGGTGCAGGCGCTGACGGTCTCGTCCGGCGAGGCGTCGGTCAATGGCTGGGCGGCCTTTTTGCGCGCATTGTTCGTGGCGCTGTCCAATCCGAAGACGCTGCTGTTCACGTCGGCCTTCGTGCCGCAGTTCATCCACCCGGACAAGCCGGTGGCGCTGCAGTACACGATCCTGGCCGTGGTGGCCGCCATCCTCGACATCCTGATGATGATGATCTACGCCTTTGGCGGGCAGCACGCCATGCGAACGATGTCGGCGCGCGCCGTGCGCTGGGTCAACCGGGGCTGCGCCGGGATACTGGCGTTCCTGGCCGTGGGTCTGAGCCTGTACCGTCGCAGCGAACTACGCTGAGCGGCGGCTCTCGCCGCTCAATCCGGTCACCCTTACCGGGTCCACATGGGTCATTACGTTGAGGACGTCGTTGCGCACCATGGCGCGACGCGCCGCCTCCGTGGCAATCGCGTGGCCCTGCTCGACGGTCAGGTCGGCCTGGATCTCCAGATGGACATCCACCAGGATCATGTCGCCCATCTTGCGCGTCTTCAGGTCATGCAATCCGAGCACGCCCGGCGTCTCGAGCATGGCCGCGCGTAGCGCTGCCACAGTGTCCTCGTCCGCAGCGCGGTCCATCAGGTCGCTCAGCGCATCCCAGCCGAACTTCAGGCCCGTTCGCGACACCATCAAGCCGACCACGATCGCCGCCACGGGGTCCAGCACGTGATATCCAAGCAGGTTGCCACCGACACCCAGCGCCACCACCAGTGACGATGCGGCATCGGATCGCGCGTGCCACGCGTTGGCCACGAGCATGCTTGACCGGATCCGTTCGGCCACGCGCAGCATGTAGCGGAACAGCAACTCCTTGGCCACCAGCGCGGCAAGCGCCATCCAGATCGCAATGGTCTGCACCGGTTGCACGCCGTTCGGGTGCTGGATCTTTCCAACGGCCGCCCACAGCATCCCGACACCCACCGCCAGCAGCAACGCGCCGATCGCCAGTGAGGCTGCGGTCTCGAAACGTTGGTGTCCGTACGGGTGATCGGTATCGGCATCCTTGCGGCTATGGTGTCCTGCAAACAACACCACGAAATCGGATATCAGATCGGAAAGAGAATGGAGTGCATCCGCAACTAGCGCCTGTGAACCCGCAATGATCCCGATCACGGCCTGCGCAATGCTGAGTCCGATATTGACGTAGACACTGACCATCGTGCTGCGTCGGCCCGCCAGATGGCGTGCCCGCGCGGCTTCGTCGTGCTGGGCGACTTCAGGGGCCAGGGGATCATCAGCGATGGAACTATCGCGCATGGTGTTCAGGGGAAACGGGATCGAAATAGCGGGTGAGCAATACGTGCATACGGTAGCACTTTTACATCACGGTGACAGTGGTCTGAAACGGTAAGCCATTAATCCAGGATTAATCCCGAAGATGCAAAGTGGATGCAGGTAAACCGCGTCGGGGTGAACGATTAAAGCCAGTTGTGGCGCAACGCGCGTATGACGGCAATAATACGTCCACGCCTTTGTTTCAGGCCTGATGCAGTTCACGGTGTGCTCACCAGAATTCCTGGTGCTGCAGTGATGCTTGGTCGCGTGCGATAAGGGGCAGACATGAGTGCCATCTGGACCGCTGAAGTGGGACAGTTGATGGTGGAGGCCGCCACGGTCTACGCCGTTGTGGCCGCGTGTGTCAGCCGCAAACGCCCTGCCCAGACCGCCACGCCATCACGCCTGGCACCGGTCAGCGTGCTCAAGCCGCTTTGCGGCGCCGAACCCCATCTCTACGAAAACCTGGCTGGCCTGTGCCGGCAGGACTATCCCGACTACCAGCTTGTTTTCGGCGTTTGCGCCTATGACGATCCGGCGATCACGGTCGTGAACCGTCTGCGCGCGGCATTCCCAGAGCGCGACATCGTGCTGATCGTCGACGCGCGCACGCATGGGCGCAATCCGAAGGTCAGCAACCTGATCAATCTGTACCGCGCAGCGCGCCATGCCCATCTGGTGATCGCGGATAGCGACATTGCCGTACCGCCCGACTACCTGCGCCGACTGGCGGGACCGCTCAGCGATCCGCATGTTGGCGTCGTCACATGCTTGTACCGGGGCCGTCCCGTCGACGGCATCTGGTCGCGGCTGGGTGCCGCATTCATCAACGAATGGTTTGCGCCGTCGGTCCGCGTAGCCCACGCGGGCGGGTCGCGGCGCTTTGCCTTTGGCGCGACGATCGCGTTGCGCCGCGACACCCTCAACGCGATCGGCGGGTTTCGGGCGCTGGCGAACCGGCTGGCGGACGACTACTGGCTGGGCGAACTGACCCGGCAATCGGGATGGAAGACCGTGTTGTCGGATGTCGTGGTGGAAACCGACGTCACCGAGACCAGCCTGCGCGCCCTGTGGCGCCATGAGCTGCGCTGGCTTCGCACGATCCGGTCCCTGAACGCGCCCGGCTTCTTCTTCACGTTCCTGACCTGCACCTGGCCGATGCTGGTGCTCGGCTGCCTGCTCGCGCCGCACCTTCCGGTGCTGGCCATCGCACTCGTTGGCGCGCTCGCGCGCAGCGTGACCGCCGGCAGCATCGGCGCCGCGCTACGCGCGCCACTGCGCGACGCATTGTTGCTGGTGGAATGGGCTGCCGCGCTCGGCGGTGGCCGTGTGCACTGGCGCGGCCACGTGATGACGACCACCGACGCACCACCCAACCATTCCACACCGCAGCCGGGCAGCCGGCCCGCGTTGCCCAAACCTCTTTATTCGACCACGCCTCACGCTCAGGATAGCCCCCGATGAAAACGCTCTTTCTTCAGGCCCCTTCGTACGACGGCTTTGACGGTGGCGCAGGATCACGCTACCAGGCCAAACGCGAGATCAAGTCGTTCTGGTATCCGACCTGGCTCGCACAGCCTGCCGCGCTGGTGCCGGACAGCCGTGTGCTCGATGCGCCGGCGGATGGACTCGGCGTGGAACAGACGCTCAATATCGCGCTGGACTATGACCTTGTCATCATCCACACGAGCACGCCGTCCTTTCCGACCGATGCGCGCTTTGCCGAACAGCTCAAGGAGCGGCGTCCGGACATCATGATCGGCATGGTCGGCGCCAAGGCTGCGGTGGATCCGGGCGGCACGCTCAGCGCCACCCAGGCGATTGATTTCGTCTGCCGCGAGGAATTCGACTACACGTGCCAGGACGTTGCCGCCGGCAAGCCCCTGGCAGGCATTGCCGGGCTCAGCTATCGCCTGACCGATGGCACGATCGAACACAACCCGGCGCGTCCGATGATCGAGAACATGGACGAGTTGCCGTTCGTCGCCCCGGTCTACAAGCGCGACCTGAAGATCCAGAACTACTTCATCGGCTACCTGATGCACCCGTACGTGTCGATCTACACCGGGCGCGGATGCCGCTCTCGCTGCACGTTCTGCCTGTGGCCGCAGACGGTCGGCGGCCATCGCTATCGCACGCGGTCAGCGCAGAGCGTGATCGAGGAGGTGAAATGGATCAAGGAGAACATGCCGGAAGTGCGCGAGATCATGTTCGACGACGACACGTTCACCGACTTCAAGCCGCGTGTGGAAGAGATCGCGCGCGGGCTGGGCGAGATCGGCCTGCCCTGGTCGTGCAACGCCAAGGCCAACGTGCCGTACAACACGCTCAAGATCATGAAGGAGAACGGGCTGCGCCTGCTGCTGGTGGGCTACGAGTCGGGCGACGACCAGATTCTGCTCAACATCAAGAAAGGGCTGCGTACCGACATCGCGCGCCGCTTCACCGAGGATTGCCGCAAGCTCGGCATCCAGATCCACGGCACGTTCATCCTGGGCCTGCCCGGCGAGACGCGCGACACGATCGAGAAGACGATCGAGTACGCCAAGGAAATCAATCCACACACGATTCAGGTCTCGCTGGCCGCGCCGTATCCCGGCACCACGCTCTACAAGCAGGCCGTGGACAACGGCTGGCTGGAGGAGAACAAGGTCATCCACCTGGTCAACGACAGCGGCGTGCAACTGGCCGCGATCAGCTATCCGCACCTGAGCCGCGAGGAGATCTATCACGGCGTGGAAACGTTCTACAAACGCTTCTATTTCCGGCCGAGCAAGATCTGGGAGATCGTGCGGGAAATGGCGGGTAGCTGGAACATGACCAAGCGCCGGCTGCGCGAAGGCGTGGAGTTCTTCCGCTTCCTCCGCTCGCACGAGGCCTGACCCGCATGACCCACGGCCAGTTGCTGATCGTCACCGCCGATGACTTCGGCCTTCACCACGACATCAACGAGGCCGTGGAGCGCGCGCACTGCCAGGGCATCCTGAACGCCGCCAGCCTGATGGTCAGCTCGCCGGCCGCCGCCGACGCGGTGGAACGCGCGCGCCGGCTACCCGAGCTGCGCGTCGGCCTGCATCTGGTGCTGGCCGATGGCGTTGCCACGCTGCCGTACGACCAGATTCCGGATCTGGTTGACGCCAGCGGCCGCTTTGGCAGCGCGATGGTGCGGGACGGCTTCCGCTTCTTCTTCCTGCCGCGTGTGCGCGCGCAACTGGCTGCCGAGATCCGCGCGCAGTTCGAGGCTTTTGCCGCCACCGGCCTGCCGCTCGATCACGTCAACGCACACAAGCATTTCCATCTGCATCCGACCGTGCTGTCGTTGATCCTGAGCATCGGACGCGACTACGGCATGCGCGCCGTGCGACTACCGCGCGAGGCCGGTGGACCGCTGCTGCTGCGACCCTGGCTCGCGCTGCTGCGCGCGCGCCTGCAACGCGCGGGCATTGCCTACAACGACTATGTGCTTGGGCTGTCCGACACGGGCGCGATGGACGAAGCCACGTTGCTGGCGGCGTTCGAGCAACTGCCGCGCGGCGTAGTCGAGATGTATCTGCATCCCGCCGTGACATCGGGTGCCGAAGTTGGCGCATCGATGACCGGCTACCGGCACGCGGATGAACTCGCCGCGCTGCTCTCCCCGCGTGTGCGCGCCGCTGCGGACCGCTTTGCCCCGCGTCGCGGTGGCTTCACTGATCTTCACGCCGGACTTCGATGAAACGCTTCGCCCTGCTGGGTGCACTGGCTGGTTTGCTGATCCTGACGGCCGTCGTGGTCACGGAAGGCATTGCCGAAGTGGCACACATCCTCGAGCAGGCCGGATGGCCACTGCTGTGGCTGGTGCCGATCCACCTCATCGCGCTCTGGTTTGACGCCTATGGCTGGCGCGTGCTGCTGGCGCCGGCCGATCCCGAGAAACGCGCTGGCACGGGCTTCCTGCTCTGGGTGGCGACGGTGCGCGAAGCCGTGACCCGGCTGCTGCCCACGGCCGGCATCGGTGGCGAACTCGTCGGTATCCGCCTCGCGTGGCGGCGCGTGCCAGATGGTACGGCGGTCTCGGCAAGCATCGTCATCGAGGTGATGGTGACGATGTTCTCGCACTACCTGTTCGCACTAGCCGGGGTGCTGCTGCTGATATCGATCACGCAGGACAGCGACCACGGCCTGCTGGTTGCCATCGGCCTGCTGCTGTCACTGCCGATTCCCGCGCTATTCGCCTACGCACTGCGTCACGGCGCATGGTTCACCCGGCTCGAATCGTTTGCGCAGCGGATGCTCGGCGACGACCACAAGCTCGCCGCGCTGATCGACGGCGCCCGCCTCGACGCGCAGATTCGCGCGCTGTGCCGCCACTACGGCGTGCTGCTGCGCACGCTGATCTGGCAGATGACCGGGCTGGTCGTCGGCACGCTCGAAGTCTGGTGGGGACTATCGCTGCTTGGCCACCCGGTGAGCTTCGGCGAGGCATTGGCCATCGAGGCCCTGACACTCGCCGCACGCCAGGTGGCGTTCTTCATCCCGGCGGGGCTGGGGGTGCAGGAGGCGGTGATCGTGCTGCTGGGCACCAGCTTCGGCATCGACCCGCAGACCTCGCTCGCGCTCGCGCTGGTCAAGCGCGCACGCGAAGTCCTGTTCGGGGTGCCGGCGCTGCTGTCGTGGCAGTGGATGGAGTGGCGGCAGATGCGGCGGCGGGTCGTCGGTTGAATCACCCGGCTAGCCGATGCACTGGGCGTCAATCCAGCGTCAGGCCAGATGTGCGAATCACAAGCCCCCATTTCTCCCGCTCCGCGGCCACGAACGCGGAGAACTTCTCCGGCGACTGTCCGCCCGGAATGCCACCCATCTGCCGGAACTGGGAGATGAGGTCGGGGTCTCGCATGACCGACGCCAGAGCCTGTTCGAGCGGACCGATGACGGCAGGTGGCGCCTTTGCTGGCAGGAAGATGCCGATCCACGCTGTCGACGTGAAGTTGGCGAAGCCAGCCTGCTCCATGGTGGGAACATCGGGCAAGGACGGCGCTCTCTGCGAGGCAGCCACCGCCAGGGCACGCAGCTTGCCGGCGCGGATGTATGGCAGCGCCTGCGTCAGGTTGTCGAATTGAAACGTGGTCTCTCCCGCCAGCAACGCCGTGGTGGCTGGTGTCGAACCCTTGTAAGGCACGTGGATAGCGTCGGTGCTGGTGCGCATCCTGAACAGTTCGCCCACGAGGTGACTGGTCTGACCGATACCGGCAGAGCCGAAGGAGAGCTTGCCGGGATTCCGTTTCAACTGCTCGACCAGATCAGCTACGGTCCTGGCTGGCGACTGGGCATTGACCACCAGCACGTTAGGAAAGGCAATGATGTCGGTGATCGCCGTCAGGTCCGATGGCTGGTAGGAGAGATGCTTGTACGCGCTGTAGTTGATGGCCTGCGGACCGACGTTGCCGGCCAGGAGCGTATAGCCATCGGCAGGCGCGCGCAGCGCGGCTTGTGTGCCGATGATGCCGCCGCTGCCCGGACGATTGTCCACGACGATGGCCTGCCCGAGACGCGCGCCAAGCTTTTGCGCCAGCAGGCGAATCGGGATGTCGATCGTGCCGCCCGCCGCACCGGGCACGATGATGGTGACGGGCCGCGACGGCCATGCGGCATCCGGCGCGCCGAAACTTGTGGTGGATGCGAACGCGATCAGACCACCAGCGAGCGCGCGTATCAGACGTCTTGAAGCATGGAATGCCTGCATATCCTTTGTCTCCTCCTGATCCATTGCACTGATGCGTCACTGATGCGTCTCTGATCGGTCTCTGTCAGCGCGCCGGCGCTCGCGGAATCGCATCCACGGCGGCGGCGAAGCGACCCAGGTGGGTATCGGCGCTGCCAAGCAGCAAATCGTTGCCGACAAGCCGTTTGCTGTAGTGGCTGATCGGCGTCTCATCCTGCAAGCCAATCGCGCCATGCAATTGCAGGACGTCGAACGCAATGGCGCGGCCAACCACGCCAGACAGGTGTTTCGCCGCGCAGATACGGCGACGGCGCTCGGCAGACGGCGCGGCATCCCAATCGACCAGTACCCGCCGTGCAAGATGACGCGCACCGTTCCAGGCGCGGAAGTGGTCGGCCATGCGGTGTTGAAGCACCTGCTGTTCCGCAAGCGTGCGGCCAAACTGCCTGCGCGTGCGCAGGTACTCCGCAGTGATGCCCAACGCGCGCCGCATGGCGCCGATACTGTCGGCACACAAGGCCAGCGTGGCGAATGTCATGCCTCTATCGAGCGCCGTCGCGGCCTGTTCGTCTTGACCAAGCATGGCGAACGCGCTCAGCCGCACGTTGGTCAGCCGCACTTCCGCCGCGCCGCGGCCGTCATGAAAGCGATAGCCCTGCACGACAACGCCAGAGGCATCGGCCGGCAGATCGAACAGGCCGAGGCTGCCGTCGTCCAGCGTCGCGGCCACGATGAAGTGATGCGCATCTGTGCCACCCATGACCATCGCATCGTCGCCATCGAGCTGCCACGCGTCGCCGACACGCCGCGCGATCACGGTCGGTTGCGGCGTCTTCCCGACGCCTGGTTCCTTCCCGCATAGCACTGCGCAGCGCGCGTCGCCACCGGCCAATGCGGCCAGGCGCGCATCACGTGACGGGCCGACGGGGAGCGCAAGCAACGTCTGCGTGCCGAACACCGCGCTCCACGGCACGGGTTCCAGTACCAGTGCCTCACCCAGCGTCTCCATCAGTGGGAGCAGATCCGTCATCGGCTGCTCCATGCCGCCTAGCGCCTCCGGTATGGTCAGGCTGGTGATGCCAAGTTCGGCCAGGCCTGACCACGCGGATGCACTGCACCCGCCTGGCGTGTGCATAACCTGCTGCCTGAAGTCGAAGCTGTAATGCTTGCTCAGCCACCGCCTCATCGTGTCGACCATCATGGCCTGTTCGTCTCCAAGATGGTCGTTGCGCGGCACGTCTAGCTCGGTCTGTCCGTCGAAGATCGCCTTGGCGATGATCTGTCGCTGAATTTCCGAGGAACCGCCTGCCAACGAACTCCCGCGATAGCGCCACATGTGCAGTGTCTGATTGCCGGCGGACGCGGCATCGTCGGGCGCACCGGGCGGCTGGCCATCGAGCGCTTCGGGATAGAGCCGCAGCGATGCTGTGCCGTGCGCATCCATCCGGAACAGTTGAAGATCCTGCAGCAGCTGGATGCCCTCGAGCTTCAGCAGCGAAGCTTCAAGATCCGGCCGACCACCTTCGGCCGCCTGCTGGATCGCCGGCCACCACGCGGCTTCGAGCGCGCGCATACGAATGTCCAGTGCGGCGTGGCGCCGCGCCGTCAGCGCAAACGCCATCTGCTGCTCGCCGCGCATGACCGGATCGCCTTCGTCAGACGGCGGGTGGAGCAGCGCAGCCGCCCTGGCCAGCTCCGCCTTGCACTCCGCCACCCGGGCCACGAAAAGACGCTCGATGACCAGCAGGCCCTTGGCGATCGCCCACCCGCCATTGGGCTCGCCGACCAGATTGGCTGCCGGTACCCGCACATCGTCAAAGAACATCTGGACGTGGAAATGCGAGCCGTTGATATACCGGATCGGGCGCACTGTCACGCCAGGGGTGCGCAAGTCCACGAGCAGGATCGAGATGCCATCCTGCTTGCGCGATGCGGCAGGATCGGTGCGCACCAGCAACAGCGCCCAGTTGGCCCAGTGGCCGAGGCTTTGCCAGATCTTGCTGCCGTTCACAATCCAGCAATCGCCCTCGCGACGGGCCGTGGTTCGCAGTGCGGCCAGATCCGATCCTGCGTCGGGCTCGGAGTAGCCCTGCGCCCAGAAATCGTCGAACGACAACATGCCTGGCAGGAACCGTCTGCACTGCTCATCGGTGCCGTGTCGGATCAGCGTCGGGCCGATGGTATCGATGCCGAGGTTCTCGATGTAGGGCGCGTCGCTGGCCGCAAGTTCTTCCCGAAAGATGGCCTGCCGCACCAGCGACCACCCCGTGCCGCCGTGCTCGCGTGGCCAGCCGGGTGCTGCCCAGCCTTGGGCATGCAGGATGCGATGCCAACGCGCCGCCTGCTCCCGCGTGACCAGGCAGTGCGCGCGCGTGGCGGCGCGGATATCCGCCGGCACCGCATCCCTGAGAAAGGAGCGGATCTCGGCGCGGAATGCCTCGTCGCTGTCTTGCGCCCGATCTGATGTTCGAGGATCACGCATCGTCATGGTCTTCACGCTTGCCAGCGTGGCTTGCGTCGTTCCACGAATGCGGCGATGCCTTCCTGCGCGTCCTCGGTAGCAAAGATGTTCCCGAACGTCTCCACCGCGCCCGCCACGCCACGCCGGTAGTCGATGTCGTTGGCGCGCATGAATGCCTGCCGCCCCATCCGCATGATCTCGGGCGATTTCTGGCACAGGGAGCGCGCCAGCGCGCGAGCCTCGTCCATGACGCGCTGTTCTGGCACCACGCGGTTGACCAGCCCCAACGACATGGCTTCCGCCGCATCGAACGAACGCCCCGTGAACAGCAGATCGAAGGCACGATGCCGGCCGATGATGCGCGGCAGATGGGTGTAGTGAATCGCGGGTACCAGCCCGACATCGATCTCGGGATAGCCGAAGGTCGCGGTGTCAGCGGCGACGATCATGTCGCAGTGGATCGCCAGTGTCATGCCACCGCCCCGGGCCGTACCGCCGACGGCGGCGATCGATGGCTTGCCAAGATGGAACTGCGCCTCGCACAGCCCGCTATAGAGCTTCTCCACCAGTGCATAGCCGCGCGATGGCGGCGCGTCGCGCAGGCTATCGAGTTGCAGCCCGGCACAGAACCGGCGTGGCACGGCGCTGCCCAGTATCACGGCGCGTACCGAGTCGTCCTCGGCTGCCCGGCGCAGCCCTTGCAGCAACGCGTCGATCATTGCCTCGTTCAGCGCGTTGACGGGAGGGCTATCAAGAAGGATCTCCGCGATGCTGTCGCGGACCTCGTAGGAAACGGTTGTCATGGGGTTCCACTCATGCAGTGAGAGGGGCCGCGGCCGACTGGGAATCAGCCTGCGGCATGTTGGCGGTGGCGATCACGCCTCGCGCCTTGAAATCGGCAATAACGTCGGGGCCGTAGCCAGCCTCGCCGAGTACCTCATCGGTGTGCTGGCCCAACAGCGGCGGCGAGCGATGCGCGCTACGTGGCGCCTCGCCAAAGCGGATCGGCAGGCCAACGTTGCGAACCTTGCCGAGCACTGGGTGATCGGATTCGACAATCAGTTCGCGTGCCGCAACCTGCTGATGCGCCAATGCGTCGCCGAGCGTATGAATGGGAGAGCAAGCCACGCCCGCCTTGCGCAATGCCTCGATCCAGTGCGCGACTGGCTGCAGCGCAATGCGCGCCTGCACCATCGCCACGGTTTCATCGAAATGCGCGACGCGCGCGGCGTTGGTTGCGAACTTGGGCGCGTCGACGACATCGTCGAGTCCGGCGACCGGGCAAAAGCGCCGCCACTGGACATCATTGCCAACGCCGATCATGACGGGGCCGTCCGATGCCTCGAATACCTGGTACGGCGCCATGGCGGGATGGGCGGTTCCCATTGGGCGCGGCAGCTTCCCGCTGCACCAGTAGTTCTGTGCCAGGTAGCTCATGAACCCCATGGCCGTGTCGAGCAGCGACACCTCCAGGAACATGCCCCGCCCGGTCTTCTGTCTCTCGAGCAAGGCGGCCAGGATGCCGCTGAACGCGTGCATGCCCGTCCCCAGGTCCACCGGCGAGAAGCTGGCGCGCGCCAGCTTGCCACCTGCTTCGCCCATGGTGCTGATCATGCCGCTGAACGCCTGCAGCATCACGTCGTAACCGGGCTCCTGGCCTAGTGGCCCCGCTCTTCCGTATCCGGAAATCTCGCAGTAGATCAGCGACGGGTTCATGCCGGACAGCGTCTTGTAGTCCACGCCCAGCCGTGCGGCGGCGCCGCTGCCGAAGCCCTGCAGGACCACGTCCGATTTTGCTGCCAGCGTCTGCACGATCTGCCTGCCCTCCGCGGTCTTCAGATCGACGGCGAGGCTGCGCTTGTTGTGGTTGACCGCCAGGAAGGTCGCTGACTGGCCTCGGTCCTGCGGCAGCCATGCCCGTGTGTCGTCGCCGCGGCCAACCGGTTCAACCTTGATGACTTCTGCGCCAAGCTCCCCTAGGTACTGGCCACACAAAGGACCGGCCAGCACCTTGCTCAGGTCGAGTACGCGGATACCGTTCAATGCAATCATGGATGTTTGTCTGATGCTGATGCCGCTTCAAGGACGGCGACGGACCGCCGTCGGGCGGCCCGTGTTGCGGGTGCGCCTTATTCGGGCTTGATGCCTATGGAGCGTGCGAGGTCGGTCCAGCGCGCAGCATCTCGATTGACGAAATCCTGCACACTCGCCGGCGCCATGCGGAATGGCTCCGCGCCACGCGCCACCAGCGCGTCGCCGTAGGTGGCATCCTGCGTGCAGGCCGCCACGGCTTCGCGCAGCGCCTGCAGGACTGATGCAGGCGTCTTGGCCGAGACCTGCAATGCGAGCCAGAACTTCAGGTCGAGCGCCGGGTAGCCCGATTCCTGTAGCGTCGGCACATCCGGCAGCAATGACGAGCGCGCCGCCGAGGTGATAGCCAGCGCCTTGAGCTTGCCCCCGCGAATCTGCCCGATGCAGGTGGTCATGCTGTCGAAGAGAAAGTCCACATTTCCGGCCATCACGTCGCTGCTTGCTGGCGCGCTTCCCTTATAGGGCACGGCGACCGCGGTGAACCCCGCTTCCTTCTGGAGCAAGGCGCCGTAGATATGCGGGGAGCTACCCGCCCCGTATGTGGCGTAGCTGAGATTGTTCGGATGCTGCCGGCCAAGACGTACAAGATCGGCCAGGTTGCTCACACCGAGCTTGGTGGGATGCACTACCAGCACATTTGGCACGGTTGCGATCACGCCAACTGCCGCCAGATCGCGCCTGGGTTGAAAACGCAGATCCGGGAACATCAGTGGGTTGACCGCGTGCATGCCAACCGTGTTGAGCAGGATCGAATAGCCATCGGCCTCGCTATCGAGCACGGTCTGCGTGCCGAGGTTGCCGCCCGCGCCGGGCTTGTTTTCGACCACCACCGGCTGGCCAAGCTTCCGGGACAGTGGCATGGCGATCTGCCGCGCCACGAAATCCCCAGGCCCCCCCGGCGCGAACGGCACCACCAACCGGATCGGCCGCGCGGGCCATGTGCTTGCCAGCAATGGCCGGGAAAGCAATGCAATCCCGGTACCCATCAGAAGCTTGCGGCGACTGATACCCATCGTGTCTCCTTTTTGTGGCCGACCCTGTGCAGTCCGGGTAATGCGGCCTGTGTGATGACGCACTATTGCCCTCGGGCGCATATATGTCCAAGATATCTTTTTGATGTCGGCTATCGTGGTGACATATACCCCCTGGATCATCGGCCGGACGCATGAGCAGGACTCGCCGGCAAGATCCGAGGACAGGAGACAACTGTGGGAATGCCAGTCGATTTGCGCGCGATGCAGTGCTTTCTTGCCGTGGCGGCGGCGGGGTCAATCTCGCGTGCGGCAGAAACCCTTCACATCGCCCAGCCGGCCCTGAGCCTGCAGATCCGGCATCTGGAAGAGGCGCTTGGCGTCACGCTGTTCACGCGCAGCCACAAAGGCGTGGAGCCGACCGTGGCCGGCCAGCGCTTCGAGATCCACGCCCGGGACATCCTGAAGCGCCTCGACATCGCATGTGAGGATGTGCGCGACCTGATGGTCGATCCAGAAGGCAGTGTTGCCATCGGCCTGCCGCAATCGATGGCCAAGATCCTGACCGTCCCGATCGTCCGCGAGGTGATCCGCCGATGGCCCAAGGTTCGCCTGCAGGTCATCGAACTCAGCACGGGCTATATCCCCGGCCATCTGCTATCCGGACATATCGATATCGGCCTGACGTTCCGGGCGCATGCCAATTCTGGCCTGCAGTTCGACCAGATCGTCGACGAGGACCTCGTGCTGGTGGGTCCGCCCGGGCAATTCGCCAGCGGTCATACTCAGGCGCAACCCTTGGCCGAGACTGTCCGCCTGCGTGACCTGAATCGATACCCAATGATCTTGCCGGCCGGTGAGCACGGCCTACGCGCCTTGCTGGATGGCTACCTGAGGACCCAGGGCGTCGACCTGCAGATCCTCGCGGAGGTCAACGCCATCCCGGAGCTGATCGCGCTGGCGTCTGCCGGCGTGGGATGCACCGTTCTTTCGTATGCGTCGGTGTGTGCCGAAGTGCGAAAGGGCCAGCTCTCGGCCGCGCGCATCTACCAGCCCGCCGTATCGCGCCCGGTCTATCTGTGCCGCTCCGCCACCATGCCCCTGTCTATCGCCGCGTCCGCCGTACTGGACCTGCTGACAGAGACCGTGCGAACCGTCCTTGACGATGGCAGCTGGCCGGCACGTATCGGGGAGATCGCAGATTGACTTGGTACTGCCTGGCAGGGTGAGCCGTATCTTGTTTTTTCGATGCCGGAAATAGAAAAAGGGGCTTGGCAATTTGCCAAGCCCCTTTTGCATTTGGTGGCCGAAGGACTATAGAACTCTACATATAAGCCACTGACAACAAAAGAGTTTTTATTTTAGCAAAGCAAAGATGCCCCCAAAAGTGCCCCCAGCTTTTGGGGTCTGCAGTTGTCGTCTGATGTGGGCTTGCTGCACGTCCTGCCAAGTTACTGGGAACGTTGCCGGACACCAACACTAAAGAAGGCGGTAGCTCGCAGTGGAGCAGCTCGTCGCATGGTTTACCCCGCCCGCGCCCCACGCAACCCAGTGAAGTCGACGTGCTTGCAAGGCTTGCCCATCACTAGTGTCGCTAGAAGGAACTCGACGCTCCTGCGTTGGGAAACTCCGCGTATAGGGCACAACCCAGCAGTCGAAGTCGCAAAGCTGCCGCATGTAAGGCTGCACGGCCTGCGCCGATCCAAGCTCAATGGCGCGAGGTTACCGTCGGCGCTGCGGAATAGATTCAGGGGCTCAAGCCGTCAGCGCTGGCTGAGAAACACTATAGACGCCAGCCGCTCGACATGTTGCGTATGTGGCACGACAAGATTGAAGCCTGGCTGCTAGACCAAGCGGGCATCGATTTCCGGTCCCCCCAAGCGCCCAGGGCAAACGACAATTGCTGACTTCCCCAGAAACGTAGCGGTTCGTGCCCCACGCGTTAGAGCGCTATCTTGGGGCCGCCGTCAGGAGGTGGAGCGCCTCTTTGATCAGATCGACTGACGCGCTCACGTTCGGCGCAGGGTCGCCAATTCGGTCTGACATTGAGAGGTAGGCCCAATGAACCGCCACTGAGTGTTTGGCCAGTGCGACCAAGTGCGGCCCGCTCGGGCCGCGCACGCCTGCCAGCCAGTTCTGGACTGTTCGCTCGCTCGCGCCTGTCCATCGCGTCAGTTTCTTGACCGCATGCCTGGACTGCCCCAGCTCCTTCGCTAGGGCCATAGCGATTATGGCGGGATATTCATCACTGATTCCCCGTCCCTCACGCAACGTCTTGCGGGCTTTTGGCAACATTTTTCGCGTCTCCAAAACTATGATCCCTAAAGGCAGGCACCAAGAATGCGGTACCCCGCCTATAGCCCTTCGGTGAGGCTTTCGGCCGCGTTCGCTTGCGTCGTCAGTGGCGGGAGGTAGGGTGGATCAATCATCGCGCAGGGTGGAGACGCTAGGCGCAGGTCGCGACGGTCGAGCTGCGGCGTACGTGCGCATGTCAACAGAACATCAACAATATTCGACGGAAAACCAATTAGACATCATCCAGGTTTTCGCCGACTCTCGTGGACTCGAAATCGTGCGCGTCTATGCGGACGAAGGAAAGAGCGGACTGCGCCTTGATGGCCGCGATTCGCTTAAAGCGCTGCTGCGAGATGTTGAATCTGGCAACGCGGACTTCTCCGCCATCCTGGTTTATGACGTAAGCCGCTGGGGGCGCTTTCAAGATCCCGACGAGAGCGCAAGCTACGAAGTTCGCTGTAAGCAGGCGGGCGTCCGGGTGCTCTATTGCGCCGAGCAGTTCGAGAACGATGGTAGCCCCGTCTCAAGCATCATAAAGAGCGTCAAAAGAACAATGGCCGGCGAATACAGCCGCGAGCTGAGCGTCAAAGTCCACGCTGGTCAATGCCGCCTTATCCGCAATGGATTTCGGCAAGGCGGCCCGGCAGGATTCGGCTTACGGCGCGTACTCGTGGATCACACCGGTCTCGTCAAGGGCGAATTGCGACGCGGCGAGCACAAGTCCATTCAAACCGACAGGGTAATTTTGGCCCCTGGACCGGCCGAAGAGCTGACGACGGTGTGCAGCATCTACCGGAAGTTCGTCGAAGAGGGGCGAACGGAATCAGAGATTGCGGCTTCGCTCAATAGGAGTGGGCTCGCCACCGACCGCGGAACACCGTGGACTCGAGGGACGGTCCACCAAATCCTCATCAATGAAAAATATGCCGGCCATAACGTTTGGAATCGGACGTCGTTCAAGCTGAAACAAGAGCGCGTGCGCAATCCGCCCGCCGCATGGATTAGAAGGGACGACGCCTTTGAACCAATCGTCGATCGAATGATGTTCGAGGCCGCGCAGCAAATCATCCTCGCCCGGTCTTACCGAATGAGCGACACCGAGATGCTCGATGCGCTGTGCCAAGTGCTTTCGCGTCAAGGCTACCTCTCCGGCATCGTCATCGACGAGGCGCCTTGTTGCCCATCAAGCAGTGCCTATACGAACCGCTTCGGCAGTCTGCTGCGGACATATAGCCTGATTGGATACTCGCCAGAGCGCGACTACCGCTACGTGGAGATCAACAAGCGGCTGCGAGAGTTGCACCCCGAGGTTGTTGCCGATGCCGAACGGGCCGTGGCGGAAACCGGCGCACGGGTGGAAAAGGAGCCGATCTCCGGCGTACTGAAAATCAACGACGAGTTCCGAGTCTCTCTAACGCTCTCACGATGCCGACCGACCGACGCAGGGGCAAATCGTTGGCTCATCCGATTTGACAACGCGCTCCGGCCTGACATCACGGTCGCAGTTCGGATGGAGCTCGACGCGCGAACTATTCGCGACTTTTACCTGCTGCCTTCGATTGACATGCGCGCGAACCTGATCCGCCTGGGCGACCACAACGACTTTGGGTTGGAAGGCTACCGGTACGACGATCTGTCGATGCTCTGCCGTCTCGCACGCCGCATTCCGCTGAAGGGAGTCGCTTATGAATGACAGAGTCGAAAAATTCGTCTCGACGCTTGTACGCAGCGACCGAATTACATTGATTCCGGTTGATCGCCTACGAGTGCTCAACCCACGAACGCGCAACCGATACTTTTTCTCGCAGTTGGTCGAGAACATTGCCTCCATTGGCTTAAAGCGCCCGATCACTGTCGCTTTGGGAGGTCGCGACGGCGACGGTGAATGGCACGAGGTCCTTTGCGGGCAAGGCCGCCTCGAAGCTTTGAAGATGTTGGGGGAAACAATGATCCCTTGCTCGGTGGTGGAGGCCGACGAACTTGAGCGTTACCTCATCACACTGGCGGAGAACATTGCGCGGCGTAGACACTCTACTGTCGAGCTGATGTCTGGCCTGCAAGTCTTGCGAGAAAAAGGCTACTCGACGGAGGACATTGCGAAGAAGACCAGCCTCGATTCTTCCTACGTCAACGGAATCCTGCAATTGCTCGACAAAGGCGAACAGCGACTCATTCAGGCAGTGGAGAAACGAGTGATGCCACTGTGGTGCGTATTTCGGGGCGCGTGATAAGCGATTTCGGGGGAACGTGATCACCTGTTTCGGGCGGATGCTGATCGCTGGTTTCGGCGGAAC
>NZ_DDCI01000017.1:0-90585 GCF_002335265.1 Cupriavidus sp. UBA2010
CCCCGGATCCAGCTTGTAGCCATCCCAGCAGCCCAAGGCCTGCAGCGTCTTCCGATCCAGCATCCCGTTCCGCAACGGCCCTCTTAACGGCCCTCTTAACGGCCATTAGGATACGGAATGTGGCAATTCAGTCCCCGGAATTCTCCGAAGAACCAAAAAAAGCGGCACGATCGCTCGTGCCGCTTTTCCGTCCGGAAACGTGCCGTGCTCAGTCTTCGAGCTTAGGCAGCGCCGCGCTGGTCTGGTTCGACAGCAGGCCGGACTTGGCGTACGTCTGCAGCTTCTCGCGCGTGTCGACGATGTCGAGCGTGCGCATCGTGAGCTGGCCAATACGGTCCAGCGGCGTGAACATCGACTCGCCCTTTTCCATCGTCAGGCGCTCGGGCTTGTACGTCAGGTTCGGAGACGTCGTGTTCAGGATCGAGTAGTCGTTACCGCGACGCAGTTCGATCGTCACCTCGCCGGTCACGGCGCCAGCCACCCAGCGCTGGGCGGTTTCGCGCAGCATGATGGCTTGCGGATCGAACCAGCGGCCCTGGTACAGCAGGCGGCCCAGACGGCGGCCGTTGTCGCGGTACTGCTCGATGGTGTCTTCGTTGTGGATACCGGTGATCAGACGCTCGTAGGCGATGAACAGCAGCGCCAGGCCCGGGGCTTCGTAGATGCCGCGGCTCTTGGCTTCGATGATGCGGTTCTCGATCTGGTCGCTCATGCCCAGGCCATGACGGCCACCGATGACATTGGCTTCCATGAGCAGGTCGACGGCATTGGCGAACGTCTTGCCGTTCAGCGCCACCGGCTGGCCTTCCTCGAAGCGCACGGTCACTTCCTCGCGCTTCACTTCGACGTCATCGCGCCAGAACTGCACGCCCATGATCGGCTGGACGATGCGGATGCCGGAATCCAGGTGCTCCAGATCCTTGGCCTCGTGCGTGGCGCCGAGCATGTTCGAATCGGTCGAGTACGCCTTTTCCGCCGACATCTTGTAGGCATGGCCGTGCTGCCGCATGAACTCGGACATTTCGGCGCGGCCACCCAGTTCGTCGATGAACTGCTGGTCCAGCCACGGCTTGTAGATCTGCAGACCCGGGTTGGTCAGCAGGCCGTAGCGGTAGAAGCGCTCGATGTCGTTGCCCTTGAACGTGCTGCCGTCGCCCCAGATGTTGACGCCATCTTCCTTCATCGCCGCCACCAGCATCGTGCCGGTCACGGCACGGCCGATCGGGGTCGTGTTGAAGTAGGTCACGCCAGCCGTCGAGATATGGAACGCGCCGCATTGCAGCGCGGCGATACCTTCGGCCACCAGTTGGGTGCGGCAGTCCACCAGACGGGCGGCCTCGGCGCCGTACGCCATGGCGCGGCGGGGGATGTCGTCGTAATCCGGCTCGTCGGGCTGGCCCAGGTTCGCCGTGTAGGCGTAGGGAATGGCGCCCTTCTGGCGCATCCAGAGGAGCGCGGCGCTGGTATCGAGTCCGCCCGAGAAGGCGATTCCGACGCGCTGGCCGGAAGGAATGTGCTGCAGGATGGTAGTCATCGCCAGAAAACCAGGTGAATTTGTCGGCTCTTGGGGCGCCCCCGCACGATCGCGTCATGCGGCGAGCCGGTCCGGCGCCCGAAACTCGTAACCGTGAATTGTGACATGGCCCGGCGTCAGCGCCAAACGGCAACGGTGAAACAAGCCTTTCGCAACCCGTCATATCTGTCCCCGAAAATAGATGTGGACATCCCCCGGACTCTCGCCTAATCTTTGTGGACGCCGTACACAAGTACCGGTTCAGCCCCCCGCCCGGCCGTATTGGGCGCCCAATCCACAGGAGTTATCGATGTCCTCGAAAGTCCAGCCGTATCTGTTTTTCGATGGTCGCGCTGAGGAAGCGGCCGAGTTCTACAAGACCGCCCTGGGCGCGCAGGTTGGCGCCATGCTGCGCTACCGCGATGGCCCCAAGGATGCCGGTCCCGGCTGTGGTCCGGCCGTCATCAACCAAGACAAGATCATGCATATGGCGCTGCAAATCGGCGATGCAGTGATCATGGGGTCCGACGGGGAAGCCAAGGGCAAGACCGAGTTCAAGGGCTTCGGCCTGTCGCTGAACGTGGCCAATGCCGCCGAGTGCGACAAGACGATGGAGAAGCTCGCCGAAGGTGGCCAGATCAACATGCCGCCGTCGCAGACGTTCTTCAGCGAGCGCTTTGGCATGGTCACCGACAAGTTCGGCGTGATGTGGATGGTGATCGCCGGGCCCAAGGAATAACCTGGCCCACTGGTCTACTGGTCCACTGACCATCGTTGCCGTTCTCCGGCTGGCCGTACCGTGCAGTCCCGTACAATGCGCGGCCAACCGGAGAACACCATGGAATCCCGCCTGACCGATCTGGAGATCAAGGTCGCCTTCCAGGAAGACCTGATCGAGACGCTGAATCTCGCCGTCGCCCGCCAGCAGCAGCAGATCGATCTGTTGCAGGCGCAGTTTCGCGCGCTGTACCAACAAGTGCGTGCCAGCGCACCCATGGCTGCCGAGTCCGATCCGCAGCACGAAATCCCGCCGCACTACTGAAACCTGTCGATGGCCCGCACCGGCGTCACATGTCGGAACGATCACCGCGCGGCACGGGTCTGACTGCGTAACTTCGATTCGCATCCCGGCCATGTCCCGTACCCTGATCAACCGCCTGTCCCGCGCACGCCGACCTTTGCTGGCCCTGGCCATCGTCGCGGCTGCGCTGGGCACTGCCCACGCCGGCTACAACGTCTGGACTGGCGAATACACGTTCACCAAGGACGAGTTGCAGAGCGCGGTGGATAAGCGCTTCCCGGCCACGCTGCGCTATGGCGAACTGGTCAGCGTGCGGCTTTCGAACCCGCGCCTCGTGCTAGACGAGGCCGGCAACCGCATCACCACCCGGGTGGACGCGGCGCTCTCGAACACGGTGATCCCGTCCCCGCCGGTCAACGGCTCGCTGGCGCTGAACAGTGGCGTCCGCTACGACGCCACGCGCCGCGCGGTGCTGCTGGACAACCCGACCGTGCAGGACGTGGAGGTGCAAGGCATGAGCCAGTATCGCGAGCAACTCAACGCCATTGGCGCCGTGGTGGCCCAGCAACTGCTGAAGGACTATCCGCTGTACACGTTCAAACCCGAAGAACTCCGCTTCAACGGCAAGGACGTCGAGCCGGGCGCCATCACCGTGGCGCCCGACGGCATCCGCGTGCAGGTCAACCTGCGCTAGCGTCCCGCGCGAAACACCAGCGCCAGCCCCATCGGAATGGCAATCATGCCGACTAGCGCAAGCGGCGCGGGCCGGTTGCTCAGCGCGACGAAGTCCAGCAGAACTGTGACAGGCGGCACCAGATAGAACAGGCTGGTCACGTTGACCAGGTTACCAGCCTGGATCAGCCGGTAGAACAGCAGCGTCGCCACCACCGAAATCACGATCCCCATCCAGAGCAGCGGGAAAAAGAAGCCCGGCACGTGCTCGAACCGGAACGGCTGGAACGGCACGCACAGCAGGCACATCGCCAGCGCCACCGTGTACTGCAGCGGCAGGATCTCCACCGGGGCCTGCCGGACGCCTTTCTGCCCGATGGCGCCCACCGTCATGCACGCGAGCGCGGCCAGAGCGGCACCCCAGCCAGCGATCGAGAACCTTGCGGCCATCAGGCTATCGGCCACGATCGTCACCAGCCCGGCCAGCGCCAGCGTCAGACCTGCCAGCCGTGCCACCGACACGCGCCGCTCCATCCAGAGCAAAGTCAGGATTGGCTGCACGCCCAGCACGGTAGCCAGTACACCCGGCGTCATGCCGAAATCCAGTGCCAGCAGGTAGCTGATCGAGTATCCGCCGATCATCAACGCGCCCGTCACCGCCACACGCACGCGCGTGCCGGGGGCTGGCAACACGCGCCGGCGTGCCACGCCGATGGCGGCAAGCAGGGTCAGCGCGATAACGAATCGCAACGTAAGAAACGCAAATGGCGAGGCATGGGAAAGTCCCACACGGCTGAAGATCGCGCCACCACTCCAGAGCAGCACGAACAAAGGGGTCGCGCCATACACGGCAAGCGCGTGCATGGACGTGCGCATGGCGGATGCGTCCGCCATGACGTCTTTTTCGGAATTCATGAATTGTCCTGTCAGAAACCACGCAGGCTCCGGCGCGTGCCGCGCGCGATGCGCGAGCACGTCTTCGTCAGCGATACCGGAGACGTAAGTCGGCTGGAATCAGCCGCGCGGCGGCGCGCAGGAGGGCGCCGTGACAGAAACAGGGGTCATGGGATGACTGGTTGGGGGCACCCGAAGATATCGGGCAATGCGTCGATCCTAGCGACAGGCGCCGCCGGGGTCAATCGGAGGTCCATTGGTGGTCAATGTTCGGTCACTGGGCGGTCAATCGGCAGCCAGCCCGATCCCGGTCGCCAGCGCGGACAGAGTGGGCCCGATCGGCGCGGATACCTTGAGTGTCAGCAGCGGATCGGCGCGCGTGGTGCCAAGGTTCAGCGCGGCGATCGGCAGGCCCAGCTCGTTCGCCCACAGGCAGAAGCGATAGCCCGAAAACACCGTCAGCGACGACCCGACCACCAGCACGGCATCGGAGTTGGCGAGTGCCGCCCGGCCGGTATCGACGCGTTCACGCGGCACCGACTCGCCAAAAAACACCACATCGGGCTTGAGCACGCCCTCGCATCGCTCGCAGACCGGCACCGCGAAATTGTCGAACAACGGCGACTCCAGATGCGCGTCGCCATCCGCGGCGGGCAATGCCGTCATGTCACGAAAATCGGGATTGTGTTGCCAGAGCCAGTGCTGCAGGCCCACGCGGGGGTAGCGCGTGGCGCACGACAGGCACACGACCTGTCTGATGCTGCCGTGCAACTCGACGACATCGCGGCTGCCCGCCTGCTGGTGCAGTCCATCCACGTTCTGGGTAACCAGCGCCGACACGCGCCCGGCATCGCCAAGCCGCGCCACCACGCGATGGCTGATATTCGGATGTGCCCCCACCGCCACCGGCCAGCCGACCATGCTGCGCGCCCAGTAGCGTTGCCGTGCCGCGTGACCACTCATGAACGCGCTGATGGTCATCGGCGCCGAGCGTTGCCACCGGCCTTGCTCGTCGCGATAGCCCGGAATGCCTGAGTCCGTGCTGATGCCGGCGCCGGTCAGGACGAACAGGCGCCGATGCCGTTCAACGAAGTCCTGAAGCGCGGCGGAATGGTTCACGAATGCGTTGCGGCGTTATCGCGAGCGGCCTGGCGAGCGGCCTGGCGCGCCTCCCATGCCCGCAGTTCCTGGCGATAGCGCTCCATCTCGTCGTTGTAGAAATCGAAGACGCATGGATCGCAACCGCTGCCGCAGCACTCGTTGTCGCCGGGTCTTTCGGGCGGCGCGGGTTTTGGATCGTCGGGGGGCGTGTGGAAATGTTCTGCGGAAGACACGGAAGACACGGAAGACGCAATGGAATCAGGTACGGCGCCAGTATATGCCGCATCGGCTATCCCGCGCCGGAGCGGACAGAAGCCGACATGCGTGACCGCCGATCTGAATGGTTCCGGCGCGCGTGATGAATTGTTTTGATCTTGGCGCATGGCATACGCCACATGCGGACCACACTGCTAGTGTTGAAGGTCGCGGCAATGTCCTTCGCCGCCCCCTCTTCTTCATGTCATCTGCGATGCGCCACGCCTCTGCCCTTCTTCGCTGCGCCGCATGGTTGGCAGTGCTGTGTTCGGGCGCGATAGCCGGCCCGTCGGCGCTGGCGGCCGAGCCCGCCGCGACATCGGCGCCGCAGGGCCGGCCTAAGATCTGCCTGGTGCTTTCGGGCGGCGGCGCGCGTGGCGCGGCCCATATCGGCGTGCTCAAGGTGCTCGAGGAACTGCGCGTGCCGATCGATTGCATCGCCGGCACCAGCATGGGATCGATCGTCGGCGGCGCGTACGCGACCGGCATGAGCACGTCCGACATGGAGAAGCTCGTCGGCGGGCTGACGACGGCAACGATCTTCAAGGAGCGCCCGCCCCGCCAGGATCTGGCCATTCGCCGCAAGATCGACGACCACACGAACCTTTTCACGCCCGAGATCGGCGTGCGCTCGGATGGCCTGCTTTTGCCCAAGGGTGCCGTCTCGGGTGTGCAGCTCGAAACCGTGTTGCGGCAACTCGCCAATGCTCCCGGCTATCGCAACTTCGACACACTACCGATTCCGTATCGGGCAGTCGCCACGGATCTGGTCGCCGGTACGCCGGTGGTGTTCAGCCAGGGCGAACTGGCCAACGTGATGCGGGCAAGCATGTCGGTGCCGGGCGCGGTAGCGCCCACCGAGTACGAAGGCAAGCTGCTGGTCGATGGCGGCCTGACCGACAACCTCCCCGTCGACGTAGCGCGGGCGATGGGCGCGGACATCATCATCGCCGTCAATCTTGGCACACCGCTGATGAAGCGCGAGGAGCTGACCTCGATCATCGGGGTGACCGGACAGATGCTCAACATCCTGACCGAGCAGAACGTGCGCACATCGCTGGCCTCCTTGAGGCCCACGGACATCCTGATCAAGCCCGAATTAGGGGATTTCTCGGCAGGTGATTTCGACCACCTGCCCAAGACGATCCCGATCGGCGAGGCCGCCGCCCGGAAAGAGGCGAGTCGGCTATCCGAGCTGTCGATCCCGCCGGCACAGTATGCCCAACTGCGCGCGCGACAGATGGCGCTGCCGCCGCCCGACGTGCGGCCCGTCGACGAAATCCGCTTTGCGCCGATGGAACGCGTGAATCCGGCGTTCGCGGCCGCCACGATGGAGACCAAGCCCGGCGAGCCGATCACGCAGGCCACTCTCGATCGCGACATGCGCCGCCTGTTCGGCACCGGCGACTTCGAGCACGTGAACTATCGCTTCCTGGAAGAACCGGGCAAGCGCGTGCTTTCGGTCGATGCGATCGAGAAATCCTACGGCCCCGACTATCTGCGCTTCGGTCTCGGGCTGAGCACCGACTTCCGCGGCGATGCCTACTTCAACCTGCTGGCCAGCTACCGCCGCACCTGGCTGAACTCGCTCGGGGCGGAGTGGCGGACCGATGTGCAGGTGGGTCAGACTTCGAGCCTGGTCAGCGAGTTCTACCAGCCGCTCGATACGCGCCAGCTCTTCTTCGTGGCGCCGCGTATCGAACTGGAGCGGCGGCCGGTCAATATCTTCAACGGCAGCACCAGACTGGCCCAGTACGATCTGCGCCGCACTGACTTCGCATTCGACATCGGCAGCCAGATCACCAAGTACGGCGAGGCCCGGCTTGGTGTGGTTGTTGGGGAGCAGAATGCTTCGCTATCCACCGGCCCCGAGTATCTGAGCCCCGGCCCCGGCCGCGTCAACCGGCGCGCCATCGAAGGCCGGCTGCTGGCGGATCAACTCGACAATCTCAACTTCCCGCGCTTCGGGTACGGCGGCACGCTGAACGTCTACGCCTCGCAGGGTGGCATGGGCGCGACCGATACCTATACCAAGGGCGATATCTCAGGCGCGTGGGCATACTCGATCGGCAATAACACGCTCAGTTTGGCGTTCAAGGCCGGCAGCAATATCGGCGGCCCCGCCCTGCCGAAGTACGACCTGTTCCAATGGGGTGGCTTCCTGCAGCAGTCGGGGTACAGCACGGGGCAACTCATCGGCGGCAATCTGCAGTTCGCGCGGATGGTCTACTACAACAAGCTGATCCACCAGACATTTTTCGACGGCGTCTACGCTGGCTTCTCGCTCGAAGCCGGGCGCGTTGGCGCGCCGCTGGTACCGGGTAGTCCAACCGGGCTGCTGAAGTCGATGGCGGCATTCCTGGGCATCGACAGCCCGGTCGGGCCGCTCTACCTCGGCTATGGCCGGGCGGCGGGCGGCAACTATGCGTTCTACCTGTTCCTGGGCAAGCCTTGAGGAAGCAATAAGGAATGCCTTGAGCGATCCTGAAGCCGCCGCGAACCTCCCCCGAGCGCCCTTTGCGCCACCAGATGTTGGCTGCCAGCGCGTTCCCCCACCTTAGTTGTATTTAATGTCTCTGTACCCCTACCTATACTCGATTCGTCGTCAGGACCCCCGTCTTGACCGACACCCCCTTCCCCGTCGCCGTCCCGACCGGCGACATTTTTTTGTCCAGAAGGCGGCAATCAGCGCTCTGGGGCGTTAAGATGCGCGATTATCGAACGCTCCCCCGCACCGTTTTATCCGCCATGGACGCTCCGAGCCCCAGCCCCATCAGTCTCAAACCCGCGCAAGCCGACACCGTGCGCGCTGCCAAGCCGCCCGCCGACATCCTCGGCAGCTTTGCCGGCGATCCCAACTTCATGCTCTCACTGGCACGCGGACTGACCGTGCTCGAGGCATTCTCCGAACGCAAGCGCCCACTGACTATTTCCCAGGTGGCGCAGCGCACGCAGTTGTCGCGCGCTTCGGTTCGCCGCTGCCTCTACACGCTGGAGCAGCTTGGCTACGTCAGCCAGCAGGACGGCCACTTCGCGCTGCGTCCGCGCGTGCTGCATCTTGGCCACGCATTTTTCTCGTCGAGTGCGATCGTCTCTCTGGCGCAGCCCGTTCTGGATAGCCTCAGCGCGCGCGTGCACGAAACCTCGGCGCTCGCCATCCTCGACGGCACCGACATCCTGTATCTGGTTCGCTCGGAAGTGCAGCGCGTGCTGACGCACTCGCTCGGCATGGGCAGCCGCCTGCCGGCCTATTGCACGTCCACCGGCCGCCTGTTGCTGGCCCATCAGCCGCAACCGATCCTGGAGGCGTTCTTCGACCATGCTGAACTGCGCCCGCGCACGCTGCTGACCAAGATCTCGCGTCCTGAGCTTGAGGCAGCCTTCCAGCGCGCCCGCGACATGGACTATGTGCTGATCGACGAGGAACTGGAGCCGGGATTGCGCGCAATCGCCGTGCCCGTGCGGTCGCAGGCCGGCGTGGTGCTGGCTGCCATCAGCGTCAGCGTGAAGGCCAACAAGGTGTCGGAAGGGGAAATGATTGCGCGGCTGCTCGGCCCCATGCGGGAGGCGGCAGCCGCGATCGGCAAGATGATTGGCAACTAAGCGGAAATTGAGCGGCAACTGAGCCGCTTTCCGCTTGCGCCGGGGTGTCAGCCCCGGTGCGCCAGTTCGAGCTGGAACACCAGGCGCTGCAGGAAGTTTTCCATGCGGCCGTCCGGGTTCAGGAACGCGCATCCGTAGTGGTGCACGGTGTTGTCGTCGAAGCCCACCAGCCAATGACCCACCACCTGCATGTCGAGCTCCAGCCGGCCGAGTTCGGCAAAGTCCAGCAGGCAGCGCTTGATCACGGTGCCCACGGGCAACTGGTCCGCGCCCACCGCGCGCGAGCGCAAACCCACCCCTGACAACGACAAGTCAGCGATATCGAGCTGCAGCGCCTGCTTTTCCGTCTCGGGAATTCGCAGTTCGCAGCGGTAGCCCTTGGTCAGCAACGTGCGCGCGCGGAAATGGCGGCGGCGCTGGAAGTGGTACAGCTTCTCGGGAAAATCGGCGATGAACGCGGGACCGCCTTCAAAGCGCGTGGCGCCCGGCGTGCCAACGATAAAGTTGACCGGCACTCCGCGCAGCAGGCCGGAAAAGGCGTTCTGCTCCGACGACATCAATGCCTGACGCTCGCCATCGGCACGGCACCAATCGAAAATGAAGGTCTTGTTGGCCGGATCGACATGCAGGATCGACGTCACGATCTCGGAGCCGCCCTTCGAGCGCACACTCAGCAGGCACTTCTGCCAGGCCATATCGCGCAGCACGGTGCCGATCTGTGAGCTGTGCGTCAACCGGTAGCGTTCATCCGAGTGGGCCGCAGCGTCCCGCTCGTCGGCCTCGCCATCGACCTGGGACTGTGATTGGGCCAGCTTGGACCCGATGGGTTCTTGAAGACTCATGGAGATACGCTACGTCGAAAGGGTTGCGCCACAACGCACCCTTTTGGGGGGCGGGCACTGGAAAGCGGAGACAGCTCGCGGCGACCAGCCGCCGCATGGTAAGCGCCACCCGAAGGTGGCGCAAGCACCTGCCATATGCTTCGGCAAAATACGACGTAACTTTAGCGACAGACTTCCGAGGGGTGGCGCACGTAACGCTTCCTCCATTTCTCGACTCCCGCATCTCGACGCACTCGGATGGCGATAACAGCACCACCCTGCCTAGGCCTGCGACGATGCGTTTGCCTCGGCATGGAGCCAGTCGAACAACGCCAGCCGGCGCGAGTCATGCTCGAACGGTACAGGCGAGAGCAGATGGTACGCCGAGCCATCGGCCACGAAGCCCCGAGGTGCGGCCATGCGACCGTCGGACAACTCGTCATAGGCCATCAGCTCCGAAGCAATCGCCCAGCCAAGCCCCGCGGACGCGGCCTGCAGGCTTAGATAAAAGTGCTCGTACCAGACGTCCGTGCTGCCAGTGAGCACATACCCCGCGCTACGCGCCCAGCGCTGCCAGGCATCGGTCTAGTGCGCGTATGCAGCCAGGGCATTGCATCGAGCCCGTGATCTGCCAGATCCGGCCGGCAAACCGGCCCCACCCGCTCGGGCGTCACCTCCCGCGTGTGCCAGCGCGTATCGAACGGAGAATCATTGCGACGCAATGCCACGTCGACACCGCTACGCGCAAAGTCGATCGCACCGCCAGCAGCCATCAGATGCAATGGGATATCGGGATGCCGCGCGGAAAACCGTGCCAGCCGAGGAATCAGCCAGCGCATGGCGATGGTTGGCTCGCATGACAACACCAGCGCGGTGTTCGCAGCGGGCTTGCGGATGCGCTCGACCGCCGCCGCAAGCAAATCCATCGACTGCGTGGCCGCGGACTGGAGCGTGCGGCCAGCCTCGGTCAGAAAGACCGCGCGATTGCGCCGTTCGAACAGGCTCACGCCGAGTTCGGCTTCAAGCTGGCGGATCTGCCGACTGATGGCGCCGTGGGTCAGGTGCAACTCGTCAGCCGCGCGGGCGAAGTTCTGGTGACGCGCGGCGGCTTCGAAGAAACGAATCCAGCCGAGCCAGTGCATCGATGGCATGCCAATCAGTCAGTTTTTCTCACGGAATATGGCGAGTATATATCGTTTGCCGTACCCGTTTCTGCGAATAAAAATGCCATATGTCGTGCCATCGAATACACGGCTTACGCAACGAAAACTGACTGGAATACCACAACAATGACTCCCCTCGCCGAACTGCTGGCCGTCGCGGCCATCACCCTTCTTGCCGTCATCAGCCCCGGCCCGGACTTCGCCATGGTCACGCGCAACAGCTATCTGTTTGGCCGCCGCACCGGGCTGCTTTGCGCGCTGGGCATCGCGCTCGGCGTGCAGGTACACGTTGCCTACACCATGTTCGGCGTGTCACTGCTGGTGCGCCATGCGCACGGGCTGCTCTCGATCATCAAGCTGGCTGGTGCGGCCTACTTGATCTGGATCGGCATTCAGACACTGCGCAATCGCAAGGCGTTGGACGTCGACGCCGATGGGGCACCCGCCGTTTCAGGACTGGCGGCGTTTCGCATGGGTTTCCTGACCAATGCGCTCAACCCGAAGACCACACTGTTCGTGGTCAGCACGTACTCGCAGGTCGTCAACGAGCACACGCCCGCCGCCGTGCAGTTTGGCTATGGATTGTTCATGTCGGCCACGCATTGGGTCTGGTTCAGCATCGTCGCGTGGTGTTTCGGCTCGAAGTCGCTGCGTGCCGCGATGCTGCGATACCAACGACAGCTCGATGTCATCATCGGGACTGCCCTATTCGGGCTGGGTGTGGCACTTGGCGTCAGGTAGCCCACGGCGTTGGGCAAGCCAGCCAGATACTGCGTGGAATATGCGTTGCAGCCGATACATGGCAGATTTGAGGCCAACACGCAAAGCGGCTGTCCGGATGATCACCGGCCGAGCGGCACGGCGCGACAGGTGTCAGCGTTGGGGGTCAGTAGCCTGGACCATTCGCTGCAAGCGGATAGGCGGCCCGCGCCACATGACGCGCGCCCTGTCGGTCAAGAACGCTCTCGAACAGCACGAACCGATCGATCGTGCAGGCAGGTAGCGACAGCGCCCGACGCGCCGCCAGCCAGTCCCGCAATACATGCTCCGGCACCTCAGGCCGGCAACGTGCCAGGGTCAAATGTGGCCAGAAGCGGCGGCGCTCGGGTGGAATCCCTTCGCGCTCCAGCGCGGCGGTGATGGCGTCGACCAACGCCTGCATCGGCGCCGACGCCTCCAGCCCGGCCCAGAGTATGGCGCCCTGGTGGCCACGAAAACGGCCGACGCCCTTCACCTGCAATACCACGGGCGGCGCTGTCACCTCGGACAACACCCGTTCGATCCGCGCCGCCGTGGCGTCATCCTGCTCGCCCAGAAAGCGCAGGGTCAGGTGCAACTGCGCGGCCATCGTCGGCCGAATGCCGTGCTGTGCTGGAACGATGCGCAGCAGGTCCGCCACCGACGCGGCGGGAGGCTGGATGGCGACGAACAGACGCGCCACGCGCGCTCCCGCCTTCGTCAGCCCAGGGCGAGGACGGCCTGACCCAGCGCCGTGGCTTGCAACTGGCCCGGATAAAGCACGCCCTCCAGCGTCAGCAACGCACGCTTGCGGTCCACGCCGCCCGCGTAGCCGGTCAGGTCGCCGGTCGCGCCAAGCACGCGATGACACGGGACGATGATCGACAAGGGATTGCGCCCCACGGCACCGCCTACCGCCCGCGAATGGCTTGGCGGCAAGCCGAGCCCCGCGCCGAGTTGTCCGTAGGTCGAAGTCTCGCCGAATTCGATGTCGCACAGCGCTTGCCAGATCCGCTGCTGGAAGGCGCTGCCAACCAGCCGGAACGGGACGGAGAATCCATGCAGCGCCCCGTCGAAGTAGGCGCCGAGTTCCGTCGCGGCCTGCTCCAGCACGCGCGCATCCGCTGCGGGCATCGCCGAGACGGGAGTGGGACGCGCCAGCCCCGGGTAGTACTTCTGGCCGGCAAAGAACACACCGGTCAACGCGCCGCCATCGGCACGCAACAGCATGTCGCCCAGCGGGCTGTCGATGATCTGATGGCTGCTCATGCTGCCTGCTCCTCGATATCGCTAGCCTGAAGCTTCAGCGCTTCGTAGCGGTGCCAGAGATGGATTGCCGCATAGGCGCGCCACGGCGCCCATCCGGCGGTTTTCGCCTGCATCCCGCGAACCGTATCGACGCCCAGCACCTTGCGCAGCGCGTAGTCGGTGCCCGGAAACGCGTCAGGCCAGCCTAGCGCGCGCATTGCGACGTATTGCGCCGTCCAGTCTCCGATGCCGTCGATGGCACGCAATTGCGCCACGGTCACCTCGGGTGGTGCGTGGGGATCGAGATCGATCTCGTGGGCAGCCACGCTGCGGGCCAACGCATGAATCGTCCGGGTCTTCGCGGCGGTCACGCCTGCCGCCCGATATGCCTCGTCGGGCAATGCAGCCAGAACCTGCGCGGTCGGGAAGGCGTGTGTCAGCGGCGCCTGGCCGGCAGGCGTGGTCAGTCCTGCCTGGGCCGCTTCCGGCAGCGGTCCGCCAGCCGCCTGCACCAGCCGAGCCAGAATGCGCCTCGCCTGCACCACCGGAATCACCTGACCGACGATCGCGCGCACCCCGATCTCGAATCCGTCGAACGCGCCGGGCAGGCGCATTCCAGGCGTCTGCGCAGCCAGTTCGCCCAGGTGGGCGTCGACGATGTCGGGGCGACAGCCCAAATCGCATAACCGCCGGACCTTGCCCAATGCCTGCGGAATCACAGGCGCCAACGTGCCGGACAACGTGATGCGCAGCACCGCGCGCCGCGCCACATGCTCGAGCCGCACCCAGCCCGCATGACACCGGCCGCCCGCTTCGATCGACAACGTGCGCGAGTACACCTCGCCATCACATTGTTCGATGCCCTTGACGGCACGCACGGCCAGAAATCCGAGCAGCGCCTCCCACGCCAGCGGCGGCCGGTAGCCGAGCTCGAACACGAGCCGGTCCGCCATGCCGTCTGCGGCGCGCTTGCGCATCGCCAGGGGCGTCAGACCATAGCGCTCCTTGAGCACGTCGTTGAACCGCCGCACACTGCCGAAGCCGGCTGCCAGCGCCACCTCGGTGACGGGCAGCGCGGTGTCTGTCAGCAGGCGCTTGGCCAGCAGCAGCTTTTGCGTCTGGGCATACTCATGCACCGACACGCCGAACTCGGCATCGAACAGGCGGCGCAAGTGACGCTCGGTCACACCGATCCGGGCGGCCAGTTGGGCCACGCCCGCGTCGAACATGAAGCCTTCGTCGATCAACGTGGCGGCGGCCTGCGCCAGCCGGCCGGAGATGTCCGCCAGGCCATGCCCCGGCGCCAATTCCGGGCGACAACGCAGGCAAGGCCTGAAACCGTGTTTCTCCGCGGCGGCGGCTGTCTCGTAGAACGTGCAGTTCTCGCGCTTGGGCGTGCGCACGGCGCAAATCGGCCGGCAGTACACGCCCGTCGACGACACCCCGACGAAGAAGCGTCCGTCGAAGCGCCGGTCATGCGAGGCCACGGCCTTGTAGCAGGTGTCGGGATCGAGTTCCATGCCATGCATCCTACGCCTTTACAACGTGACAAACCCGCTGGAATCGGACATTCGCCTCGGGCCCGGACGCCGCCAGCAGTGACGATTGTTGTCCCCGAATCCGAAAGTGTGCCGGCACGCGGTTCGCGTGTCGTCCATCCGGCTAGAATCCTTGCAGACGGCCAACCGGCGCCGTCTACGGAGAATTCATGCGTCGTCTTGTCACCAGTTTTGCCGCCAGCCTCGTCACCGGCGCGGCTTGCTTCATCTTGGCGGGCCTGAGCGCCCTGCCCGTGCCCGCCTTCGCCGCGCGGCCGAGCAGTGCCGCGCTCCCGCCAGCCGCAGCGCCGGTCATCCGCGCGGAGCGCGTGGCCGCCGTGGAAGGCATTACCGAGTATCGGCTGCCGAACGGCCTCCGGATCCTGCTCGCCCCCGACGACGCCCAGCCGACCACCACGGTGAACATGACCTACCTCGTGGGCAGCCGGCACGAGAACTACGGCGAAACCGGCATGGCGCACCTGCTCGAGCACCTGATGTTCAAGGGCACGCCGTCATTGCCGGGCCGGACGATTCCCACCGAGTTCGCCCGCCGCGGCATGCAGTTCAACGGCACGACGGCGCAGGACCGCACCAACTATTTCGAGACCTTTGCAGCCAGCGACGACAACCTCGACTGGGCGCTCCGGATGGAAGCGGACCGCATGGTCAACAGCTTCATCTCGCGCGCCGACCTCGACAAGGAAATGACGGTCGTACGCAACGAGATGGAGATCGGTGAGAACAATCCGATGCGGATGCTTCAACAGCAGATGTACGCGGCGGCATATCGGTGGCACAACTACGCCAAGGCGCCGATCGGCGCGCGCAGCGATGTCGAGCGTGTCGGTATCGAGAACCTGCAGGCGTTCTATCGATGCTACTACCAGCCCGACAACGCGGTGCTGGTGGTAGCCGGGCAGTTCGATCCGGTGCGTGCGCTGTCACAGATCGAGCAGGCGTTCGGGCAGATTCCGCGGCCCACGCGCGTGCTCCCGACCGAGCACACCGTGGAACCGCCGCAGGAAGGCGCCCGGGAACTGACACTGACGCGCCCAGGCGACAGCAGCATCGTGGCCGCGATGTATCACGTCGCGCCGGGCGCGCATCCCGACACCACGGCCCTGGCGCTGCTGACGGTCATCCTCGCCGACACGCCGGGAGGGCGGCTCGAACATGCGCTGGTGGACACACGCAAGGCCGCATGGCAGATGTCGATGTTCGACGCGATGAAGGATCCCGGCGTGATCCTGTTCGCGGCAGGGACAGGCAAGGACCGGCCCATCGAGCCGGTGCGCGCGGCGCTGCTCGCGGAAATCGAAGGACTGGCCGCAAAGCCAGTCACTCAGGACGAACTGGATCGCGCCCGCGTGCGGATGCGTAACGCGTACGAGAAGATTCTCAACGATCCGGCACGCTATGGCGTGGCGCTGTCCGAATCCATCGCAAAGGGCGACTGGCGCCTGCTCTTTATCGCGCGCGACCGCGTGGAAACCACCACGCTGGAAGACGTACAGCGCGTGGCGGAGAACTACCTGCGCCAGACGAACCGCACGGTCGGCGAGTTCCTGCCGGGAGACAAGCCCCAGCTTGCGACCATTCCGCAGTCGCCCGACGTGGCAGCGCTGGTGCGCGACTACGCCGGCAAGGCTGTCGCGCAGGCCGTGCCCACGTTCGACCCGAGCCCGACCAACATTGACGCCCACACGGTGCGCCAGACGCTTCCAAACGGGATGGAGCTGGCGCTGCTATCCAAGCCGACGCGCGGCGAAGCGGTCAATGGCACGCTGGTCCTGCATCTGGGCAATACCCAGTCCCTGCAAGGGAAAACAGCGATTGGCTCGCTGACAGCCGGAATGCTCGACCGTGGCGCGGGCGTGTTCAGCCGTCAGCAGATTGCAGATCGGCTCGAGGCGCTCAAGGCCAATGTATCGATCTCGGGCAGTTCGGAGCGGCTGACGGTACGGTTCGAGACGCACCGCGCCTACCTGCCCGACCTGCTGGACCTGTTGCGCACGGTGCTGCGCATGCCGACATTCCCGTCGGCCGAACTGGAAACCCTGCGCGCCAGCAGTATCGCGGGTGTGGACAGCCAGCGTCGCCAGCCCAACGCGCTGGCGCCGAACGCCCTCGGGCGCCATGGCAACCCATATCCGGCCGAGGATCCACGCTACACGCCAACCTTCGACGAAAGCGTGGCCAGCCTCAGGAGAGTGACGCAGGCCGATCTGCGCGAGTTCCATGCGCAGTTCTACGGCGCGGACCATGCGCAACTTGCGATCGTCGGCGACTTCGACGCCGACGACGCCGCGAAGCAGATCCAGTTCCTGTTCGGCGACTGGCGAGCCCAGGTACCGTTCGAGCGCGTGGATCGCCCGTTCATCGCCATTCCGGCGGCCAACTTCACGCTCGACACGCCTGGCAAGGCCAACGCTGTGTACCTGGCATCGCAACCCGTCGATCTGCTCAACGACTCGCCGGACTACCCGCTGATGCTGATCGCAGCCAGAGTGCTCGGCGGCACCGGTATGCGCAGCCGGTTGGCCGACCGGCTGCGGCAGCAGGAAGGCATCAGCTACGGTGTCTCGAGTTCGCTGTCGATCGGCGCACTCGACCGCGCAGGACGCTTTGCCTTATGGGCCGTCTACGCACCGCAGAACCAGACGCGCCTGCGCGACGCGGTGGATCAAGAAATGCAACGCTTTGTGCGCGATGGCATCACATCCGTCGAGCTGTCCGAAGCCGTCAGCGGGCTACTGCAACAGGGCCTGATCAGCCGCACAAGGGATGGCGTGCTGGCTGGGGCGCTGGCGAACCAGCTTTACCTTGGCCGCACCATGGCCCATACGGCCGAAGTGGAGGCTCGCATCAGCAAGGCCACGCCGGAGGCGGTCAACGACGCGATCCGGCGTTACCTGAGTCCGAATACGCTGACGCAGGCATTTGCCGGGGATTTCAGCTCGGGTGCAAGCACCCCGGCCGCAACGGCGGCGGAACCCGGCACCGCGCCCGCAGCCGCCCCAGCAGAACCAGCCCGACCCTGATCCGGCAATGCAGCGAGGGATGACGGAAACGTCATCCCCCAAGCCTTGAGACCTGACGACAATCACTGTATATTCATACAGTGATCATTCAGACTAGAGGTATGGATGTCGATTGTGCGAGCTAGCAGCAAGGCAGAAGCGCTCAGGCTTCTGGCCTCTGAGCAGATGCTTGCGCTTGAGCTGGATTACGAGACCGGATGGCAGGACGCCGTCGAACTCGGACGGCTCGGAGAGAAGCGCGGTATCAAGGTGCAGTACCGCGGACAGGAGAGCATCGCTGTCCGCTCCCATGACGCCCTGATCGAAGGGCTTGGCAAACCCAAGACAACGTTCCGGCAACGCAATCTGTATTGCCAGTTCGATCTCGGCACGATGGCCGATCAGCATCTTCTGGAGCTCGAAGCCAAGGCGAGCCGCCTCGGTGACTACATCCTGGCGGGACACCTGCTACGCGATGTGGACGGCGTGTGGGCGTGATCGGTTGAAACCGGCCCGGCGGTAGCTGTGGTGATGGTGGCAATGGCGTTGCCAGCGATTTCCCCAGTGACAGCAAGGATGGCGGCATCGTTCACCGTTGCCGCATCCGCCAGCGCAATCGTCAAAGCCGTTGCTATTGCTACTGCTATTACTGCAGCCGGTGTTATTGCCAGACGCGCATCGCGCCGGCCCAGCGGGCGGCTGCGGAGGTGTGCATCATCGCGCGATCCGCTTCATTGGCTGGCTGGGACTCGACCGCCGCGCCGTCGATGGCCGTGCAGCACAACACGGCGGTCACCAGTGTCTTGATATTCCCGCGTCCGGTGCTGGCCAGCGCTGCCAAACGGTCATAGCCGTCCAGCACGATCAGGTGGTCGCCATCGCGTGGATGCATTTCGAGCGTGTACAGGTGATCGCACTCGCATTGCATCCTGCCGCCCGATACCGCGACGACGATCGCGCTGGGAAGCGCCAGACCGCAGTCGCGTACCGAGTTCAGCAACCGGTCCAGATGGGCTTGCGCGCGATAGTCGCGCGCCGAATGCGACGGTTCCGGGCCGCGGCCCAGCGACATCAGTTCGTCCGGGGATACGACCAGCGTGTAAGCCTGCAGCGTCGTGCGATACGTCGCCACCACGGCACGAAGCCGATGCACTTCGCGGAGATCGTCCTGGGACACCTTTGACTGCTGCCCCGCCGTGACCGGCCCTTGCGAGGCCGTTACCTGGAACCTGCTCATCCTGTCTCCTATCCCCTCAGGCCCATCCGGCCTGATCGTTCCGGCTTTCTTGAGCCGTGCTCAGTCGCGCAGCAGTTGCTTGGCGATGATGAGCTGCTGGATCTGCGTCGTGCCTTCGTAGAGGCGCAGCAGACGCACGTCGCGGTAGAAGCGCTCGGCCTTGTATTCGGCGATATAACCCGCGCCACCGTGGATCTGCACCGCGCGGTCCGCCACGCGGCCCACCATCTCGGTACAGAACATCTTCGTGCACGATGCCAGCATGCTGACTTCCGGATCGCTCTTGCCTGCCGGCTTCGCATCATATCGCTGTGCGCAATCGCGCACCATCGACAGGCCCGCATAGAGTTCTGCCTGGCTGTCGGCCAGCATCCCCTGGATCAGTTGGAAATCGCCGATCGGCTTGCCGAACTGCTTGCGCTCCTTCGCGTACGCCACGGCGTCGGTAATCAGCCGGTGCGCCATGCCGCAGGCCAGCGCCGAGATGTGCAGGCGGCCACGGTCCAGCACCTTCATCGCCGTCTTGAAACCCACGCCCGGAACACCACCGATGATGTTGGCGGCCGGCACGCGCACGTTTTCCAGCACCACGTCGCACGTCTTGGTACCGCGCTGGCCCATCTTCTTGTCCGGCTTGCCCAGCGAGATGCCCGGGGTATCGGCCGGCACGATGAACGACGAAATGCCCGACGCGCCCTGGCCACCCGTGCGTGCCATTAGCGTGAACGCTCCCGCGCGCGGCGCGTTGGTGATGAACCGCTTGGTACCGTTGATCACATAGTGGTCGCCGTCGAGGTCGGCGCGCGTTTGCAGCGAGGCGGCGTCGGAGCCGGCGTTCGGCTCGGTCAGCGCGAACGAGATGATCAGCTCGCCGCTGGCGATCTTCGGCAGATAGGTCTGCTTCTGTTCCTCGGTGCCGTCCATCAGGATGCCCTGCGAGCCAATACCCACGTTGGTGCCGAACACCGAGCGAAAAGCAAAAGCCGTGTGGCCCAGGTCGTAGACCACATCGCATTCCTGCGACATCGACAGGCCGATGCCACCGTAGCTCTCGGGAATCGAGATGCCGAACAGGCCCATTTCCTTCATGTCGGCCACGATATCGGCCGGCACATCGTCAATCTCTTCGAGCGTGTCCTCGGCCGGCTTCAGGCGATCGTCGATAAAACGCTGCACCGAGGCGCGCAGCAGGGAAAAGGATTCGGCGTCGAGGGCCATGGCAATCTCCGGTGATTCAGATGCGATAACGAAGGCGAACAATGGTACGCGGACTATCGAATTTGACAATCCACTGCGACTTGGACAGAACCGACAGTATTTTTTGACAATAAGCCAGATTGAAGCCTATCGATCACATTTCTTTTTGGCGAGGGTTTCGCGGGTATAGCCATAGCTCACGCGCAATTGATGCTCGACAGCGTCGGCCTGGTCCAGGCACGAGAACACAAGATCGTCCTTGAACTTCTGCGTGACGCCCTTGAGCCGTGGGGCCTCATAAGAAATCTCCCGCGCGCGGCAGCGCAGGAACAGCAGCGTCTCCTCCGACGCCGAACGCAGTTGCGACTGATCGACGCGCTGGCATTGCACGAGATCGGGTTCTGCCTGCGCGATCAATGGCATGAGCAACAACTGCGGCAGCAGAATCAGCAGATAACGCAAAACGGGCATTGGCAGGCTTCGGGAAATATCGGGAAAGACTTGGATAAGGGGGCTGGGGCGCAATCCGCAAGCATCATTGCGCAGCGTGAAGCGTCATGCAAGCCATACGGTCAAGTGAGGCGCGAGGCAGCCAAATTCCGCGCCAGCCCACACCAGCATTTGCAGAAACACTATTCACCCGTAAAGACAATGTTCCGCGAACCCAGCGCGGGCTGGGCCCTTCCGAATTTGGCTGGCAACCATCTGCGCACTTCTGCTGTGCAGTCTTCGTTTTACGAGTTACGCTAAGTAGGCACACGGGCCCCAGTGTGCGACGTCGCTCCCGCCACGAACCGCCTGGCCTCGTCGCCCATTGCGCCCGCCCCCATCCGGCGGCAAGCCCCACCGCCAAGAATCAGAAGGTCCTATGACAGACACCGCCTCTTCCGTCACCACCGGTACGGCACCCTCCCCCGAAGAAGTCAAGAAACGCATCTTCGCGATTGTTGCCGCGTCGTCCGGCAATCTGGTGGAATGGTTCGACTTCTATGTCTATGCGTTCAGCGCGATCTATTTCGCGTCATCGTTCTTCCCCAAAGCCGACCCCACCGCGCAGCTCCTGAACACCGCCGGAGTATTCGCGGCCGGCTTCCTGATGCGGCCGATCGGCGGATGGCTATTCGGCCGCATCGCCGACCGCACCGGCCGCAAGCACTCGATGGTGATCTCGGTCACGATGATGTGCTTCGGCTCGCTGATGATCGCCTGCCTGCCGACCTATGCCGCCATCGGAAACCTGGCGCCGGCGCTTCTGCTGTTGGCACGGCTACTGCAGGGCCTCTCGGTCGGTGGCGAGTACGGCACCACCGCCACGTACATGAGCGAAGTGGCGCTCAAGGGCCGGCGCGGCTTCTTCTCATCGTTCCAGTACGTGACCCTCATCGGCGGCCAGCTGCTGGCCGTGCTGGTGATCGTGATCCTGGAGCAGTTGCTGACCGAGGCCGAACTCAAGGCCTGGGGCTGGCGCATCCCGTTCGTGGTTGGCGCGGTCACCGCGGTGGTGGCCCTGCTGCTGCGCCGCACGCTGCATGAAACGACCACCGCCCAGTCGCGCAACAGCAAAGGCGCCGGCACTGTGGGCGAGCTCTTCCGCCACCACAAGGCCGCGTTCTTCACGGTGCTCGGGTACACGGCCGGCGGCTCGCTGATCTTCTACACGTTCACCACGTACATGCAGAAGTACCTGGTCAACACGGCCGGCATGCCGATCAAGACGGCCAGCTACGTGATGACAGGCTGCCTGTTCCTGTACATGTGCATGCAGCCGCTGTTCGGCATGTTGTCGGACCGCATCGGTCGCCGCAACAACATGCTGATGTTCGGCGCGCTGGGCGCAGTCGCCACGGTGCCGATCCTGACCGCGCTCAAGACCGTCAGCAGCCCCGAGATGGCGCTGTTGCTGATCTGCGTGGCGCTGGCCATCGTCAGCTTCTACACGTCGATCAGCGGCATCGTGAAGGCCGAGATGTTCCCGCCGGAGGTGCGCGCGCTGGGCGTCGGCCTGGCATACGCGGTCGCCAACGCCATTTTTGGCGGCTCGGCGGAGTATGTGGCGCTGGGCCTGAAGTCGATCGGGCACGAGAGCGCGTTCTACTGGTATGTCACCGCGATGATGGTGGTGGCGTTCCTGGTCAGCCTGCGCCTGCCGCGCCAGGCCAAGTACCTGCATCACGAGCACTGACCGGCCACCCGCCGCAGTCATGGCAAACTGAGGGGCCTTCGGGCCCCTTTCTATTTGCACGCGCCCTTCGCTCGCCTCCCCGCCATGGATCTCAACGCCCTGCGCCTGTTCGTCGATATCGTCGACGCCGGCAATCTCAGCGCCGCCGCGCGCAAGCTCAAGATGACGCGCGCCAACGTCAGCTACCACCTCAAGGCGCTGGAAGAGGAACTCGGCGTGCAACTGCTGCGCCGGACGACCCGGCACGTGGAACCGACGCCGGTGGGTGCCGGACTGTACGAGCACGGCAAGAACATCCTGGGCGAAGTGGCCGCGGCCAACGCGCTGATCAGCAGCATGGGCAAGAGCCTCCAGGGCCATGTGCGGCTGTCGGTACCCACTGGGCTGGGTCACACGATGATCTCGCCGCTGCTGGTGCGCTTCAAGCAGCGCTATCCCGATATCACGCTCGACGTCGTGTTCGACAACCGCATCCACAACCTCGTCTCCGAGGATGTGGAAGTGGCGCTGCGCATCATCTCCACGCCCCCCGACTCGGTCGTTGCCACCGAAATCGGCGGGGTGGACTGGCTGCTTTGCGCCGCGCCGTCGTATCTGGCCGGACGCACGCCGCCCGCGGTACTGGCCGACCTGACGACCCATGCGATCGTGTGCGCGTCGCCGATCGGGCAGAAACTCAAGGTGTCGGGCACACGCGACGGCACGGCCGAGCGCGAACAGGTGGTGCTGGAGCCAACCCTGAGTTCCGAAAACTTCGCGTTCCTCAAGGAGGCCGTGGTCGGCGGGCTCGGCATCGGCATTTTTCCGCTCTATGCCGTGGACAAGGAACTGGCCAGCGGCGCGCTGGAATCGCTGCTCGGCGACTATCAGATCAGTGCGTTCGGCAGCAAGCTGTACATGCTGACCATGCCCAATCGCTACCAGACCATGGCAACGCGCTACCTGCTTACGTTCCTGAGAACAGAGCTGCAGGCGATCTGGCCGCGCATCCGTGCCGGCGGTGCCGACAGTGCCTATAGTGAGAACACTCAGGACTAAACTGCGCGTGGCTCGCGTGGGAAGGAAGGCAATCATGGCAATGGCAGGCACTCTGGCTGGCCGGCTCAGCCGTATGAACAGCCAGTTCGACATCATTCGTCATCCCTACAGCCTCAGCAGCATGGCCACTGCGCAGGCTGCCCATGTACCAGGAAACCGTCTGGCCAAAACGCTGTTGCTTGAGGACGAAGGCGGCTATGTGGCGGTTGTGATTCCTTCGAGTCACCATCTGCAGATGTCGACCATCTGCGAGATGACCGGCCGCAAGCTCGTGCTCGCGCACGAGGATGAGATCCGCGAAGTGTTCAAGGACTGCGACCTCGGCGCCATCCCGCCTTGCGCGATGTCGTACGGCATGCAGACCTACGTGGACGAAAGCCTGTTCGACGAACCGGAAGTCTGGTTCGAGGCCGGCGACCACATGGAACTCGTGCACATGCAACGCGATCAGTTCATGACGTTGATGAGCGATGCGGCAAGCGGCAAGTTCTCGCACCGCATGATGTAGCCCCCATCTCTCATGTCTTCAGGGGTGTGACAGCGCCGCCGACACGGTGGCGCTGTCGTCTTTCAGGTCCACGCCGGACCGACCGAGCGCTACCGCCCCTCGCATCAGGAACACCAGCCTGTCCGCCGCCTGCGCATAGGACAGTCCTTCGGGCCGCACGTTGGAGATGCAGTTGCGCTGTGCATCCGTGCGCCCCACGCGGGGGTCGAATGTCAGGTAGATCCCAAGGCTATCCGGCGAACTGAGCCCCGGACGCTCGCCAATCAGCATCGCCACCTGCCGCGCGCCAAGGCGCTCGCCGATCTCGTCGCCCAACGCCACCCGCGATTGCCGCGCGACCACCACCGGTCCAACCCGCCAGTCATGCAGACGCGCCAGCACGGCCTGCAGCAGCGGCAGCGCGTGACGCTGGGCGGCCAGTGCGGAAAGCCCGTCGGCGATCACGAAGACGACATCGTATGGCTGCGCCGATGGAACGAGTCGCGCGCGGCTCTCGGCATCGAGACTCCGGCCCAGGTCAGGGCGACGCAGGTACTGGTCGCGATCCGCCGCTGCGCCATGCGCGTGCAGCACGTGCAGCGCATCCAGACCAGCATCGCGCAGCGCGACATCCAACGCCGCCACATCGAGCGCCAGATGCACGGCATCACGCGCCTGTGCATGGGCCAGGCCAAACGCCAGGATCGACGCGGTCTTCTGCGCGTGACCGGTGCGGCCGATGGCGATGCGGGCGCGTGTGAACTGGCGCAAACGCGCCCACGGGTCTTCGGGGTTCGCTGGCGTCGACATGGTGTCCGTCCTCCCGTTCAAAGCATGTCCGCCATGGTCAGCAGCGGCTGACGCGCACCAGGCTCCAGCAACCGCCCGCCCGCGTCGACAATGCCCATCTTGCGCAGCCACGCCTCGAACTCCGGCGCGGGCCGCAGGCCGAGGACTTCGCGCAGATACAGCGCGTCATGAAACGACGTGCTCTGGTAGTTCAGCATGATGTCGTCGGCGCCGGGCACCCCCATGATGAAGTTGATACCCGCCACGCCGAACAGCGTCAGCAGGTTGTCCATGTCGTCTTGGTCGGCCTCGGCGTGGTTCGTGTAACAGACGTCGCAGCCCATCGGCACGCCCAGCAATTTGCCGCAAAAATGGTCCTCCAGCCCGGCCCGGATGATCTGCTTGCCGTCGTAGAGATACTCGGGACCGATGAACCCCACCACGGTATTGACCAGCAGCGGCTCGAACCGGCGCGCCACCGCATACGCGCGCGCCTCCATGGTCTGCTGGTCCACACCATGGTGGGCGTTGGCGGAAAGCGCGCTGCCCTGGCCGGTCTCGAAATACATCACGTTGTGCCCCACCGTACCGCGCCGCAACGACAACGCCGCCTGCCGTGCCTCTTCGAGCAGCGCCAGAGAGATGCCGAACGCTTCATTGGCTGCCTGGCTGCCAGCCACCGACTGGAACACCAGATCGACCGGCGCGCCCTGCTCCATCACGCGCAAGGTGTTGGTGACGTGAGTCAGCACGCAGGACTGGGTGGGGATCTCGTAGCGGGTGCGAATGTCATCCAGAAGCTTCAGCAACGTGGCGATCGCCCCAAGGTTGTCGCTGGCCGGGTTGATGCCGATGGTGGCATCGCCGCAGCCGTACAGCAGCCCGTCGATGATCGACGCGGCGATGCCGCGCGGGTCGTCGGTCGGATGGTTCGGCTGCAGCCGCACCGCAAGGCGCCCGGGCAGCCCGATGGTATTGCGGAAGGCGGTGACCACCGCGCATTTACGCGCCACGGCCACGAGGTCCTGGTTGCGCATGAGCTTGCTCACGGCCGCCGCCATCTCGGGGGTGACGCCGGGCGCCACCCGGGCCAGCGTGGCCGTATCGGTATCGTGCCGCAGCAGCCAGTCCCGGAACTCCCCGACGGTCAGGCTGGCAAGCGCCGCGAACGCCTGCGCGTCGTGGCTGTCCACGATCAGCCGGGTGACCTCGTCGGCCTCGTAAGGAATCAGCGGCTCCGCAAGGCAATGCGCCAGCGGCATGTCCGCCAGCGCCATACGCGCCGCCATCCGCTCTTCTTCGCTGGCTGCGGCGATACCCGCGAGGGCGTCGCCAGACCGGGCCGGGCTGGCCTTGGCCAGCAGCGTGCGCAGATCGTCAAAGACGTGCCGGCGTACGCCGACGGTATGCGTGAAGGCCATGCAAGTGGTCTCCTGAAGGGCTGCCACGGAACTTCAATATAGGCCAGTGCTGCAAATATCACGCCCGAGCAATCGTCCGCACAGTTTGTCCCGTTATCAGCTTGTCTCGTCATCCTGTCTTGCCATTGTTACGCCCGGCATCGACAATCGTGGCGATTGCTTCCTTGCTTCATTTCCGCAACGCCCCGCTCTCAGCCGAGATATGCCGCAGTTGGACAACGAATTGGACACCGAACAGACCGAAAACCGCGCCGGAACCGGCAGCACCGAACAGCCTGACCAAACCCGGCCCCTGACTCCCGCCGCCTGGTTCAGCGTCAAGGCCGTGTCGTACGTGCTGACCGCCGGGGCCCTGCTGCTGGTGATGCACGCCAACCTGGTGTCCGCGCTGCTCGCCGGCCTGCTGCTCTATTCGCTGGTGGATGTGCTGGCGCCACGGCTGATGCGACTGCATTCGCGCCGCGACGCCATCGCCGTGGCGATCCTGTCCACCATCATCCTGCTGGTGCTGACCGGCAGCATCTGGGCGCTCATCCGCTTCGTCAGCGGCGACGGCAATACGCTGGACCGGCTGCTCGACCATTCCGCCGACATCATCGACCGCTCTCGCGCTCAGTTGCCAGCCTGGCTGAGCGACTACCTGCCCAACGGGGTCGACGAACTCGCCACGACCCTGATCTCGGCATTGCGCGAGCACGCGCAGATGGCGCAGCGGCTCGGCGCCGATATCCTGCGCACGCTGGTCCATATCCTCGTCGGCCTCATCATCGGCGCGATGGTCGCGCTGTACCGCGCGATTTCCCGCCCGAACCGTCGCCCGCTAGCCCTGGCCCTGGTGGACCGGGCCCGTACGCTGCAGACTGCGTTCTCGCAGTTCATCTTCGCGCAGATCCAGATCTCGCTCGTCAACACGATCCTGACCGCGATCTACCTGCTGGTGCTGCTGCCCCTGTTCCACCAGCACCTGCCGCTCTCCAAGACGCTGGTGGCCATCACGTTTATCGCCGGACTGCTGCCGGTGCTGGGCAACCTGATCTCGAATACGGCCATCGTCATCGCCTCGCTCTCGGTCTCGCTACCAATTGCGGTGGTGTCGCTGCTGTTCCTGGTGATGATCCACAAGCTCGAGTACTTCCTCAACGCGCGGATCATCGGCGCGCGTATACACGCCGCCGCATGGGAGCTGCTGACGGTGATGCTGGTGATGGAAACGCTCTACGGTATCCCCGGCGTGATCGCGGGACCGATCTTCTATGCCTACGTAAAGCGCGAACTGACCACAGCCGGGCTTGTGTAGGCGCTCCGCCAAGTGCTTGATTTCATTGCTTTGTCGTACGCAGAAATTGGTACGACCAATATGCGAAAAGACTAGTCGACCTTGCTCCGCACGAAGTCGATGTGCGTCTGCATCGCCGTGCGGGCTTCTTCCGGCCGGCGCGCCAGAATCGCCTCGCAAAGCGTGCGGTGCTGGCGCAGCAGCAGGTCCGACGACTCATCATCGGCCTCGCGCAGCCCGGTGCCGTTGATCGTGATGTGCTCGCGCAGCATGCCAATCACGCTGGTATGCAGATGCAGGAACATCGTGTTGTGCGACGCCTGCGCGATGGCGTCGTGCAGCTTCGCATCCGCATCGGCCTCGGCGCGCTTGTCATCGGTCATGCGCGAGCGCTCCAGTTCCTTGAGCAGCGTGCGTATACGCTTCAGATCCGACGCATCTGCACGCAACGCCGCGAAGTAGGCGGTGGCGCCTTCCAGCACCCGGCGGAACTCCAGAATGTCATCGCGCAGCGCCGGGTGATCGGCCACGAGCTGGCCCCAGGGCGAGGCGATGCCCGTGCGCAATTGATCGGTGACGTATACGCCCGCGCCGCGCCGGCTTTGCAGCAGGTTTCGCGCCGCCAGGCGCTGGATCGCCTCGCGGATCGTGTTGCGCGCCACCCCGAACTGCTCCGCCAGAACACGCTCCGCAGGCAGCCGCGTGCCGACGGGCCAGGTGCCGTCCAGCAGCGCGGTCTCCATCCTGCGCATGATGTCTTCCACACGGTTGCGTGCGTTGCCTGCCCCCATCCCTCATCCCTTGAAATCCGGCCGTTCCGGCAACTGGTCCAACCAATTTGTGCCCCGGCGCGAGAGCGGGAATTATGCGCCCAAAAATGTCGCAGCGCCTTGCCGGGCAGGTTGCGCCGCCATCCGGAGACTGACAAATGGAATCCAGGCAGTACCCCACCACCGCGCCACAGCAGGTGTACCTGTTCGGCACGTGCCTCGTTGATCTCTTCGTTCCGCAGGCCGGCCTGGATGCCGTGCGATTGCTCGAGCGCGAAGGCCTGACCGTTCACTTTCCACGCGGACAAAGCTGCTGCGGCCAGCCGGCGTACAGCAGCGGCAACCCCGAGCAGGCTCGCAAGGTCGCCCGCGCGCAACTGGACCTGTTCCGGGAACCCTGGCCGATCATCGTGCCGTCCGGCTCATGCGCCGGCATGATGCGCCATCACTGGCCCACGCTGTTTGCCGACGACCCCAGCGACCCTGAAGCCGCTGCGCTGGCCCGTGACATTGCCGCCCGCGTCTACGAACTCGCCGAGTTCCTGCTCAATGTGCTTCATGTGCGCTTCGACGCCACGCCCGCCGACGCGCCGCACGAGCGCGTGGTGCTGCATACATCCTGCGCGGCACGCCGCGAAATGGGTACGCGCGCTCACGGTGTGGCGTTGCTGGACGCGCTGCCCGGGGTGACACGCGTCGAGCATGAGCGCGAGTCCGAATGCTGCGGCTTTGGCGGCACGTTCTCGCTCAAGCACGCCGATATCTCCGGCGCGATGGTGCGCGACAAGGTGGCCTCCGCCTGCGCCACCGGGTGCGACCGGCTCGTCTCCGCCGATTGCGGCTGCCTGCTCAATATCGGCCATGCCGCCGCCCACACCGGCGCGCCGCTGCCGGTCGAGCATCTGGCTTCGTTCCTGTGGCGCCGCACCGGAGGTGCCGAATGACGTCGATGAGCGCGCGCGAGCGCATGATCGGGCGGCTGCGTGCCGCCGCGCCCACCTCCGGCGCGGCGCTGAGCGGAGACACCCAGAAACTGGACCAGCGGATCGACGAGCATTTCGATAGCCGCCGTGGTCAGGCACCGTCGATCGAAGCGATGGTCGCCTCGATGCAGGCCGCCTTGACTGCCTCCCACGCCGACGTGATCTGCACCGACGCTGCGAGTTGGCCCGCATGGGTCGCGCGGCGGCTGGCGGACGAAGGGGTGCGCCGACTGCTGCTGGACCGCGATTGCCCCGAAGGCGCCGCACTTGCGCGGGCGCTGCCATCCAGCATCGACACCGTAACGTTCGACCGTCCGCTGGAAGCCTGGAAGGCGGAACTGTTCGATACCGTCGATGCCGGCTTCACCGTGGCCCGCTCCGGGCTGGCCGCTACCGGCACGCTGGTGCTGGCGCCCGATGCCGGATCACCACGCACGATGTCACTGGTGCCGCCCACGCATATCGCGCTGGTCTACGCATCGACGCTGCACCCTGACCTTCATGCCGCCGCGCGTGCCGAGCACTGGTCGGACGGCATGCCGACCAACCTGGTGATGGTCTCCGGCCCGTCCAAGACTTCCGACATCCAGCAGACGCTGGCCTACGGCGCACACGGCCCACGCAGGCTGTGGGTCGTGATCGTGACCGACGGAGAAACCGCGCGATGAGCCAGCAACCCCTGCATTTCGTTCCCACCGAGGACTTTCGCGCCCGCGCGCGCGCCGCGCTCGACGATCCCAAGCTGCGCAAGAGCTTTCGCGGCGCGATGGACTTCCTTCAGCAGAAGCGGGCCGTGCAGTTCCCCGACGGTGACGAACTCGAGCACCTGCGTGACCTTGGCGAAGCCATCCGCCAGCACGCGCTGGCCAATCTGCCCGACCTGCTGGTCGAACTCGAAGGCAATCTGACCGCAGCCGGCATGCAGGTCCACTGGGCCGAGACCGCCGATGAAGCCAACGCGATCATCCTGCGGATCGCGCAGGGCCACGCCGCCCGGCGCGTGATCAAGGGCAAGTCGATGGCCAGCGAGGAGATGGAACTCAACCATTACCTGGCCGAGCGCGGCATCGACTGCATCGAATCGGACATGGGCGAGTACATCGTCCAGTTGGCCGGCGAGAAGCCATCGCACATCGTGATGCCGGCGATCCACAAGACCAAGGCCGATATCGCGACGCTGTTCGAGCAACACATCCCCGATACGCCGTACACGGAAGACGTGGATGCGCTGATCCAGACCGGCCGCCGCGCGCTGCGCCAGGCGTTCGTCGAGGCCGATATCGGCCTGTCCGGCGTCAACTTCGCGGCGGCGGACACCGGCACGCTGTGGCTGGTGGAGAACGAGGGCAATGGCCGTCTTTCCACCACGGTGCCCGACGTGCATATCGCCGTCATGGGGATGGAGAAGGTGGTGGCGAAGCTGTCGCACATCGTGCCGCTCTCCAGCCTGCTGACGCGTTCCGCGACCGGGCAGCCCATCACCACCTACTTCAACCTGATCTCGAGCCCACGCAAGCCACATGAGCAAGATGGTCCGCGCGAAGTCCATCTGGTGCTGCTCGACAACGGCCGCAGCCAGGCATACGCCGACGAGCAGCTACGCGCCACGCTGCAGTGCATTCGCTGCGGCGCGTGCATGAACCACTGCCCGGTCTACACGCGCATCGGCGGTCATGCCTACGGCACGACTTATCCGGGCCCGATCGGCAAGATCATCTCGCCTCACCTGCTCGGCCTCGACGCCACGGCCGACCTGGCAACGGCATCGAGCCTGTGCGGCGCGTGCGGCGAGGTCTGTCCCGTGCGCATTCCGATTCCGCAGCTGCTGGTGCGGCTGCGCACTGAGTCGAACCGCAACCCCGACGAGGCCGTGCCGCACCCGCTCAAGGGCCAGGGCGCGAAGTTCAGTCGCCGCGAGCATCTGGTCTGGCGCTTCTGGAGCGGCGCGTTCGCCCACCCCACCACGTACCGCCTGTTCCGCTGGGCCGCCACCCGGCTGCGGGCGCTGACGCCCTCGCGGCAGATGGGCTGGACGCAGCATCGCAAGCCACTGACACCGGCGCCAAAGAGCCTTTCCGACCTGCTCGACGCACGCAACCAGCCCGAGTAGCGGCATCGAGCGGCATCCCACCAAAAGAATTCAGACAAACCACCAAGGAGACTTCCAGATGCAACCCTGGACCCAGATCTATACGCCGCTGGGCAGCCTCTGGCTGTCCGCGCTCGCGGCGGCGATACCCATCCTGTTTTTCTTCGTCGCGCTCGCGGTACTGCGCATGAAGGGCCATGTGGCGGCGGCTGTCACGCTGGCACTGGCGCTGGCCGTGGCGATCTTCGCGTACGGGATGCCGGCACAGCAGGCATTTGCCGCGGCCGGATTCGGCTTTGCCTATGGCCTGTGGCCAATCGCGTGGATCATCGTCACCGCGGTGTTCCTCTACAAGATCGTGGTCAAGACCGGGCAGTTCGACGTCATCCGCGCGTCGGTGCTGTCGATCACCGATGACCAGCGCCTGCAGATGCTGCTGATCGGCTTTGCCTTCGGGGCGTTCCTGGAAGGTGCGGCGGGCTTCGGCGCACCGGTGGCGATTACCGCCGCGCTGCTGGTCGGGCTCGGGTTCAACCCACTCTATGCGGCCGGGCTCTGCCTGATCGCGAACACCGCGCCGGTGGCGTTTGGCGCGATGGGCATTCCGATCATTGTGGCCGGACAGGTCACGGGCATCGACCCGATGCATATCGGCGCGATGGCGGGCCGCCAATTGCCGCTGCTGTCGCTGGCTGTGCCGTTCTGGCTGGTGTTCATGATGGATGGCGCCAAAGGCGTGCGCGAGACCTGGCCAGCCGCGCTGGTCGTCGGTGGCAGCTTCGCCGTCACGCAGTACTTCACGTCGAACCACATCGGTCCCGAGCTGCCGGACATCACGTCGGCACTGGTCAGTCTGATCTCGCTCGCCGCGTTCCTGCGTGTGTGGCAACCGCGCTCGGCATCGCAAGCGGCTGGTGGCACGGTTGCGGCTGGCGGCACTGTGGCGATGGCCGGGTTCGGTGGCGGTATGGGTGCGCCCGCGAGCCGCAAAGCATCGCCCTACACGTTCGGCCAGACCGTGCGCGCATGGGCGCCGTTCGGCATTCTGACCGCCATCGTCACGGTCTGGAGCCTGGCACCGTTCAAGGCGCTGTTCGCCGGCAACGGCGCGCTGGCGGGAACGGTACTGAAGTTCAAGGTACCGATGCTCGACCAACTCGTGATCAAGAGCGCCCCGATCGTGGCATCGCCCAAGCCCTACGAGGCTGTGCTGAAGCTCGACCTGCTGTCGGCCGTCGGTACCGCGATCCTGCTGACCGCCATCATCTCTGCGGTGCTGCTGCGCATGAAGCCGAGCGATGCCATCACCACCTTCAAGGAAACGCTGCTGGAACTGCGCCGTCCGATCGCCTCGATCGGTCTGGTACTGGCGTTCGCGTTCGTCGCCAACTACTCCGGTATGTCATCGACGCTGGCGCTGCTGCTGGCCGGAACCGGCGCGGCGTTCCCGTTCTTCTCGCCGCTGCTGGGCTGGCTGGGGGTGTTCCTGACCGGCTCGGATACGTCGTCGAACGCGCTGTTCTGCTCGCTGCAGCATACGACCGCGCATCAGATCGGCGTATCGGACACGCTGCTGGTGGCCGCCAACACCACGGGCGGCGTAACAGGCAAGATGATCTCGCCGCAGTCGATCGCAGTGGCCTGCGCGGCGACGGGTCTGGTCGGCAAGGAGTCGGAACTGTTCCGCTTCACCGTGAAGCACAGCCTGCTGTTCGCAGCCATCGTGGGTGTGATCACGATGATCCAGGCGTACTGGCTGACGGGGATGATTCCGGGGTAAGAAGCGGTGAGGTCGTTTTTACACCCCTCTCCCGCGCGGGAGAGGGGTGCGCATACCAACGGTTGACACCCAATTCAATCGTTCGCCGCCTCGCGCGGCAGGAACTGGTTGCCTTCGGTCAGCGGTGCATACCGGTACGTCGCCGGCGTGCGGCTCAGTTTGACCGGGGCGCCTAGGCCCTTGTAGCCGCCGGGCATCTCCACCACCATCTCGCGATGGGCGGTATGCGGATGCGTCAGTGCATCGGGCACCGACAACACCGGTGCGCACGGGACACCGGCCGCAGACAGTTCGTCGGCCAGCGCCTTCCCGTCCCACGTGGCCAGCTTCGATTCCAGCGTGCCCTTCAATTGCGCCCGGTTGACCGAGCGCGCGCCTGCCGTTGCAAAGCGTTCGTCGTCGGCCAGCTCCGCCACGCCGAGGTACTCGCACAGGATGCGGAATTGCCGATCGTTGCCGACGGCAAGGAAGATCGGATCGGTCGCGGTGGCCACCGTGTCGTACGGGTAGATGTTCGGATGCGCGTTACCGGTGCGCGCGGGCGTCTTGCCGCTCATGAACCAGTTGGCCGCATGGGGATGCAACAGCGACAAGCCCGAGTCATATAGCGCCGATTCCACGAACTGCCCACGTCCGCTGCGCTCTCGCTCCTGCAATGCCAGCAGCACACCCAGCGCGGCGTTCAGACCAGTGACCATGTCCACCACGGGCAAACCAACGCGCAGCGGTTCCCGGTCGGCCTCGCCGTTGATGCTCATGATGCCGGCCATCGCCTGGATCGCCGCGTCATAACCCGGCAGGCCACCCAACGGACCATCGGCGCCGAAGCCGGACACGCGGCAATGCACGAGCCGGGGGAAGCGCTGCGACAGCACATCGAAACCAAGGCCCCATTTCTCGAGCGTGCCGGTCTTGAAGTTCTCGATCAGCACGTCGGCATCGGCCAGCAGCGTCAGCAGGACTTCGCGGTCAGTATCGGCCGTCAGGTCCAGCGTCATGATGCGCTTGTTGCGATTGAGGCCGAAGTAGTACGACGCCACGCCATCGCGGAACGGTGGCCCCCAGGTGCGTGTGTCATCGCCCTGCGGCGGCTCGATCTTGAGTACGTCTGCGCCGTGATCGCCGAGGATCTGGCCGCAAAGCGGGCCGCCCAGAATGCGCGACAGATCGACTACGCGAATGCCTGCCAGCGCGCCGGGTGTGAATGGCGTCATGTCTCCTCCTGTTCTTGTCATGATCAGTCGAGCTGCGCACCCGACTTCTGCACCACGGAACGCCATTTGCCGACTTCCGATTTCACGAAACCACCGAGCTGCTCTGGCGTGGTGGCCGGCGCGAACTCCAGCCCCTGCGCCAGCAGCGTCTTGCGCACGTCTGGCTGTGCCAACGCATCGGCAAATGCGTGATTGAGCTTGCGGATGACTTCCGGCGGCGTACCGGCAGGTGCTACCACACCGAAGAATACCGAAACATCGAAACCTGCAACACCCTGTTCCGCCACGGTGGGCACATCGGGCAATGCCTGCGAACGCCCTTTCGTGGTCACACCGAGTGCACGCACCTTGCCGCTCTTGATGAACGGCAGCGCGGTCAGCACGTCGGTGAAAGTCATGCTGACCTGCCCACCCAGCAGATCATTGAGCGCCGGGCCGGTGCCCTTGTATGGCACATGCTGGAAGTCGGTGCCGGCCAGGTTGTTGAACAGCACACCGGCCAGGTGCGACGATGCGCCATTGCCCGACGACGCATAGGACAGCTTGCCCGGATGCGCCTTGCTGTACGCGATCAGCTCTTGCACGTTCTTCGCAGGCACGCTTGGATTTACCACCAGCACATTGGGCAGTTGGCCGATCTGGATCACCGGCGCGAAGCTCTTGACTGGGTCGTAGTTGATCTTGCGATACAGGCTGACGTTGATGGCCAGCGGCGCCGACGTGCCGAACATCAGCGTGTAGCCATCGGGCTCGGCACGCGCGACGACTTCCGCGCCGATGTTGCCGCCCGCTCCCGCGCGGTTCTCCACGACCACGGGCTGGCCAAGGCTGTTCTTCAACGCAGCGGCCAGCGTGCGGGCCATCGCGTCGGTAGGTCCGCCGGGCGGATAGGTCACCACCAGCATGATCGGCTTGCTCGGGAATTCCTTCTGCGCGAAGGCCGGTGTGGTGGTGAGCGTGAACGTGCAGGCGACCAACGAGGTCAGCGCGGCAAGGGCCGCGCGGCGGTGCCATTGGGGCATGATGGGTTGTCTCCGGTAAAGCTTTTTATGTTTGGAATGCGCGCCGCGGGCGCGCGAGGTGCGCCGTTGCGGGCGCACCGTACTGCCTGGGTGTTCTCTGGGTGAGCCGTCAGAACACGTTGATCTGGTCCACGGGCCCCGCCGCGCGCACCACGCCATCGGCGGGCGGCTCCACGGTTTCGGCCAGCCACTCGGGTTCGACGCCGCCGCCGAGCGGATCCTGCGGCAGCACGCGATGCACCAGCACCAGTTGCGCCAGCCGCATCCGGCGAACCGAACCGATCTGGCCGGCTTCCCATGCCATGGCGACGGCACTGGTCACGTGATACAGCGCGGAAGCTGCCTGACGCGCCAGCACGTCACCATCGGCCCCAGCGTCTGCCGCACGGGTCGCCAGCGCGACGGTGTTGGCCAGCGCCAGGTCGAACGTGGCGCGCGCAGTGGCATGCATCGGCGTATCGCCAAGCAGCGCCTGCAGGTGTGCCTGCAACACGGGCAGCGAGCCCTCGCGGCGAATTGCGCGCAGCACGTCGAGCGCGACGATATTGCTCGTGCCTTCCCAGATGGAACCGAGATGCGCGTCGCGCACGAGGCGCGGGTCGCTCCATTCCTCGATGTAGCCGCAGCCGCCGCGGATCTCCATCGCATCGCCCGTGACCTTGCGCGCATCGCGGCAGGCGCGGAACTTGATCAGCGGTGTCAGGATGCGCATCAGCGGATAGGCGTCGGCATCGCCCGCATCGGCACGGCGCAGGGCTTCGGCAGTCTGGAACACCATCGTGCGCGCCTGCTCCGTGGGCAGCGTCAGCTTCAGCAACTGGCGACGCATCAGCGGCATGTCCGCCAGGCGCCTGCCGAACGCGCGGCGCTCGCGGGCGATGAACTGGCCCTCGGTCAGCGCCCGGCGCATCAGGCCGGCCGCTCGCACGCCGTTGGACAGGCGCGAATTGTTGATCATGTCGGCCATCTGCACGAAACCACGGCCCAGTTCGCCAACCAGGTAGGCGTGCGCGCCCTCCAGCCGAATCTCGCCGCTGGCCATCGAGCGTGTGCCGAGCTTGTCCTTGAGACGGATGATGCGGAAGTGGTTGGCGCTGCCATCCGCCAGCGTGCGCGGCAACAGGAACAGCGAGACGCCCTTGATGCCGGCAACGGCCGAACCGTCGGCTTCCTCCACCCGCGCCAGCACCATCGCCAGCGCGGCATCGGGATTCGAGCAAAACCACTTGTCGCCCACCAGACGCCAGCCGCCCTCGGCGTTGTCGTCGCGAATCGCGCGGGTGGTCGTGGCAGCGACGTCAGAGCCGGCCCCCTGCTCGGTCATGAACATCGCGCCCTGATAGAGGTCGTCGAACACCTGCGTGGTCAGGTTCGGCAGGAATCGGTCGACCAGCGCCGGATCGCCGAACTTGCGCAACGTGCGCGTCAGCGAATCGGTCATCGACAGCGGGCAGCACAGGCCGAATTCGGCCTGCACGAACAGGTAGGTCAGTGCGTACTTCGCGGCCGGGGGCATCGGCTTGTCCCAGCCGAGCACGCCGCCGCGATGCGACACTGCAGCCAGCCCGAATTCCGAGAACGCCACGCGCTCCAGTTCCACATAGGACGGATGCTTGTGGATGCGCTGGGCATCAAGGCCGGTGCGGGTGCGGTGCGACAGCGTGGGCGGCGCGTGATCGGCCTCGTTGGCCAGTTCGTCGAGCACGCCGCCGGCCAGTGCGCCCATGCGCTCGAGGTGCGGCAGCAGGTGGTTGAACAGGTCGGCCGGCAGGTAAAGCGGCAGCAGCGCGCGCAGGTCCGGATCGGCCGTGAACAGGCTCGCGCCATGGCGATCTGGCACCGGATGCGCGGCAACTTCGGGGTACACGGTGGTGGACGCGGCTGGGCGCGCGGCGCTGGTCGGCATGAATCGTCTCCTGGAGGTCCCCGTCCTGGACACGATGCCTGTCGGGCGGGATGGTTTGCGTCCATTATTCAAACCCCAACGATTCGTGTCTAATTCTAAAATTGGCTCGATCAATACAAATTTTGTATCGCCATGGAATTCCGACATCTGCGCTACTTCCTTGTGCTCGCCGAGGAACTTCATTTCGGGCGCGCCGCCCGGCGACTGTCGATTTCGCAGCCGCCGCTATCGCTCAATATCCAGCAACTAGAAGCCTCGGTCGGCGCCCGGCTGTTCGAACGCGACAGCCGTGGCGTGCGCCTGACCGCGGCCGGACGCGCGTTTCGGGAATCGGCCATGGCGCTACTGGCGCAGGCCGAGGAAGCCCGCCTGCTGGCGCGGGAGATCGAGGCCGGCGCGGTGGGACGGCTGCGGGTCGGCTTCGTGGGGTCGATGCTCTATCGTGGCCTGCCCCAGCGCCTGAAGGAATTCCAGGCGCGCTATCCCGGCATCCACGTGGCCCTGACCGAGCTGAACTCGCAAGAGCAGATTGATGCACTTTTACACGGTGAACTCGATGCGGGCTTTGTCCATACCAGCCGCGTGCCGGATGAGCTGGCCACCACGCTGGCGCACCGCGAACCGTTTGTCTGCTGCATGTCAGCCAAGCATCCGCTTGGCCAACAGGATACGGTAGCGCTCACTGACTTACGCGGCGAGCCATTCGTCCTGTTCTCCCGCAAGGCGTCGCCCGACTACTACAGCCGCATTTTCGACATGTGCGCCGCGCACGGCTTCTATCCCCAGATTCGCCATGAGGTGCGGCACTGGCTGTCCGTGGTGTCGTTGGTGTCACAGGGGATGGGGATTGCCGTGGTGCCGGCTGCGATGGCGCGCTCCGGCATGGCAGGTGCCGCGTTTCGGCCACTTGCGGATGCGACCGTGCCCTCGGAGGTGTATTGCGTGTGGAAACAGGCGCCGGATCACCCGGCACGCGACCATTTCGTCGAAATGGTCAGGCTGGCCGCCAGCGAGGCAGACATCTAGTCACTCGGCAAGAACACGCCAGGAATGCGCCAAAAGAAGAAGCCACTGGCCGAAGCCAGTGGCTTGAGAAGTACGCGTGGAACGGGGTGTTCAGCGTGCTTGCAGCTTAGCCCCGAGGCAACTTCGCAACCAATACCGCAATTGTGTTATTCGGTACATAAGGGGGGTTTACCGGGGGCAAATCGTCGTCGATTTCCCAATTTGCGATGCGCGGTAAACCACCGTCAAAGCGCCAAACTGCTACGAATGCTATACAATCGAGAACGATTTCTATTTACGTACCCGGCAGGTTCCGAGCCTGCCGCGCGGCGCTGATCGCGCCCCTGGACTGGAAGCATATGCGGTTGTCTGAACTGCCCCGGCGCACTGCCGCTGTCGTGAAATCCGTGGATGACGAATTCACGCATGATCCCATTGCGCGCCGTCTGCGCGACCTGGGTTTCGTGCCCGGCGAGACCGTGCAGATCATCGCGTTCGGACCGTTCGGCAGGGATCCGCTCGTTGCCCAGGTTGGCTACTCGCGATTCGCGTTGCGCCGCTCGGAAGCCGCCCGCATCACCGTGGAAGTGGCCAGCGCCACCGTGACCAGCATCGCGCCAGCCGGCGAAACCGAAGCGCCGCCATCGCAGCGCATCGCGTAACCGGCCTGCCCCTTCGCACTCACATGTCAGTCGCACAGAATCCCACCGCCGCCCTGCGCATTGCGCTGGTAGGCAATCCCAACTGCGGCAAGACCGCACTGTTCAATCGTCTCACCGGCAGCCGCCAGAAGGTGGCCAACTACGCGGGCGTCACCGTCGAACGCAAGGAAGGCCAGTTCGTGTCGCCGGGCGGTCGCACGGTTCGCATCCTCGACCTGCCGGGCGCCTACAGCCTGGACTCCGCCAGCCTGGATGAAGCCATCACGCGCGAGGTCTGCCTGGGCCAGCGCCCGGGCGAGACGCGCCCGGACCTGATCGTGTCCGTGGTGGCCGCCACCAATCTGCGCCTGCACCTGCGCTTCGTGCTGGAACTGCGCCGCCTTGGGGTGCCGATGGTGGTGGTGCTGAATATGAGCGATGCCGCCGAACGGCGCGGCATCAAGATCGATCGCGAAGCGCTGTCGCGTGAACTTGGCGTGCCAGTGGTGCAAACCGTCGCGGTCAAGCACGATGGCGCCGCATCGCTGATCAAGCTGTTCGACGACACGCTGCCACCGGCGCCGCCGGCCCAGCCGCTCGATAGCGTGTCGGAGCTTGATACGCACGCCGAGGTCAAGCGGCTGCTCGACGTCGCCGTCACGATGCCCACGCGCACCGCGCAGTTCGAGGACAAGCTCGACGGCGTGGTGCTGCACCCGGTTTTCGGCCTGGTCATTCTGGCGGTGCTGCTGTTCTTCATGTTCCAGGCCGTGTTCTCGTGGGCCACGCCGTTGATGGACGGCATCGAGGCCGGCGTGCACTGGTTCGGCGAGCTGGTCGGCACGACGATGCCCGACGGGATGCTCAAGAGCCTGATCGTGGACGGCATCATCGCGGGCGTTGGCAGCGTGATCGTGTTCCTGCCGCAGATCCTGTTCCTGTTCCTGTTTATCCTGACGCTCGAGGAATCGGGCTACCTGCCACGCGCGGCGTTCCTGCTTGACCGCCTGATGATGAGCGCGGGCCTGTCCGGCCGCTCGTTCATTCCCCTGCTCTCCAGCTTCGCCTGCGCGATTCCGGGGATCATGGCCACGCGCACGATCCAGGATCCGCGCGACCGGCTGACGACCATTCTCGTGGCGCCGCTGATGACCTGCTCGGCACGCCTGCCTGTCTACGCGCTGCTGATCGCCGCATTCATTCCGGAACGCACGGTGGCCGGATTGTTCAACCTGCAGGGCCTGGTGCTCTTCGTGCTCTACGTGGCCGGCATCGTCAGCGCGCTGCTGGTGGCGTACGTGCTCAAGTGGTTCCGCCGCGACCACACCGAGCATCCGCTGCTGATGGAGTTGCCGGCGTATCGCGTGCCGAATCCGCGCGACATCGCCATTGGCCTGTGGGAACGCGCCCGCATCTTCCTGTCACGCGTCGGCCGGGTAATCCTGACGATGACGGTGCTGCTGTGGTTCCTGGCGACGTTCCCGTCGCCGCCCGAAGGCGCCACCATGCCGGCAATCGACTATAGCTTCGCGGGGATGATCGGGCGCGCGCTCGAGCATGTCTTCGCCCCGATCGGCTTTAACTGGCAGATCTGTATCGCCCTGGTGCCCGGCATGGCTGCGCGCGAGGTCGCCGTGGGCGCGCTGGGTACGGTCTACGCGCTGTCCGGCAGTGACGACGCCGTGGCCACGCAGCTCGCACCGATGATTGCCGCTCAGTGGCCGCTGGCCACCGCGCTGTCGCTGCTGGCGTGGTACGTCTTCGCGCCGCAGTGCATCTCCACGCTCGCCGTGATCCGTCGCGAAACCAACTCCTGGAAGGTGATGGCCGCCTCCGTCGCCTATCTGGGCGGGCTGGCCTACCTCGCGTCGTTTATCACGTACCGCGTGGCGTTGATGTTCAGTTGAACAGGCACAAAGACCATGACGCTCTATCAAGCCTTTGAAACGCTGGTGGTTCCGCTGATCGTGCTGGCCTGCGCCCTGCACGTGGTGGGCCGCTACATGCCGCGCACACGCGAGCGCGTGAAGGCGAGTCTGGCGGCAGGGCTGGGCGGCGCATCGGCCAGCGGCTGGCGTGGCTGGGTCGCGCGGCGACTCGCACCGCGCGAGGCCGCCGGTTGCGCCACAGGGTGCGATACGAATAGTGGATGCAGCACCTGCGGATCCAATACCTCGACCAAGTCGACAGAGTCGGGCAGCGCCAGCAACGAGCATATTGTCCGCTTCGTGCGCAAATCCTGACGACCGGATCGACGGATGATGCCTGACGACGGCGACCTGAAAAGGTCGCCGTTTTCATTTGTGGGGATGCAACTCAGGCACGCAGAAATGGGTACGCCTTGATCCGCCTGCGTCCCTCTCCCACGGCGCAGGCAAGGGGTTGGGTGAGAGGGCGTGGAGGCTCTGCTTGCCACCTTGTCGCAATTTGAGCCGCTGATCCCTCTCACCCGGCCCCTCTCCCGCAAGCGGGAAAGGGGAGCGAACCAAGGAGGCATGCGTCCGCAGAAACGGGTACGCACCCCGCCGGAGTACGTTACTGTGCCGTGCCCGGAATCGTGATCGACAGCGGCATGGCCTCCACCCCGGCCGTGCATGTCGCCGTGACCGAGAAGGGGCCAGCCGCCGTCGGCAGGATCGACGCCGAGTTGGGCGCAAGCACCGACTGCGCGACCACGATATTGCTGCTCGTCGTCGACCACGCCCAGCTCGTCCCGCAACCGGTGATGCCCTCATCCACACCACGATGCAGCAGTTGCACCGCGATGGTCGCGCCAGCCAGGCGGTTCACTACCAATGGCTGTGGACCGTTGTAGACCAGCGCCCAGGTTGGTTGCTCCGTGACGAACAGCGTGGCGCGCGGCTTTGCGCTCAACGTCAAGCTGCCGGCCATCTCCGAAAGAATGCTCTGGAGCGGTGACGCACCGTTCGGCCGACCGGTGCTGACCGTGGTGAGACGTGTCGAGGAATCCGGCAACACGAGTAACGATGGCGATGTGGTCGTAAAGGTCCACAGGCCGGTGAAATCCGGGGTCGAGTCGTTTCCATCGCTACGCACCACCTGCGAGAGGTACGTCTGTGGGTAGCCGTTGAGCACGTTCAGCGCGTTGATCTGCGAGCCGTTCTGCGACAACACGAGCCGGTAGCTCGATACACCGGTCGGGAACACCGACACCGGGAAAGCGCCGGTCAGGGTGCTGCCATCCGGTGCCGTGACCTGAACGCTGACCACGGACAGGGCGACGGTGCTGCCCGCATTGACGCCAAGCAGCACGCCGACATTGGCCACGCCTGCCGCCTGCACCGCCGACGTGGTGCTGCGCCAGGTCCATCCGGTGGCACTGGCGGAGCGATCCGCGCCGTCGCTGTCGATCAAGGATGCCGTCACGCGCAGGGTCTGCCCGTCCGTCATCGAAAGCGATGGGTACGGCAGCGCGAGGCTGTACGTCCTGCTACCCGGCGCAACCACCGTAATCGTCGCCGATGCCTGTGGCAGCACGGTCGTCGCATTATTGGCGCCGGTCACGGTCGCCACCACGCTGATGTTGGCGATACCCAGACCCACGCCGGTCACCACTGCGCCGCCCGGTACCGATGCGTTCGCCACGACGGCGATGGAGGAATTGATGGTCGACCAGGCGAATGTGGTCGAACCGGTAACGTCATTGCCAAGATTGTCAACGACTGACGCAGTCAGCGGCATCGTGTCGCCTACCGCGACCTTGCCCGAGGTCTGGTTCAACACCAGCGTATAGGACGTTGCCACCGCGGCGGAGCCGCCGCTGCCGGCGCTACCGCCACTGCCCGCGCCGCCGGATGGCGCCGATCCCGAGCCCGAACTACCGCCTCCGCCGCCGCATGCCACCATCAGCATGGCGATCGCCGCACAGGCGAGCCATGTGGTCCACGTACGTGTCCGCATGATGATCCCCTCTTGTAGTTTTGGGCCCGTTCCCAGAATCAGACTAGGCGCGATGCGGCGGATGCAATACCGGCCAGAGGATTGAGTGCGAACCAACACAAGAGGCTCGTTTCATCCCTTTGTCGGAAGACGCAACCGCCATGACGGCCGCAGATCGCACCAATGCAGCACGCATCCACGCGGATCCGCGTCCGATCCCGGGTTGACGCCAGCCCGTGTTCTGCACTACGCTCCTTGAGTCGCGCAACCGCTGCGACACATTTCCCAGCACGATGACCGCCACCGCACTCAACCTCCGCCACGCCGCCGATGCCTTGCGCATCGATGCCGCCGTGCGCGCGTGCGTCGCGGGCCTGCTGTCGTGCCGCGCCCTGGGCGCTTCCTCGCTACTGCTAAGCCTACCGATCGGTTGCCGGGCCTAGAGCCCTGTGGCAGTTCGGCAGCCTTTCGCCACCGTTTTTCCGTCCGTTTTCCATTTTTGACGCATTCGTCGCATCTTCCCTTAGCGAGGAAGGAGAATTCCCATGCCCATGTTGCAGGATCCATCCACCAAATATCGCCCCGCCACCACGGTCGACTTGCCTGACCGAACCTGGCCGTCGCGCCAGATCACGCGCGCGCCGCGCTGGATGAGCACCGATCTGCGCGACGGCAACCAGGCGCTGATCGAGCCGATGAACAGCGCGCGCAAACTGCGATTCTTCGAACAGCTCGTCAAGATCGGGCTCAAGGAAATCGAGGTGGCATTCCCTTCCGCATCGCAGACCGATTTCGATTTCGTGCGGATGCTGATCGAAGAAGATCGCATCCCCGAAGACGTCAACATCGTCGTGCTGACCCAGGCGCGCGATGACCTGATCCGTCGCACCGTAGAGTCCGTGCGCGGCGCCAGGCGCGCAACGGTGCATCTCTACAATCCGATCGCGCCCGCGTGGCGCCGCATCGTGTTCAATGCATCGCGCGAGGAGATCAAGGAAGTGGCCGTCTCCGGCACGCGCCTGATCCGTGAACTGACCGATGCCATGCCGGAAACCGCATGGACCTACGAGTACTCGCCCGAAACCTTCAGCCTGGCCGAACTCGACTTCTCGCTCGAAGTATCGGACGCGGTGTCCGCCGTGTGGGAGCCCGATGCCAACCGACCGATGGTTCTGAATCTTCCGACCACGGTGGAATGCAGCACCCCCAATGTGTTCGCGGACCAGGTCGAATGGATGCATCGCCGTCTGGCGCGGCGCGAGCACATCGTGCTGTCAGTGCATCCGCACAACGATCGTGGCACTGCCGTGGCGGCGGCGGAACTGGCCGTGATGGCCGGCGCCGATCGCGTGGAAGGCTGCCTGTTCGGCAACGGCGAGCGCACCGGCAATGTGGATCTGGTCACGCTGGCGCTGAACCTGTACACGCAGGGCGTGGACCCGCAACTGGACTTTTCCGATATCGACGAAGTGCGCCAGTGCGTCGAGCACTGCAATCAGTTGCCTGTGCATCCGCGTCATCCGTACGTGGGCGACCTGGTCTTCACGGCATTCTCGGGCTCGCATCAGGATGCGATCCGCAAGGGATTCGCCCAGCAGAAGGACGATGCGATCTGGGAGGTGCCTTACCTGCCAATCGATCCGGCCGACCTCGGACGCAGCTATGACGCGGTGATCCGTGTGAACAGCCAGTCCGGCAAGGGCGGCATGGCCTATCTGCTCGAACAGATGCACGGCATCTACATGCCGCGCCGCCTGCAGATCGAGTTCAGCCGCGCAGTGCAAGCCATGACCGATGAAACCGGGCTCGAGGCCAGCGCGGCGGATCTCTACGCACTGTTCCGCCGCGAGTATCTCGACGTCGAGGCGCCACTGCGCTACGTATCGCATCGCATGGTATCGGCCAGCGACGCCGCCGCGGAAGTGGAAATCGATATCGTGCGCGATGGTCGTCCGATGCGCATGCGTGGCACGGGCAATGGGCCGATCGACGCGGCAGTGGATGCGTTCACGCGCGGGCTGGGCGTGGCGGTGCGTGTGATGGACTATCACGAGCACGCCATGACCACCGGCGCCGATGCCAACGCGGCCTGCTATGTCGAAGTGCGCGTCGCGGACTCGGCCACGGGCTTCGGCGCGGGCGTCGATCCCAGCATCGTCACGGCGTCACTGAAGGCCGTGGTCTCCGGTATCAATCGCCATCTGCAGACCCGCGACATGTCGGAAGCCGTGCAGGCCAGGGCGGCCTGATGACTGTCGGATGCCCTGCATCCGAGAAAACCGGTGTGCCCTCCCCCCAGAGGGCACACCGCGAAAGACGTCCTCTCGGACGCCCACGACATGCGCGGTGCACAACCACGTGCGCACAGCGTACGGGGGCGGCCGCGTGGGCGCCACGAATCATTCCGCATGTGGATAGAAGTCCTGTCCGCACAAGCTTGATCGCCGTTTGCACAAAGCGGTGGCGATCTGTCGCGCACAGGCGACGGTCAATCCCCCTTTCGAGAGCAGGGTGATTCTTGCTTGTGCTATGTCAAGGTCTGCAAGGGAACCACGGGACACACTGGGCGCACATTTTCAATGTCCAGTGCTTCCCGACCATGACCACTACCCTCTCTCCCCGCCGCAAGACCCTTGTTTCCTCCATCTGCATGGCGCTGACCGCCGCCACGATCGGCGCGCTCTCGGCACCGGCCGTGGCCGCCGACGAACAGCAGAGCAACTGGATGATCCGCCTGCGCGGCACGTTCCTGAACATGGACAACAAGTCCGACCCGGTTGGCGGTGTGGGCGCATCTGACCGGATCAGCGTCAACAACAAGTGGATTCCGGAACTGGACGTTACCTACTTCATCGTGCCGAACATCGCCGCTGAACTGGTGCTGACGATTCCGCAAAAGCAGGATGTCCGTCTGGATGGCGCGAAGATCGGCACGTTCAGCCACCTGCCTCCGAGCCTGCTGCTGCAATATCACTTCATTCCGAATGGCACCTTCCGCCCCTATGTTGGCGCTGGTGTGAACGTGACCCGCATCTGGAACGCAGACATCGCCGGCAACTCCCTCGGCCTGGACCGCTGGAGCGTGGGCCCGGCCCTGCAGGTCGGTATGGACTACAAGGTAACCAAGAACTGGTTCCTCAACGTCGACGTCAAGAAGATCTGGATCTCGAGCAACGTCTATGCGAATGGAACGGGCCAGAAGGTATCGAACGTGCAGCTCAATCCGTGGCTGTTCAGCGCCGGTGTCGGCTATCGCTTCTAAGCGGCAATTTTTCTCCTCCTTGTCAAACGGCTGAGCTCGCGACGGCTCACTCCGATTCCAGGCGCGCGGTGATACCGCGCGCTTTTTTTCGTTCACGAAGACAAGGAGGAAGGTGTCTCGGGTGTCTTATCGGAATGCTGGCTCGTCGAAGCTGCGCAGCTTTCGCGAGTGCAGTTGTTCGACGCCGTTCTCTCGCAGTATGCGGATCGCCTCCAGCCCGATGGTCATGTGCTGGCTCACGCGCTGGCGGTAGAACGCATTCGCCATGCCGCGCAGCTTGAGCTCGCCGTGTAGCGGCTTGTCCGATACGCACAGGAGCGTGCCGTAGGGCACACGCAGTCGGAAGCCATTGGCGGCAACCGCGGCGCTCTCCATGTCGATGGCAATCGCGCGTGACTGGTTGAAGCGCGCGTAGAGCGACTTCGATTTCAGTTCCCAGTTGCGATCGTCGGTAGACACCACCGTGCCAGTGCGCATCCGTGTCTTCATCTCGGTACCGGACAATCCCGTCACACGCGCCACCGCTTCCTGCAATGCCACCTGGATCTCGGCGATTGGCGGCACCGGTACCCAGGGCGGCAGGTCATGGTCGAGCACGTGGTCGTCGCGCACATACGCGTGCGCCAGCACGTAGTCGCCAAGCTGCTGCGAGCGGCGCAGCCCGCCGCAGTGGCCCACCATCAGCCAGCAATGCGGGCGCAGCACGGCGAGGTGGTCCGTCATCGTCTTCGCGTTGGAAGGCCCCACGCCGATGTTGACCAGCGTGACACCCAGCCCATCCTCGCGCACGAGGTGGTAGGCCGGCATCTGCGGCAAAGCACGTGGACGTGTCGCGTCATCCGGCTCTTGCTCGCCGAGTTGCTGGATCACGTCGCCGGGCTCGACGAAGCGCACATAGCCATCGCCACCGTCACCGGCCATCAGCGAACGGCCCAGTGTCACGAACTCGTCGACGTAACGTTGATAGTTTGTGAACAGCACGAAACGCTGGAAATGCTGCGGCGCGGTACCCGTGTAGTGATAAAGCCGCTGCAGCGCCAGATCCACGCGCTCCGCCGAGAACAGCGACAGCGGCCAGGCTTCGCCCGGAGTGGGCTCATACGTGCCATTGGCGATCGAGTCGTCGATGCGGCTCAGTTCCGGCAGCACGAATGACGCCTCGAGTTCACGCGCCTGCGTGTAGCTGATATCGGTGGTCGATGCTTCGATCACAAACGGCAGCGGGATCGGTCGGCGCGAAATCCCTACCACCACCGGCACGCGGTGATAACGCATCAGACGCTCGATCTGGTCGCGGTAGTAGTCGCACAGCAGGTCCGGCCGCGTCACCGTGGTGCCATAGACCCCCGGATAGGCCACCGTGCCCCAGGAAGGCCGGCTATCAGTGACCATCGTCTCCAGATTGACCGAGATGCCCAGATACGGATAGCACGCGTGCGCGGCCGACGGCAGCGGCTTGCCCTGGGCAAACGCGTCAAATCGCGCGCGCACGGCGGCCACTGAGCTGTCATAGATCTCGCGGATACGCGCCAGCGCGCTATCTGCGTCGTTGAACTCGGCGAGTTGATCTGCCGGCTGGGCGGAGGAGAAGATCGTGGCATTCATGGCAGGCATCATACCGCTAGCCCAAGGGACACGACAGGGCCCCGCGCAGGCCCTCGTGCGGCACCGAACGCGTGGGATTAACGGATAAAGTTGTTTGACGCAGCCGTGTTCGCTTAGCTACACTCTGTCGCCAAAACGCGCGAACCATACGCGCGCCCGTGGCGGAAGGCACTGGCGTACCCCCACTTTCGTGGGAGTAAGGCGCGCGTGCCCAAGTACCAGGCTGGAGGAATCGTCAATGGAAATCCGCAACCCGTTGCCCGCAGATATCGAGGCAGCCCGGCGTCTGCTTGCCGCCAATGGTTGGGAACAACAGGTCAGCAATCCCGAACGGTTCGCGCAGCTCATCGCCAACTCGCAACGCGTCGCAGTGGCGGTGGAGGGCGGCGAGGTCATCGGCTTCGCGCGCGCGCTCTGCGACGACATCGCAAACGGCTATATCTCGATGGTTGCCGTGGCGCCACAGCATCGCCGCCGCGGTGTCGGCCGCGCGCTGCTGCGGCATGTCATGGGCAACGATCCGGATATCACCTGGGTTCTACGCGCGGCGCGCTCGTCAGAAGCCGCATTCTTCGGCCAGCTCGGGTTCACGCCTTCGATGGTGGCGATGGAGTGGCGGCGCCGCTAAGCAAGGCCGCCACCAGATCTCACTGATCAGGTCTCACAGCAGGCATCACGGGCTCAGGCATCACGGCGCGGAATTTTGCGCCATGGCACGACGGAATTCCGCTTCCGTGCCCTCCATGTGGAACAACTTGCCTCCCGGCGCGAAGCGGTCGGCGCTGGACAAGCCTCCCACCACCACGGGCTGAAAGCCCGCATCGCGTACCAGCCTGCCGGCAATGATCAGCGCGCCGGCATCGTTCCCCGCCATCGGCACCGCCATCAACGGCCCCTTGCGATTGCTCTCACGCGCGAAAGACCCCGCGCTTGTGAAATTGAAGACGCGCACGATGCGCGCGCCCGGCAGGTACTTGGCAGTGGTCACCCCGATGCCATTGGCTTTGACCTCCTCGACGATCGCCCCATCTCGCGGCGCCACCGCGTTGGTGGCGTCGAGCACGATCTTGCCCTTCCAGTCATGCTGGCTGCCCAGTTCGGGCAACGCGCCATAAGGCACGGCAAGCAGGACGACATTGGAAAACTCGAGGGCCTGGTCCACGGTCCCGGCCTGTGCCAGCGATCCCAGTTTCTCGACCAACGGCTTGAGTTCTTCGGGATGGCGCGACGAGAACATCACCGGATGCCCCACACCCACCCAGATTCCCCCGATCGTGCCGCCGATGTGGCCGGCACCGATTACGCCGATCTTCGATCTCGGCTTGCCGCGTAGTGACTGTGCCGACGCCGGCAACGCCACGGCGCCCAACGCCGCGGACGCCACGCCGATCAGGAAACCGCGCCGCTCACTCCGAAACCCCTTGCCTGTCTGGCTCATGACACGCTCCAGTCGTTCCGATCCAGACACTCTAGGCGAAATCACGGCGCGTGGCGGGGCAAGTTGTCACGGGAACGCCCTGCCAGCGCAAAGCGTACCCGTTTCTGCGTGAGGCGAACTTACTCGGGCTGGATGTTCGCCGCCTTGATGATGCGGCCCCATTTCGCCGATTCCAGCGCCTGGAACTTCGCCAGTTCGGCCGGCGAACTTGTGAACACGTCGGTACCGGTCGACTGGTAGAAAGTGGCGGCCGTTTCGCTCCTGGCAGCCTTGACCAGCATCTGGTTCAGCTTGCCGACCACTGCGGGCGGCGTGCCGGCCGGCGCATAGGCCGCGAACCAGTAGCTCATCTCATAACCCTTCACGCCTGCCTCGTCGATCGTCGGCACGTCAGGCGCCAGCGGCGAGCGTGCCTTGCCAGAGACACCCAGCGCGCGCAGCTTGCCGCTCTTCACCTGCGGCAGCCCGGTCGCCGTGTCGGTGATCATCATCTGGATCTGGTTGCCGAGCAGGTCGGTGATCGCCAGCGGGTTGCTCTTGTACGGCACGTGCAGCAGTTCCACGTGCGCCATCTGCTGGAACAGCTCGCCAGCAATGCGCGACGACGAACTGCCGCTGCCGAAGCTGAGCTTGCCCGGCTCCTTCTTTGCCAGCGCGATGAACTCGCCCACGGTCTTGGCCGGTACCTGCGGATTGACCACCATGATCTGGCCGCCACGGCCCAACGCCGTCAGCGGCGCATAGTCCTTGACCGGGTCGTACGGCAGCTTCTTGAACAGGTGCTCATTGGCTGCGTGCGTGGTGTTGGTGGTGATCAGCACCGTATAGCCATCGGGGGCGGCCTTCGCCACGTCGCTGGCGGCAATGAAGCCGTTCGCGCCCGGCTTGTTGTCGACCACCACGGTTACCTTTGCTTCCTGCGTCACGGCCTGGCCCACGGCGCGCGCGAGCTGGTCCGTCGCGCTACCGGCCGCGAAGGGCACGACAAAGCGGATCGGCTTGTCAGGAAATTCGGCCCATGCACTGCCGGCCGGCAAGGCCAGGCACGTGAATGTAGCGAAAGCGAGTAGGGCTGCGGGGGCCTGCGGCCTGCGAAACGCGGACATCTGTGTCTCCTCCAGTTGTTTTGTGATGGAACAGCTTGGCAATCATGAGGTGCCGCCGGCGAACCGCGGCGGCAAGGGAATCGGCATGTCCAGCAGCAGAAACGCCAGCGCCTTGCCGTGTGTATCGAGATTGAGCGCATCGTTGACGCCGCCATCGAGCGCGCCATCGATGACGAAGTTCATCGCGTGGATCGACGGCACCAGATAGCGTTTCACGGCCCCTGGGTGCCGATGCGCAAACAACGCACGCACCGCATCTTCGGTCACGTGCGTGACGAGGTGATCGAAATCGCGGGCATCGTAAGCAATCACGCTGATGTTGGAGCGGTCGCCCTTGTCGCCGGTGCGGCCGTGAGCAAACCGGTAGAGCTGTGTGGTTACGGTCATGGCAGGCTCCGGTCAGGACAACAGGGTATGGCGTGGCGCCAGGCACGACATCGCGTTGAGGCGCGCACGCAATGCCGTGCGCACGCCACCACCGCCCGCGGGGCCGCAGGTGTAGAGCGCATTGACCTCGCGCAGCAGCGCCTGGGCCACGGCCTTGTCCTCGTGCGCCAGCGCCGCGCGCAGGCGCACATCGCGCGCCTCGGCCTCATGCGGCTGTGGCCGCGCCAGCATCTCGCCGGCGTCATCGGCAAACACGCTCAGCACGCCGATCAGGTCGAAGCGGATCGGCACGTCGAAACCAAGACCCTTCATGCGCTTACCAAGGATTTCAGCCGCCAGTCGCGCGCGCGCCGCTGCATTGGGGCCCGCATACGAGATCTCGCCCTCGGCAATCCAGCCGCCCTGGTAGAACAGGTTGACCTTGAGCGTGTCTGGACGCGCATGGCCTCGGATGTTGCGGACAGCTACGCGATCCGGACCGACCTGCGCGACGGTCACCTCGCCGATATCGGCGACCACGTCGGGGGTCAGGTAGGCGCAGGGGTCGTGCACCTCGTACAGAAGTTGCTCCTTCACGGTGCGCAGATCCACGCAGCCGCCGGTGCCAGCCGCCTTGAAGATCTCGATGCCACCATCGGCATCGAGCCGCGCGATCGGAAATCCCACGGCGTGTACATCGGGCACGTCCTTCATGCCCGGATCTGCAAAATAGCCGCCGCTGACCTGCGCGCCGCATTCGAGCAGATGGCCGGCCATCGTCGCAGCAGCCAGGCGATTCCAGTCATCCCAGGCCCAGCCGAAGTGCGCCATCGCCGGACCCACGGCCAGCGCGGGATCGGCCACGCGGCCGCACACCACCACCTGCGCGCCGTCACGCAGCGCATCGGCAATGCCCTGCGCGCCGATGTAGGCGTTGGCGCAAACGAAACGCGCCTCCGGGAAAGAGTCGCCGACGATACCGCGCAGCAGCGCGCGACCTTCGTCGTGCGACAGGTCGTCACCCTCCACCACGGCCACACGCGGCGCGGGAAGGCCCAGCGCCACCGCCAGTTCGCCGATACGGCGGGCCGCCGCACGCGGATTGGCCGCGCCGAAGTTGCCGACGATCGGAATGTCGTTGGCCAGGCACAAGCCAAGGACCGGCGTCAGGAGCTGGTCCAGCAGCGGTTCGTAGCCATGCTCGGGATCGTCGCGGCGTGCCAGTTGCGCAAGTGCCAGCGTGCGTTCGGCCAGCGTTTCGAAGATCAGCGCGGCAGGTCCGCCCGCGGCAATCAGCGTGCGCACGACGGGCAGGGCGGCGTCGGTGCGGTCACCGGAAAATCCGGCTCCGGAGCCGATCAGCAAGGGGACAGTCATGGCGTTTCCGAAACTCGAAGGAAAGGACGGCGAACCCATTCTAGGTCTCGCAGACTCTCGCTGACAAACGGATGATTTGGATTAATCTATCGGTATTTCCGATAAATCTCCACTACCCGAACCATGCTGTCGAACCTGTCGGTCAAGCACCTGCGCGCTTTCGTTGCGCTGGCCACCCATCGCAACTTCACGCGCGCGGCGCAGGCGTGCCACCTGTCCCAATCGGCATTCAGCGCGTTGATCCAGACGCTCGAGGAACAGGCGGGCTGCCGGCTTTTCGAACGCACCACGCGACATGTGGACCTGAGCACCGACGGGCGCCGATTCGAGGAGATGGCGCGTCGGCTGCTGGGCGATTTCGAAGCGGCCTTCGATGACCTGCGCGATCATGCCGAGCGCCGCAAGGGTCGCGTGGCGATCGCGGCGCTACCGTCGCTGGCGGGCGGCGACCTGCCGCCGTTGCTGGCCAACTTCCACCAGCAATATCCCGGCATCGCGCTGGAACTGCACGACCAGCTCGCCGACGGCTGCATCGAGTTGGTGCGACGTGGGCAGGCCGACTTCGCGCTGGCGCCCGCGCCGGCTCAGGACGCCGACCTGCGCGTCGAAGCGCTGGTGCGCGATAGCTTCCATCTGGTCTGCCCGGCCGGTCACCCGCTGGCCGGGAAGCGCCGCGTTACGCCGCAAGCCCTGGCCGGACTGCCATTCATCCAGCTGTCGCGCACCAGCAGCGTAAGGCAGCACCTGGATGCAGCACTGCATCCGCTCAAGCTGAACGGGGTCATGGAAGTCGAGCACCTGGCTACCGTGGCGGCGCTCGTCGAGGCAGGTCTGGGCGTGTCGGTCGTGCCGGCGCTGGCGCTATTCCAGTTCCGGCGCGAGGGGCTGGCCATCCGGCCCATGCAGATGCCCACGCTGGTGCGTGACATCTGCGTGGTACGACTCAAGGATCGGGGTGATTCGGCGGCGGCAACCGCGATGCTGGAGTGCCTGCGCGCGCATTACCGGAGCGGCAAGCGCTAGAGGATTGGGCTCAGAAGTGGCCGAGGTAGCCACCATCGACGGCGAGCACCTGCCCTGTCACGTACGATGCCGCCGGCGAAGCCAGGAACACCACCGCACCCGCCACCTCTTCCGGCTGGCCCCAACGGCCCAGTGACGTCCGGTTGCGCAGCCACTCTGCCACGGTCTTGTCGGCCACCATCGCCTGATTCGGCTCGGTGGCGAAGTATCCCGGCGCAATGGCGTTGACGGTAATGCCCTGGCGGCCCAGATCGGCGGCCATCGCACGCGTCAGCGCATCGAGTCCGCCCTTGGTGGCGGGATAGAGCACGTCATTGGCGCGCGCCACCTGGCCGGCGATCGACGTGACATTGACGATCCGTCCATACCCGCCACGCTGCATCCATTGCGCCGCGTGACGGCATAACGCATAGGGCGCGACGAGGTTGGTCTCCAGCATCTCGCGCAGGTCAGCAGCATCGAGATGGGCCATCGAATTGCGATTGCGTGCGCCGGCATTGTTGACGAGGATGTCGAGCCGCCCGTGACGGGCCGCGATGTCATCGAACGCCGCGGCCACGGCGGCCTCATCGGTGATGTCGAGAACGAGCGCCTCGGCGCCGAGGCCGCTGGCCAGCAGTTGCGCGACGGCTTCGTCCACGCGCGCGGCGTTGCGCGCGCAGATCAGAACGTGCGCGCCAGCGGCGGCCAGGCCGGCGGCAATCGCCTGGCCGAGGCCCTGCGCGCCGCCCGTGACCAGTGCCACGCGGCCGGCGAGCGAAAAGGGATGGGCTGTGGATGCATTTTCCATGCGGGGAAATATACCGCAGCCCTCCGGTCTTCAGCGGATCAGCTTGCCGGTCGACGAAACGATCGACATTTCCACGAACGAGGAACCGGTGTGGCGCGTCGGGCTGTAGCTGATCAGGATGCCGCCGAGATCGTAGTCGCGCAGGCCTTCAAGCGCCGCCACGAGCTTCTCGCGTGTGGGCTCCGGTCCCGCGCGGCGCAACCCTTCGACCAGCACCTTTGCCGACATGAAGCCCTCCATGCCCGCATTGCTCGGCTCCACCTTCTGCGCCTTGGCCAGGCCGCGATACTCGCTGGCAACGCTCATCTGGCTCGAGTTCATGCCGGGCACCACCTGCGTGATGATCAGGCCCCGGGCATCGTCGCCCAGTTCCTTGATGAACGAATCGGCAGCGTTATTGGACAGCGTGACGAACTGCGCCTGGCTACCGGCCTTCTTCATCTCGTGGATGATCCGGGCAGCCTCCGAGCCCGAACCGATCACCATCACGGCTTGCGGATCGGCCTTGTTGACGCTGGCCACACCCTGGCTGATATCCCCCATCGGGCGATTGAACGACGCCGCGCCAGCGGGCTGCACGCCACGTGCCTGCAAGGCCGTATTGAAGCCCTCGAAGACGTCCTGCCCGAAGCCGTCGTTGGCATAGAAGATCGCGATCCGGTTCATGCCGGACGTGGCCAGATGGTTGATCGCGCGGGCCACTTCATCCTGGTATTTCGCACGCACGTTGAACACGTAGCGATTGACCGGTCGATGCAGCGTGATGGCCCCGGTCAGCGGCGCCACCAGCGGCACCTTCTCCGCGCCGATGATCGGCAGGATGCTCTCGTTCTGCGGCGTACCACGCACCATGAACAGCGCGAAGACCTTGTCGTCGGCAATCAGCTTGCGCACATTGCCGGGCGTGCGTTTGGCATCGAAGCCGTCGTCATAGGTCAGCAGTTCGATGCGCCGGCCCGCGACGCCGCCGCTGGCATTGACCGCATTGAGATAGACCTGGGCACCGGCGATCTGCTCCTTGACCGAGCCCGCCACCGGGCCGGTGACGCCGGCCGACTGGCCGATGCGAATGGTGTTCTTGGTGATGCCGGGTTCCGCGTGTGCCGCGATGGGCGCGACAAACCCGAGCGTGGCGGCGAATATGCCGCACGCGAACTGCCTTGCGTTCATTGTTGACCCCTCCAGTAGCGCTGGTGTGTTTGATTTTTAAGCGCGCCGCGCAACTGCGGCGGCATGGGGACGGTAACCCAACGGGTGGCAATGAGCAAACAAAGCGGCGGATAAGGCGGAATTTGACGCAGGAAATGCGGCGAAGTGTTGCTGCGGCATCACACCGGAAACCTGAAGACTCCGGTACCGGTTTCAGGTGTGGCCGCAGCATGGCGCGTGATGGGACACACGCCGGGGCGCGCCACGACGGGCGCGCGAAGGGAAAGGCCTGACCCCGCTTCGATCAGGGGAAGGCCGGTACTGCAGGATCCAGGCCGGCGAAGGACGCTTCGGGGTGCGCCTTCTGCAGCAGCGCCTCGACTTCTTCGACACGGCCGCGCGGCACATCCACCATCAGCAGCAGCTTGCCTGCCTCGATGTCCTTCTCGAACGACCGTAGTCGACTGTTCGGCGCCGAGCTGCCGATCATGCTCGCGGCCCACGCGCCAAACACGGCGCCCAGCACGGCGAGCACGCCGACCAGACCCCATTGCGGAGAGTCGCTGACGATCGGGAACATCGCTACCACCACGCCGGCCACGATACCGACACCACCGCCAACCATCAGACCCATTTCCGCAGCATGAACGATGTCCGAAGTCTGGAACAGGTTTGCCTCGTGCAGACCCGTCATGTCGGCGCCGTCGCGTCCCACGAAATGGATGTGGCTATTCTCGATGCGAGCCAGCAGCAGGTCGTCCATGGTACGGCGCGCGCTCGCCAGGTCGGGCAACAACCAGAAGATCCGTTTGCGCATGACTAGCCTCCTCTGTCAGGCCGCCCCGTACTCTGATGATCCGTCTTCGGGACGGGTTAGTAGCTGTTCTACTCTCTCCGCGAAGCCTGCGCAAGGTACCGAATGGATGACGGGAAGTGGGGTGCCAAACGGAGAATTTCGCGCGTCACTTCACCCGTGCGAACACCATCAGAATGTGATCGGTAGACGCACCGTCACCGTCAGATCTGGTGTATCTCGCGTCAGGCCCGCACCCACCGAGAGGTTCAGCGTGTACCGGTTGTTGAAGCGATAGGAGTAGCCCACGAGCAGCGTGCCCTGCGTGATGCGCACGGAGCCTGGGACGGTCTGCCCGTTCTGCTTGGTCGGCCAGATGATGCTCTGGTCATAGCCGATACTGAACGACGCGTGCTCGTTGAGCGACAGGCCCATGCCGAAGTTGAACTCGAAGATGTCTCCCGGTGCGATCTTGCCGAGGAATTCCTGCTGGCCGTTCAGCACGGTGCGATAGATGTTGTCACGCGCGAAGTTGTGCAGGTAGCTGAACGTACCGAAGAACACCGCCGGATCGGTCGGCAACAGCCACGTGACGCCCGGCTGGATTGCCTGGAAGCCGGTGCCGGTCGGCATGCCCAGCGGCAACCCGGTGCCGGTGGTGTTGCTGACACAACGGGTCACGCAATCGGTCACCACCTCGAACGGATCCTTGCCGGTGTTGGACTTGTAGCGCAGCCAGCCGATGAAGTACGGCATTTTCTCGTTGCCGTAGTTGAGCTGGTAGCGCAACGTCGCCTCGACGTCGCCCAGGCCGCTGCCGCTCGAGTTGAAGGCGTTGTCGACGGCGGTGCCGGTGAAGATCTCGCGGCTGACGGTATCGCTGCTCGAATGCACGTACGGCACCTTGGCTTCGATCTCGAGACGCTTGGTAATGCCGTAGCGGAAGGCCATGGACGTGATGTACGTCGACGTCTTGATCTCGCGCACGTCGATCAGGCCGATCAGCAGTGCGGGAATCACCGTGTAGCCGACCAGTACCGCGCGGTCACTCGACGAGTAGCCGTACTGGAAGCTCGGTTCGATCACGATCTTGCCCTGCGGCGTGAGTACGCCAGGCTGGTCGAAGATTGGCGCGATCTCTGGTGGACGCGTATCGCGCTCCGGCGGCCTGCCCACAGGTTGTTCGGGACCCGCGGCGGACTCGCCTTGCTGGTCGCCCTGGGCGGCCTGGCCCTGTTGCACGTTCTGCGGCGCCACGGCCTGCGGCGGCGCGTCGGAAGGCACCTGCTGGGCCTGTACGCCTTGCTGAGCCGTGCTGTTGATCTGTGTGGCGCTGGCGCCCGCAGCGGCCGCGGCGGCATTGGTCGCCATGTTGCCCGGCGTCACGCCGGTGCCTACCCCGGCCTGGCCACCACGTTTGCGCGCCAGCGATTCGCTATCCACCGTGCTGCGCAGTTCGCGGATCGTGGCCTCCTGTTCGGCCAGCGCCCGCTTCATCGCCTCCAACTGCTTCGCCTGCTCGCTCAGTTCCTTCTGCAGCGTTTCGAGCTTGGCGGCCGCCGGCGGCCCGTCGTCGGGCGGAGTCTGCGCATGAGCCATGCCGCCAAGCAGGCACATCGTAGAGCAACTGGCAAGACCAATCCCCTGCAGCGAGCGCTTCTTCATGACGTCTACCTCCCCCGAGGACGGCGGGCAAAAACGCTAAGGCCCGCTACCAGTTCGTCGATGTCTTCCTTTCCACGACCAAAGTTTCCTGCGACTGCCTTGTTGGTGTTACTTCATGCCGGCCATTGTTGAGATGACACTGTTCAGCGCGGTGTTTGCCATTTGCGCGCGGAATGCCGCCAGCGTGTTCACGCTGGCGTTGATGGTCATCAGGCTCTGGATATTCTGGTTGTTGAGGGTATTCTGGATAACCGTGGCCGGCATGTTCGCTACCGAACCAACGTTCGCGGTGTTGGCCGCGCCGTTCTGTATCACCGTAAGCAGGCCGTTGGTGACGACCGTGCCCGCCGCCGCGACGGCCGTCGCAGCCTGTTGCTGCGCCACGCCGGCGGCGCCCGTTGCCTGAGCGATCCCGCCGCTTGCGGCTGCGGTAGACGTGGACGCAGCAGCGCCGGCGGCGCCTTGCGCGCTGGCTGCCGCGCCATTCGCTGCCGTGGTCGCGGATTGTCCCGCCTGCCCTGCCTGGCCCGTTGCAGCCTGGGCGGCAGCAATCGCCGCGCTCGCAATGCTGTTGGCGCCGGTTAAGGCAACCGTCACTGGCGCCAGGGCCTGCGCGAGTTGCGCGGCCTGGGCCGAGGTGATGCTGCTGATGTTGGGAATCGTGATGCTCGTGGCCACGGCCAGCGCGCCATTGACGAAGACGGCGCGATCAATACCGAAACCAACCTGCAACCCGGCGACATCAAAACCGCCACGCGATTCTTCAAGCCGCGCCTGCGCGACCGGCTTCCACCTGGCCATGTCGTCGCGTGCCTCGGCCACCTGCGTATTGGGCTCCCGCGTGGCCATTGTCATGGCAGCCACGAGCGTGTCCCCAATGGGGTGATGCCGCGCAACGGACGCCTTGTCCACCGGTTCTACTCCCCGCGCAGGCGCTTCGGCGATCGACTCGACAGCTTTTTCGGAAACGTTCTCCGTGACGTTGTCCGCAACGATGGGGTCTGCGGCACGCGCCGCCACAGTGATTGGGTCTTCGGATGGCGCCGACAGCTGTGTCGGCGTTGGTATTGCAGGCAGGTCGATGGCGGCCGAAGTCGCCACGCCCGCGGTATCGGCTGACTCGGGTGCCAGGGTCTCGACACCGGCGTGGGCATTGCCCGCGCAGGCCAGCCCCGCGCCAAGCAGCACGGCCGCGGTTGCCGACCTGGCCGTGCATCTTGATGCGGGTGAAATGGTTGTCTGGACCATGATGTTCCTCAGCTCAGAAATCGGCGGGGCCATGCTTTGGCATGACGGTGAAGAACAGACTGTCTCGCGGAACTCCCATCCAGTAAGGGCCCGACGGCGCCACGCGCCAGTCGGCTGCCAGGTTGAATCGCGCGCGGTCCGTGCGATTGTGGATAACGAACAGCAACTGGCTGTCCCAGATCTTTTCGAAGTGATCGCGCTCGATGGAGCGGGTACCACGCGCCGGGTCACCGACCAGCACGCGGTCGCCCTTGATCCCCTTGATCACGACGAAATGGTGATAACCGTTCTCGACGATCAGCACGATCGCCGGAATCTGCGCTTCCTCGAGCTTCGACAGCGGCAACTCGTAGCCGTCGGCCAGGAACCCGCGCGACTCGAGAAACCGCTTCATGTCGAGCAGCGAGAAACCTTCCGAGCGGATCTTGGCCTGATCGCCGTTGACATACATGTTGGCGAAGACCGTCTCTTCATTGACGGGGAATCCGTACTGAAAAGTCAGTAGCGTGGCCACGGCGGCCGAGCCGCAGCTGAAGTCATACTGCTGTCGGATGGTCGTGCGGAAGCGCGCTTCGCGCAGGCTGGTCACGGGCACCGTGTAAGAGTTGCCCTGATCGCCCGGAATGCGAATGGTATCGGCGCGGGCTTCGGCGATGCCACCCAGCGCCACCGCCAGCGTGGCGGCTGCCAACAGCAGGCTGCGCATGATCATTTGAACTGGACGTTGAGGATGGTCGCGTTCTGGATCAGTACGTTGTTGCCCGAATTCTGGATCACGGTCGGCAAACCCGCGGCATTGGCGAACGAACCGTCCGAGACATAATTGCTGCCCGACAGCGTGTTGATGGCGGCGTTGCCGCCCACGGTGCCGTTCAGGCGCATGTCGTTGACGACCAGTTCAGCGCCACCGCGCACGTCGTCGAGCTTGCTGCTCGCGACCGCATTGGCTGTCGTACCGAAAATATTCAATTTGGGGGCAGCATCCGGCGTTACCGCCGTCACGCTTGCCGCCGCGCCCGCCACGACAGTGGCTGCGCCCGAATCACTGCTTGCCGCCGCGACGGCCGTGGCGGATGCCTCGGCGACGGGTGGCCCCGCAATAGCCTGCGCAAACGGCCAGGCCAGGATGGCTGTCGACATTGCCAGGACAGCTCGGCGATGCAATCGCATGGTGCGTCTCCTCATGCCCCGAGGCACGGCCCCCCATCCGGGCCGCCAGCGTCGGAAGCGATTTCGGACCTACAGGCGTCTGATGCGGCAGAGCGGCCGACAAACGATGCCGTCGGCACGCACTGCCCCATCCGATTCAACCCTGCGGGTGCTGTACCGTTCCGTGCGGAACGGTACAGACGCTCGAAGGACTTACTTGCCGACTGCCAGGTTCGCCTGGACGTTGACGCTTTGTTGCACCAGCGACGACATGCCGCTGTTCTGGTTGGCAATCATGATGCCGGCTGCGGACTGGCCGACGCTGGACATCATGTTCGACATGTTGAAGGTGCCTGCATCGACATAGTTGGTGCCGCCGTTGCCGCCAGCGCCGCCAACCGCACCGTTGCCGGTACCACCCGTGCCGCCCATGCCCGCGCCACCAGCACCGCCTGCGCCAGACGAAGCGCCAACCGCGCCATTGCCTGCCGTTGCGCTGCCATTCGACGCCATGCTGCTTGCGCTGCCGTTAGTGGCCGCACCGCCAGCGCCACCGTTGCCGGCAACACTGTTCTGCGCACCACCGGCGCCGCCGGTCGAAGTCGCGGCGCCACCAGTTGCCGCGCCGGCAGTCGAGGTGTTGGCGCCGCCAGCACCGCCGGTGCCAGTGCCTGCGCCGCCTGCGGAGGCAGCGGTCGCTGCACCGCCAGCACCGCCAGCACCACCCGTGCCGCTAGCTCCGCCACCAGTACCCGAGGCCGTACCGCCAGTACCAGCGCCACCAGCACCCGCTGTCGCCGTGCTGTTACCAGCATTGCCATGGACCTTGCCGAGCGCGGCGCCTGCGCCGCTGCTGCCGCCCAGTCCACCGCTCGCGCCAAGCGCATCACCGCCACTACCCTTGGCGTTTCCGCCGTCGCCACCGAAGCCACCCAGGGCGCCAGCGCCCGAGTCACCGCCACTGCCCTTGCCGGAGCCACCGAAGCCGCCTACGCCAAGGCTCGCGGAGAGCGCGCCGCCACCATTGCTCTTGGCGTTGCCGCCATCGCCAGCCCAGCCAACGGCCTTGCCGCCTGCCGCGCCATCGCCAGCTGTTGCGCTGCCGTTGACGGCATAACCCGCCGTGGCGCTGCCGTTGACTGCCGAGCCGCCGCTGCCGCCGCCGCCACCAGCGCCGCTGGCGCCACCCGAACCACCCGAGCCGCCCTTGCCGGTGCCGCCATAGCCCGCGCCACCCTTGCCACCCGCTGCACCGTTGGCGCTGCCATTGTTGGTGGCAACGTTACCGATGTTGTGGATGTAGTTGCCAGTCACATAGCCTTCAAGCTTGCTGATGGCCAGCGCCTTGCTGGAGTTGAACGAGTTGGTGAAGTTGGCGGTAGCCGTACTGCCATTGGCCGCTGCGGCGTTGCCATAGCCGCTCATGTCCTGGTCGGTGTGATTCTTGGAGTTGGTGTTGGTATTGCTGGTGTTCTTCGTCTTGTTGGTGGTCGAAGTAGAAGAGTTGCCGTTCGCCTGAAGAGCCGTCGAACCATCATTCGCCGCGGCGCCGCCGCCATTCTGCGTGTTGCTTGTTGAGGACGCAGTCTGGGTGTTGTCGTGGCCGTTCGTGTTGTTGTTCGTCGGGTCTGCTAGCGCCTGGCCACTAATGCCCAGTGCCAGCGCAACCGCCGACGCAAGTAATGTCTTGTTCATACGTTGCTCCCAGGAGAATTGCACATTGCGGCTCAGCCTCCGGCCAACGCTCATACAGGCAGAACGCCGGCTGGAGGTTCAGGTCCCGCACGGTTGCCGGACCAGCCTTCCCCTGCGCATATTCAGTGCCAGCACGCATGGCGCGCGGCGCATCCCGTTGAAATACAAAGGCTGGCGCGGGTTTCTCCGGGAACTTTTTTCGTTGGTTGTGCGCCGCACATTCGCGCGGAACCTGTGCATGGGAGTAGACATGTCACAGCGGTGTGACACCGATTTTGGCCGTCAGGCGAACCGGCCCGTCGCGCCCGAAAAAAATGCCAGAAATTCAACGTGTTACGAAGGCACGAGTGACACGCTGAAGACGGCAACCCGCGTAACGACAGTGAAACAGCGATGCCACCGCCCCCCAACCACCACCCCTCAAGGTACCGGCAAGCCTGACCAGTCAGTGTCGGCTTCGTCATGCTGCAAGCGCGTGAAACCGGGCAGCGCGAGCATAAGTCGACGCCCCCGCGTGAAGGAATCGCCGCTGCGTCCCGTCTTTTCTTGCGTCTGGCGGACGTTCGATGCCGTCTCGCAACACATGTGGTCGCAGATTGTGCTTCGCACGCCGCGAGTGCGTTTGATGCTGGCCGCCATGTCTGATTTAAAGTACATTACACGCGTCTAGGACTTGTCAGCGCTTACGCAAGGGAAACCATGAGTGAAGCCGTCGTTCCCCTGTATCACCAGATTTACGTGGTGCTCCGCCAGCAGATCGTGGAAGGCCGCTTCGGCCAGGGCCCGCTGCCAGGCGAAATCGACCTTGCCAAGCAATTTCATGCTTCGCGCGTGACGATGCGGCGCGTGTTCGACCGTCTGGTTCAGGAAGGTCTGGTCCGCCGCCATCGCGGACTCGGGACATTCGTAAACCCGCATCCGGTCAGGCCGCAGGTCACCGAGGAGCGCGCCACGAGCCTGCTCGGCGCCATCATCGACATGGGCGAGAAGACTGCGGTCAAGGTCATCTCGATCGACGAGGTGCACGCCACCCCTGAAGTCGCCGAAGCGCTGCAGATCCAGGTGGGCGATCCCGTGGTGAAGATCGTGCGCGTGCGTCACTACCGCAACCGCCCTCTGTCCCATATCACGGTCTACCTGCCGATCGACCTGGGCCGCTCGCTGACCCGCAAGGATCTGGAAACGACGCCGATGCTGCGCCTGCTGGAAGCCGCCGGTGTGGAGCTGGGCCGCGCGTCGCAAGTGCTGACGGCCCGCCTGGCCGACGTGGTTGTGGCCCCGCTGCTCGACGTGCCCGTTGGCGGCGCGCTGCTGGCCGTGCGCCGCGTGGTGCTCGACAAGAATGGGCGTCCGGTGCAACTGCTGATGGGCCAGTATCGACCCGACCGCTACGAATACCGCATGGAACTGTCGCCGATGGGCGGCGGGGACAGCGCCAACGTGTGGGTAGAAAACGAAACCCGCACGGGCCTGCGCGACTGACCTGCGGGCGAGGCCGGGACCCACTCCTCGTACCGGCCACGCGACGAATCGGAATCGGGCGATACTGCGCACTCCACATCACAACCGAGGAGCTTTCGTCATGCCAGTCGTTCGCCCGGGCGAGCATCAGCCTGTCTGCAAGTCTGCCCTGCAATCCGCCAGCAGCCGACGGCGCGCATCCTGCGCCGCGCTGCTCGCGCTGGCCGCGTGGTGCATCGCGCCTTCCGCACAGGCCGCGCAAGCTGCGATCGCTGGCGGCAAGCCGATCCGCATCCTGGTAGGCGCGCCTGCGGGCGGCACCACCGACACGCTGGCACGAACGATCGCCCAAGAAATGTCGCAGACGCTGGACCAGCCCGTGGTGGTCGAGAACCGCCCCGGCGCAGGCGGCAATATCGCTGCCGACATGGTGGCCAAGAGCCCGGCCGACGGCACCACGCTGCTGATGAGCTTCACCAGCCATACGATCAACGCGACGCTGTACAAGAAGCTGCCGTTCGATCCGATCCAGGACTTCACGCCGATCACACTCGTGGCCACCGTGCCCAGCGTGCTGGTGGCACGGCCCAACCTGCCCGCCAACAACATCCCCGAACTGATCCGTCTGGCCAAGTCCGAGCCGGGCAAGCTGAACTTCGGCATTGGCGCGGTGGGATCGTCGGTGCATCTGGCCGGTGACATGTTCAAGATGATGACGGGCACGTATATCGTCAACATCCCGTACAAGGGCACCACGCCCGCCATCACGGATCTGCTCGCGGGCCAGGTTGATCTGATGTTCGCCAGCACGATCAACGTGGCGCAGCACGTCAAGGCTGGCAAGCTCAAGGTGCTCGGCGTGACCAGCCCGACGCCGCTGCCGCAGTTTCCGGGCGCGCAGCCGATTGGCGCCACGGTAAAGGGTTTCGAATCCAGCGCGTGGTTCGGCCTGTTCGGCCCGGCCAATCTGCCGCCGGAGATCACACAGGCGCTGTACCAAGCTGCGCGCCACGGGCTCGAGCAGCCCGCAGTGCGCAAGCGCCTGGAAACCGACGGCGCGCAACCCAGCGCCATGCCGCCCGAGACGTTCGCGAATTTCGTGAAGCAGGACGTCAAGCGCTGGGCCACGGTGGTGAAGTATTCAGGAGCCAAGCCCGAATGACCCTGCCGCACGGCAAGACCGCGGTCGACCCCAGCCAACTGCCCGCCACGCTCGCCCAGAAACTGGTCGCTCGCGCGGCAGGTGTGTCGCATGTCACGCCGGGATCGGTGGTGATGTGCAAGGTCGACCTGGCCATGTCGCACGACTCGAGCGGACCGCGCCGCGTGGCGCCACTGCTGCGCGAACTCGGCGCAAAGGTCTGGGATCCGTCCCGATTCGTGGTGGTCACCGACCACTACGTGCCTGCGGCCGACCCCGAAGCCGAATCGATCCTGCGCTTCACGCGCGACTGGGTGCGTGAAGCGGGCATTCAGAACTTCATCGACAACGAAGGCATCTGCCACGTAGTGCTGCCCGAGCGCGGCCATGTCCTGCCCGGTCGCTTCATCGTCGGCGGCGACAGCCACAGCCCCACGGGCGGCGCTTTTGGCGCGTACATGTTCGGCATAGGCGCCACGGAGATGGCCGGCGTGCTGGCCACGGGGGAGATCTGGCTGCGTGTGCCGAACACGATCCGGGTCGAGTGGCAGGGGACGCTGTCTGACGGCGTCTGCGCCAAGGACGTCATGCTGTTCCTGTGCGCCACACTGGGTATGGCGGGTGGCCGCTACGAAGTGATCGAATACACGGGGAACGCGGTAAAGACGCTGTCGATGCAGGAGCGCATGACGCTCACGAACATGAGCACCGAGCTTGGCGCGCAAACGGCGCTGATCGCGCCGGATGCCACAACGATGGCATGGCTTGCGGATGCCGGCGTCGATGCCGCCACGCTCGCCGCTATCGAACCGCGCCAGTGGCGCAGCGATGCGGACGCACCGGTACTGGCCACACATCGCTTCGATGCCGGCACGCTGGTACCGCAGGTAGCCGCGCCGCATTCGCCGGCCAACAGCGGCCCGGTCGACCAGGCCGCCGGCGCGCCGATCGAGATCGCCTATCTGGGCGCCTGCACCGGCGCCAAGCTCGAAGACCTGCGCATGGCCGCGCGGGTGCTGCGCGGGCGCAAAGTGGCATCGGGCGTGTCGTTGAAGGTCGCGCCCGCTTCGCTGCGCGACCAGCTGCAAGCGGCCAGCGAAGGGACGCTCGGCGTGCTGATGGATGCCGGCGCGGAGCTGCTGCCGAACGCGTGCAATGCGTGCGCGGGCTACGGCGCCACACGGTTTCCGGCCGGCAGCCGCGCCATCGCCTCGACTGCGCGCAACTTCCCCGGCCGCATGGGCGATGCAGGTAGCGCCGTATGGCTGGCATCGCCCATGACCGTGGCAGCCAGCGCCGCCACTGGCTGCATCACTGACCCGCGCAAGTTACTGGCATGACCCCGGCTCCGGATTTCCAACCCCCGCCCTCTGGCCGCATCTGGCGCTTCGGCGAAAACGTCGATACCGACGCAATGGCGCCGGGCCGATTCATGAAGGACGGGCTCGACGTGCTGGCGAGCCACTGCCTGGAAAACCTGCGACCGGAGTTCCCAGGCGCGGTCAAACCCGGCGACGTCATCGTCGCAGGCAGCAACTTCGGCATGGGGTCTTCACGTGAACAGGCAGCCCAGGCATTGAAGCATCTTGGCGTGGCGGCCGTGCTGGCGCCGTCGTTCGCCGGGCTGTTCTATCGCAACGCGATCAACATTGGCCTGCCGGTGCTGGTGTGCGCGGATACGACCGCATTGGCCGACGGAGCGCGAGCCACGTTCTTCCTGGATGCGGCAGAGATCAGGCTCTGCGATGGCCGGCGCATATCCTGCGAACCGGTGCCCGATTTCCTGCGCGCGCTGTTGCACGCGGGCGGGCTGGTGCCGCATCTCAAAGCACGCCTCAATAAAGTCTGAGACCTGGTCTCAGTGGGCAGCCGGTCCGTTGCTGAGGTGTCCTGACTCCCCACCTCCCGACACGCCACCATTGCGCGACCAGGCACCATGCGTGGCCATCGGCGGTGCGACGGCAGCGGCCTCGCGCAGCAGCGACAACGCCTCGTCATCCGAGGTCTGCGTGAAATCGAGATAGAACGCGCCGACCGCGCCAAAGTTCTCGGGGATATTCAGGCAGACCACGCGATCCGCCACGGCGCGGAGCGTGTCGAGGCCATCCACCGATCCCACTGGCACCGCCGCCACAACCTCCGCGGCGCCCGCCATGCGCACGGCGTCGAGCGCTGCGCGCATCGTCGCGCCAGTCGCCACGCCATCATCGACAACGATCACGCGCCGGCCCGCGATCGCGGTAACCGGGTGCCCCTGGCGATACCGCTGCTGTCGACGGCAGATCTCGCCAAGCTGACGGCCGCGTTCCGCATCGAACGCGCCAGCCTCCAGCGCGCGGCGTGCCCACGGGTCGTCGTTGACGACCGTATGCGGCCCGCTGCCACCGGCATCGCCCTCGACCACGGCGCCAAGCGCCAGTTCCGGATAGCCGGGCGCGCCGATCTTGCGCACGAGCAGCACATCAAGCGTCGCGTCGAGCACGCGCGCGACATCGTAGGCAACGGGAACACCACCGCGTGGCAAGGCCAGCACAAGCGCTGGATCGCCATCATGTGACCGGCAGTAGCCAAGCGCGGCGAGATGACGACCGAGGTACTGGCCCGCCTCGCGGCGGTTGGCAAAACATGGCGGAAGACTCATGACGGGCTCCCCCAGGCTGGCAGGAAAGATGGGATGCAAACCGCGCCGGGCGCGGCTCCACAGCCACTATAGTCCTGGCCGAACAGCCCGGCGGCGCTTTGTTCGCGCTGTCTTTGCGACACGACAAACCCACAACATATGCAGGGCCGTTGTTGTGACGAAGGCGCTTGATACGCGGTGCATACCCGCGATTGATGGTGGAACTGGAACAGTCTTTTCGGGCGGACGCCGCTGATTCCTCCGCCAGGCTTGGGTACGATGCACTGCGTGACGGCAATCCCGTCCGGTTCCTTGACACGCGGCGCCCAGGCGGCCCGCCCTGAATGAGTGAGCGTTACCGTGAATCCGCAACAGATCTCCCGCACCAACGACGAGGCCATGCAACCGGAGGCCGACCTCGACATCCCCTTCGGCTCGCTCGACGCGGCCGCCATGGCCGAGTTGCCGTACACGTTCCGGCAAACCGGCACGTGCACGCGCTACTACCAGGAGTTCTTCGGCTGAGTTTGGGAATATGGGAATGGCGGCGGGCCGGGTGCAACCGGCCGCCGCGAAGCCGCGTCTGGCGCCTGTAGCCCCTGCCTCCGCCGTCAGTAGGTCTTGTACGGCAGGAATTTGCCGGACATCTCGATGCGAACGCGATCGCCGTTGGGATCGGGTTCGCGCTGCAGGTCCATGCGGAAGTCGATGGCACTCATGATCCCGTCGCCGAATTCCTCGTGAATCAATGCCTTGAAGGTCGTGCCGTAGACGCTGATCAGTTCGTAGAAGCGATAGATCAGCGGGTCTGTAGGCACCTGCGTGGGTAGCGAACCCTTGTAGGGCACGGCACGCAGCCACGGTTCAGCCTCGGCGGGCAGCCCAAAGATATCCATCACGGCGCGGGCGCCGGCTTCATCGAAGGCCATCTGGCCCAGGCAGGCCGCGGTCGTCCATTCCTTGCTCTTGCCGACACGTTCGGCTACATCGGCCCATCGAATGCCACGCAGCACCTTGGCTTCGATAATCAGGTCGGTCACGTCACTACGATTCATGGTCTCTCCGTTCGTCATGGATGAATGCGGAGAGGACGTGAACACCGGCGCGCCTGTGCTCGCCTATGGCTATGGCACCTGGGTGCGATCGATGACCGCCACGGCATCCGCGCCATCGACGCCGCCGTGGGCACGGGCGAATTGCGGCACGGTAAGCGGGCTCAGACCTTCAAGCGCCTGCAAGACCAGCACGATGAGCATGACCGGCATGACGTCCTCCCTCGGGATTACGGCGAACTCATTGGCGCAAACTTCATGCCACCGGGCCAGCGGCATCCGCGCCCTGCTTTTGACGCATCGTGGGGCAATCCGGACACAGGCCGCCGCCACGGACACGCATTGCGCACCATGTCCGGGCACCCGCCGATTCCGGCTCAACCAGCGAAAGCGTACCCGTTTCTGCGTCCAACGTGGGGAACGTCTCCTGCGATGACAGGGGTCCTCCGATACCGCAGCCGAGCCCCTCGCATCGGAAAATCTTTGCACGACTCATTTCCGATGTAACGCCACATTATTTGGCGCTCGATCAAGTGTGCCTGTCGGAGCGTTCGCGTCACATTCCTCCAAACCCTTTCCAGTCAAGGGCTGGCGGGTTATCTGTCAGGTCAGAAAACAGGTGGTCGGCGCGTTGCGGCGTGAGAGACCGTCTTACAAGTGCAACCGCGCAAGAGAAGAGGCCGTCGCTAGAGTGAAGCCGTGTTCAACGCGAACCGGATATGGAGCCCCGAATGAAACGCGCACTCACCCTGGCCTTGCTGCTCGTCACCACCAGCGCCCTGCTTTCCGCGTGCATCGTGGTGCCGCCGCGCGGACCGCATTATCACTACGACCACTATGACCGCTATGGCGGCCGCTACTGAGCCCGCTGGGCCCGGATGCAGCCAACACCGGTTTCCGACTCAACGCTAGCCAAGGAGACATCATGAAACGCCAGCTACTGCTCGCCGCCGCCGTGCTTGCCGCCGGCAGCGTCTTTGGACTGATTTCGCCGGGCGCCCAGGCGCACGACAACTACTATCGAAGCCCACCGCCGCCCCCGCGACACGAGGTTCGCCCCGCGCCACGGCCCGGCCATGTCTGGGTACCGGGTCACTATGACCACGCTCGGGACAACTACGCCTGGCGCGGCGGCTACTGGCAATCGGCACGGCCGGGCTACCGCTACGTGCCCGAGCGCTGGGAGCGTGGCCCGCACGGGTGGTATAAGCGCCCGGGCTATTGGGACCGGTAAGGGGCCGGTCAGGGGCCGATAAGGGGCCGATAAGCCGCACGGGCGACCGGCTCCGCCAGGTGGGCGCGATCGGTAAACGGCAGCCTGGCGTTGGTCGGGGCATGGGCATGTGACCCCGACCAACGCCAGGTTTGCCAGCCGATCGGTCTCATCGAGGGTGGTGGGAACCCGGGAGACGTACGGCCGACAGGCAATCTTTTATCTCCTACTGAAGTGGGGTACATCCCTCATCCATTTGAACTAGTGCGACTCCCATTCCGCGTCAACCCGATGTCCGGATATATGGCATAAATGCCCTTTTTCATGGGTTTCATCATTGTGTCAGCCAGCACGATATTCGTTAATGCCACACCCCCCAACCGGGTGAATAATTGATAATTGTCAGACCACTTTCATTCAAATCGGTTGCATCGGTGAAACATTCTCGGGAATCACTGTATCAAGCGTGAAACCCTTGTGACAGCACGTCCAGCAAGGCTTAGCGGGCAGGCACGCCACCAAATGAATGAATCTGGAGACGGATTATGAGGCGGACTTCATTCCATCCTGACAGCGCCTCTAATCCAGCCGCTTGCAATCAGATCAACCAGCCCATAAGATGAATTTAAGTTCGATTTTGGAGCGAGATTTTCTTTCGGGTTTGGGTTCGGGTCATACTTCCGGTCGCGCGGACAAGTCCATCCTGACAAATGGACAAAGACTGACACGGAAGCACGGGGTTGGCGCAGTTTCGCGGCACCGCCATTGGGGCGGCTGTCTGTCCTGACGCAGCAATGATTCCCGCAAGCAAAGCATCCCGCAGCTCGCCCATGAACGGGGAGTGAAGAAGAATGAACGCCTTGCTTATCGAGGAGCATCCATTGCTCCGGCTCGGGCTGTTGCAGATGCTCGAGACCATTCAGGAAATTTCGGTCACGTACTTGCATTGTCGCCAGCTGACGTTGTCCGAACTGAAGTACCTCATCGAAATGCCGAACTGCTGGTCTTTGGCATGCCCGGCGACCAAGCCTCCGGATGGGCGCAACTCGAACAGGCGCGCGAGCGTCTGGCGCCGCAACGCATCCTGGTGCTGGCCGACGCCTTGCCGCTGCACGTGCCCAACGCGGAGGCCGCACGCGGCATCTGCGGATGCCTGCCGAAGTCCACATCGCTGCCCGTGATCGAGGCCGCCATCCGGCTGACCATCTCGAGCGTGCAGGGCCTGATGCTCGCAAGCGAGGTCTGCGCGACGCCGTCGGCATCGCGCTCGGCCATGCATGCCACGCAATCGCTGGCATCGGCTGCGCCATTGCCGCTGCCACCGGCCATGCAGGAGCCGCTTTCGCCCGGCGCTTGCGCCAACGTCCTGCGCACCACCGTTGCCGTGCGCGACCTCACCAGTCTGCGCCCGGGCCAGCCGATCAGTTCGTCGGCAACCCCGTTGTCGCCGATGGTCGAGGAGGAGCCTGGCTACGATGAAGCAGAGATGCTGCAGATCACGCCGCGCCAGTACGAAGTGCTGGTGCTGCTGGCACGCGGGTATCCGATCAAGACCGTCAGCCGGATGCTCAATATCTCGGTGGCCACCGTGAAGAGCCACGCCTGCACGCTCTATCAGCGCCTCAAGGTTCGCAACAAGGGAGAAGCCGTGTATGCGGCATTGCAGCGCGGTGCAACGCTCGAGTGGGTCCATGGCGACGAACACTCGGCTCGCGACGGCGGTGTGCGGCGCGTGATCGCCCGCGGCCCCGACGCGCAGTACGACACCAGCGTGCCTGCCTGAGTCTCCGGATTTCCCGGCCCCCTCCCATACGGGCGCCTTCCTCGGAAGGCGCCCTTTTTCATTGGGCATGGCACATTGGGCACGTCACGCCCGGGCGCTGCCACTGTGTGGGGTAGCAGACAGTGGCTTCAGGACACCCCCCCTACAGTCCGCGTATTGCTAACCAAAATGTGACTGTCATGGGCGTAAACGAACTGGACAACCTCTTCGACGCGGCAGACAAGCCCGACGATGCATCGACGCCACGCGGCGCCAATGGCCGGCGCCGGGCACTGATCACCGGCATCACTGGCCAGGACGGTTCGTACCTGTGCGAATACCTGCTCGACAAGGGATACGAAGTCCACGGCATCAAGCGGCGCAGTTCTCTGTTCAATACCGAACGTATCGATCATCTGTACGAGGACCCGCAAGCGCCGGACCGCAGACTGATCCTCCATCACGGCGACATGACCGATACGGCGAGCCTCGTGCGCGTCGTGCAGCAGGCCCGCCCCGACGAGGTCTACAACCTCGCGGCGCAGAGCCACGTGCAGGTGTCATTCGAAGAGCCCGAGTACACCGCCAACACCGACGCCGTCGGCACGCTGCGCCTGCTCGAGGCGATGCGGATTCTCGGCATGGAGCAAAGCACGCGCTTCTACCAGGCATCCACGTCCGAACTGTATGGGCTGGTGCAGGAGATTCCGCAGAAGGAAACCACGCCGTTCTATCCGCGCAGCCCGTATGCCGTAGCCAAGCTCTACGCCTACTGGATCACCGTGAACTACCGCGAAGCCTATGGCATGTACGCGTGCAACGGCATCCTGTTCAATCACGAAAGCCCTGTGCGCGGCGAAACGTTCGTCACCCGCAAGATCACGCGCGCCATCGCGCGCATCGCGCTGGGCCTGCAGGAAGTGCTCTATCTTGGCAACCTGTCCGCGCTGCGCGACTGGGGCCATGCGCGCGACTACGTCGAGATGCAGTGGCTGATGCTGCAGCAGGAAACGCCGCGTGATTTCGTCATCGCCACGGGCGAGCAACACAGCGTGCGCGAGTTCGTCACGCTCTCCGCGCAGAAGCTCGGGCTGACGGTCACCTTCGAAGGCAGCGGCGTCGACGAGGTCGGCATCATTTCTCATATCGACGCCTCGCGCCGCGAGTTGTCCTCCCGCTGCAAGGTCGGCGACGTGATCGTGCGCGTGGACCCGCGCTACTTCCGCCCGACCGAAGTCGAGACGCTGCTGGGCGACCCAACGCAGGCACGCGAGCAACTGGGCTGGTCCCCACGCATCACGTTCGACGAACTGGTGCACGAAATGATCGAAGCGGACTTCGTGGCCGCGCGGCGTGACGCGCTGGTCAAGATGGCCGGCTTCAGGACCTATGACTACCATGAGTGACGCCCGCCCGAGAGTGTTCGTGGCCGGCCATCGCGGGATGGTCGGTTCCGCGATCGCGCGCGCGCTGGCCGCGCGTGGCGACGTGGAACTGGTCCTGCGCACCCACCGTGAACTGGATCTGACCGAACAGCGAGACGTGCACCAGTTCTTCGCCACCGAACGGATCTCGCAGGTCTATCTGGCGGCCGCGCGCGTGGGCGGCATCCATGCCAATAACGTCTATCCCGCCGAGTTCATCCAGCAGAACCTGACGATCGCGGCCAACGTGATTCACGAAGCCTGGCGCGGCGGTGTCGAGCAGTTGCTGTTCCTGGGGTCGAGTTGCATCTATCCGAAGTTCGCGCCGCAGCCCATCCAGGAATCGGCGTTGCTGACCGGTGCGCTGGAGCCCACCAACGCGCCGTACGCGATCGCCAAGATCGCCGGCATGATGATGTGCGACAGCTACAACCGCCAATACGGCGTCGACTACCGGAGCGTGATGCCCACGAACCTCTATGGTCCGGGCGACAACTACCATCCCGAGAACAGCCACGTCATCCCGGCATTGATCCGGCGCATCCACGAGGCCAGGCTAGCTGACGCGCCGGAGGTTGCCGTGTGGGGCTCCGGTGCGCCGATGCGTGAATTCCTTCACGCCGACGACCTTGCCCGCGCCTGCCTGCATGTGATGGACCTGCCCCAGGCATCGTACCGGGCGCATACGGAGGGCGCCGGGTTCCTGAACGTCGGCAGCGGCGAAGAAGTCTCGATTCGACAGCTGGCGCTGCTGATCGCGCGCGTTGTCGGCTATCGCGGCAACATCGCATTCGACCCGACACGCCCGGATGGCACGCCACGCAAGATGCTCGACTGCGGCCTTATCAACGCAACCGGCTGGCAGCCGCAGGTGTCGCTGGAATCCGGCCTGCGATCGACCTACCAGGACGCGCTTTCGAGCGGACGGCTCAGCGTCGAGCCGGAAGCGCTGGCCACGCCAACCTAGCGGTTCGAACGAGCCAAGCGACTCCTGGGAGACCGACATGCGTTTGCAGCGCAACTTCGTATGGGACACCCTGCTGGCGGGAACGCTGTTGCTGATCGTCGGCTACTGCCATGCGATATCGCATATGGACTCGCCGATGTTGCTGCTGTCGACCCTGATGCTGACCGCGATGGTCATCATCCACTGGTTGCTGCACGTACGGGAACGCGTCCCATCGCTGGCGAACTCGAGCGTGCTGCTCTTCGAGACGTTGTTTCTCGTGGTAGCCCCCTCCGTGCAGCGCGCCTATTACGAATGGCATATGGTCAACACGGCCACGCTCGAGGAAAGCCTGGCGGTGAGCACCAACCTGCTCTGCACGCTGTTCGTGATGACCTACGTTGCCACGCGGTACTACATGCAGCGGCGCGACCAGCACCGGTCACGCACGCATCGGCCACGTCCACCCACGTTCGTGCGCACGCTGCGCCTGAACGCGCCGCGCACGTTCGTGTTGCTGGGCGTGGCGGCAGTAGCCGCAATGCTGTCCTGGCAGACCATTGACCTGCGCGCGCAGTCTGAAGTGATCGAAGCCACGCCGCAGTACCTTCTGGTGCAGAAGTACCTCTGCTTCATGCCAGTGCCGATGCTGCTGATGCTGGTCAACGTGAAGGGGCGCAAGATGCTGCGCCACCCGTTCTGGCTGCTGGTCACGCTGTTCGTGCTGGCCTGTGTGCTGATCTCCCAGAATCCGCTGATCGAGAAGCGCAACGCCATCGGGCCGATCTACCTGAGCCTGTTGCTGATGTTGATGCCGTGGTTCTCCCGCACGCCTCGCCGCCTGGTGTCGACGCTCGTGCTTCTGACCGGTGTCTTCTTTCCGTTGCTGTCGATCTTCACGCACGCCGACCTGTCGGCATGGCAGCCGTCAGAGATTCTCGATCCGTGGCTGTATTTCTCGCACTTCCTTGATCTGCACTACGACGCCTGGGCCAACATCGCCACGGTCATCGAGATGGTGAACCGCGACGGCCTGAGCTACGGCCACCAGTTGGCGGGCAGCCTGCTGTTCTTCGTGCCACACACGCTTTGGGAGACCAAGCCGCTCGCCACGGGCATCGAGATCGGTCAGTTCCTGATGGCGTACTACAAGCTCGACTTCGACAACCTGTCGGCGCCGCTGATCGCGGAGGCCTACATCGACTTCTTCGCGTTTGGCGTGATCGCCTACGCGATTGCGCTGGCGTTTATCGTGCGGCTGCTGGACAAGCTCTGCCGTAGCGGCGGCATCATGGCGCTGCCCGCCGGCATCTATTTCTCAATCTTCCTGATCTTTGCGCTGCGCGGCGCGCTGATGATCGCCATGGCCTACGGCAGCGGCGCCTTGATGGCGTTTCTCACCATCGGCTGGTTCGTTTCCGGCAAGCGCAGGCTCCATACCCGGCGCTCCCGCAATGTTCGCCCGCTGGGCCCCACGCCGGTCCGTCCTGCCATCTAGTCAATTCGCTTCGATTGCGTTTGCGCTTGCGTTTGCAGGGCCCGCCGGTATCTACGTCGGCGAGTTCAAAGCGAACCCAGGCGGGTCCCTCCCCTCGCATTGCCCATGCCACGCTCCGGCACCGCCGGAGCGTCAGCCAACGTCTCAGTGCTGCGCATCCAGCGAGCCCCGGCTCAGCCGCACGATGGCCTGCGTCGGCATCATCCAGAGGGCGGTCATGGCATTGGCCGCGATCAGTGCCTCCACCACGTGCGGGAAGCTGACCGCATCGGCAAAGTACAGGATGGTGCAGAGCACGCCGGCAGCCAGAAATTCGGCCATGCCGATGTTGCCCAGGCTGACGAACGCCTTCGCGCCCATCAGCACCGGCGTGCTCGCCGCCGACGTTACCAGCAGGGCGAAGTAGACGGCGCACAGCGTAGCGAGCTTGTTGGAGATCGGGTATTCGCCGGCCGTCCACAGCGACACCGCCGCACCACCCACGAATGCCGCACCGATGATGGCCAGCAGCCCGTAGGCCACGTAGCACGTGGCCAGCTTGCGATAGATCCTGATCACCCACTGCCAGTCGCCCGCCAGCATGTTGCGATGAATGATCGGCCAGAGTGGCTGGTTGATCATGTAGACAAAGCTGTGCAGCAGCAGGTTGGCGCGAAAGAGCAAGGCGAGCAGCGCGGCATCGCGCGGCATGTCGGTTTCGTAGCACAGCAGCACCGCGCCCTGCTGCAGGAAAACCACAGCCAGTTGCGCCTGCAGGAGCGACCAGGAATTGCGTGCCAGCTCACGCGCGAATGCCTTGCCAGGAAACGCATGAGGCCATCCGGCGCGTACCACCACGCCGATCATGTTCACCACGCGGATCAGGATGAAACCGGCCTGGCTGGCGACGAACAGCAACGTCACATCGACATGTTCCTCGCCGGGCGGGCGGAAATAGGTCACCAGCAGGATGAACACGACGTTCAGAATGCTGCCCGCCGCGGTGATCAGGTTGTTCACGTGCTGACGATGCTGCCCCTGGTTCACCGCCTCGCCCACGGAGAGCACGGTCAGCATCGCATAGCAGACCAGGGCCGCGGTGAAGAGACTGTAGTGCCTGGCGGAGAACAGGTTGATGCCACTTGTTTCGAGTACCGGCCGCAGGATCAGCACCAGCAGGATCAGCGACGCGAAGATCGCCGACAGCCCCACCCACGACACCGTCAGCACCCCTGCCAGTTGCCCGCGCCGCCGATCGTCGGCCGCGATGGAAGTAACGGTCGGCCAGATACCGATCGCCACCAGCGACAGCCATGCCGTCACGCCGAAGTAGACCATCATCGCGCTGAAATCGTCGGTGTCCAGCACCCGGGCGAAGAGCGGAATGCTGACGGCCTGCAATCCTATGCTGCAAACCTTCGACACCATCGAGCTTGCCACGGCCAGGCGCAACGCCCGCTTGGCCTCGCTGGCCCGCTCCGCGGCCGCGCCGTACTGCCCGCCTTGCGCGGCCGCCGCCATCCCGGTTTCGGTTTCACCCTCCAGCAACTCCCCCTTGATGGTCGTCACACATACCTCCAGATAGCCAGCCTTCAGATTGATGTTCGCCGATGCCGTTCATGGCATCGGCTCGGAAAATAGGGACGCGCGGACACGCACGATGCAGGACCGCCCGGCATTGGAGCCTAGTCCCCTGGCCCATCCGCTTCTGTTCGCTCGCGCACAACCGTGCCAGGTGCTGGCGCGTGCGTGCGGAGGCGAACGTTCCCTTCCGGCGACTCTCCCTACACTTCGCACGTGAATGACCTGCCTTGTCGCACTGACCAACGGTGGGTCCCGAATGGATACCTCCACCCTGACCAGCCCGGGGCGGCAGTACTGAAGTAGACCGATGAAAATCCTGCTTTATTGCCTCAACTACGCGCCGGAACTGACTGGTATCGGCAAGTACACCGGAGAACAGGCCGAATGGCTTGCCGCGCGCGGGCATCAGGTGCGCGTGATCACGGCGCCGCCCTACTACCCTGCCTGGAAGATCGACCGGGCATACCGGGGCCTGCGCTACCGGCGCGAGATGCGCCACGCCGTCGACGTCATGCGCGCGCCACTGTGGGTGCCTGAGCGTCCGTCCGGCGTGAAGCGACTGCTGCATCTCGCGTCGTTCGCCGTCACCAGCCTTGGATGGCTGGCTCGCCAGGTGGCATGGCGCCCCGACGTGGTGTTCACGGTCGAGCCGCCATTGTTCTGCAGCCCCGCGACGCTGCTATTCGCCCGGCTCACCGGCGCGAAGGCATGGCTGCATATCCAGGACTACGAGGTCGATGCCGCCTTCAAGCTGGGGCTGCTCAAGGGCGGCCTGCCGCAACGCATGGCGAGTACGTTCGAGCGCTTCATCATGCGGCGCTATGACCATGTGTCATCGATCTCGCACACGATGGTGGCACTGGCTCGCCAGAAAGGCGTGGACGCCACGCGCGTCTCCATGTTGCCCAACTGGGTAGATCTGGCGGCACTGGCGCGCCGTGGCGAGGCGGATTTCCGCGCACGCCTTGGGATACCGGCGAACGCCGTCGTGGCGCTATATTCCGGCACCATCGGCACCAAGCAGGGCATCGAGATCCTGGCCGACGCGGCGCGGCACCTGTGCTCGCGCGATGACCTTCATTTCATCATCTGCGGCGCAGGCTCCGGCGTGCCGGCATTGCGCACGCAATGCGAAGGCCTGGCACGCGTGCATTTCCTCCCGCTGCAATCGGCCGAAGACTTCCCGGCGTTGCTCGATTGCGCCGACATCCACCTGATGCCCCAGCGGGCCGACGCCGCCGACCTCGTGCTGCCGTCCAAGCTCACGAACATGCTCGCCAGCGGCAAACCTGTGGTGGCCACTGCCGCACCGGACACCGAACTGGGCAAGCTGGTCATTCAGTTCGGCTCGCTGGTCGAACCCGGCAACAGCGTGGCAATGGCCGATGCCATCGCGGCGCTGGCCGACGATCCGCCGCGCCGTCAGGCACTTGGGGCGGCCGGAAAGGCGTGGGCAGCCGCTCATCTCGACCGGGACGCCGTGCTGGCGGAATTCGAGCGAACGTTGCTGCGATTGCGTGCCCCGCGTGGCGTAGCCGATCAGGCCGCCGCCGACCTGGCCGGGAAATAAGGCCGGGCACACGTCATGTGGCCGCTTTGTGGTCTGGCGTACGGTACGCACGCCAGCGCGCGGCCATGATGAAACCATCGTCACCGGCCTGACCGGGAACAAGGCTCGGGCTGGTTCCAGCCCGGCATTAGGAGCCTGCTGTATGTTTCAGGACCTGTCGACTTTCCGCATGCCACCCGGCTTCCGTGGCCGCTCCGCCGTTGTCGTGCAGCTGTGGTGGTGCGTCCAGAGCCTGTTCTTTCACCACTCTCCGCATTTCGCCAACGGATTCCGCTGCTGGCTGTTGCGTCGCTTTGGCGCGCGCGTGGGCCGTCATGTCGTCATCCGGCCCAGCGTCCGCATCACCTATCCGTGGAAGGTCAGCATCGGCGACTACGCGTGGATCGGCGACGGCGCCGAGCTGTACAGCCTGGCCGAGATCGAGATCGGCAATCACGCAGTGGTATCCCAGTTCAGCTACCTGTGCGGCGGCGACCATGACTACCGCAGCAGCGACTTCGCCATCCAGGGACGCCCTATCCGCATCGCGGACGAGGCGTGGGTGGCCAGCCACACCTTTATCGCGCCGGGCGTCAGCATCGGCAAAGGCGCCGTGATCGGCGCCCGCAGCGCGGTATTTACCGACATGCCTGCCGGCATGCTCTGCGTGGGCAGTCCTTGCCGGCCGTTGCGGCCACGCCTGGACACTGCCCCGCGGAACCAGACGCGTCCGCATTCGCAGGCGGCCGCGCCATCAGAACGAGATTCCGCTCAAGTCAACTAGATAACGGGAATGCGGAAACCAAACAGGGAACTCATGGCTGCCAATGATCGACATCTATCACAACATCCTATGGCCTAGGTACAAGGGAGCCGTATTCAGCGAAGCTTTCTCTCACGCACACAAAGCCGGGCATAAGGTGCGCTTCTTCCATATCTCGTCCACGGGATACGGGCGCACGGCCTACAGCAGCGTCGACACCAGTTATCACCGGTACCCGTACGAGATTCTTTTCGATGAACCGTACGAGGCGATTCCGACGTGGAAGATGTCGCTACGGCTCATGCGCGAGGTCTGGCGTTCGAAGAACCGTCTGATCCTGATGCCTGGCTACCATCGCGTGGAGTTCTGGGCAATGCTGGTAGCGTGCATGTTGAGTGGCAAGCGTCGTGCCGTGTTCTGCGATTCCACCATCCAGGACCAGGTCGACCATCCGATGAAGCGGCGGCTGAAGCGGTTCTTCTTCAGCCGGTGCGATGGCGTGTTCGTCTACGGCCGACGCTCCGCCGAGTACGCGATCGCGATGGGTGCCGACCCCACGAAAGTTATCTGCCATTGCCAGGCCGCCGCGCTGCCGCACTCGTACAACGCGGCCGAAGCCACCCGAATGCGGATCGCCAACGCGCCGACGGCGGAGGCGCCACGTTTCCTGTTCGCGGGCCTGGTATGCCGCGCCAAGGGCATCGAGGACCTGCTCCGGGCGTTCGTGGAAGTGCGCAGGCAACTGCCGGCCGCCACGCTGGTACTGGCGGGGCCTGTCGTCGAGGCCGACCAGTTGCCGGAACTGGCCCGGTCACTGGGCCTTGGCGACGCCGCGCAATTCCTGGGCGCCATGGATATCGATCAACTGGCGCAGCAGTACTCGCGTGCGACGTGCCTGGTACTGCCGAGCCACACGGAAGCCTGGGGCCTGGTCGTGAACGAGGCGCTCAACTATGGCTGCCCGGCGGTGGTCAGCGATTGCTGCGGTTGCATCCCCGAACTGATCAAGGAAGGCCGCACGGGCCATACGTTCGTGACGCGCGACGTCGCGGATCTGGCGCGCGTGCTGTTGAAGGCGACCAGCAGCTTCGCCGACGTCCAGGCCACCATGCGGAACTGCGTTGATGTGGTGCGAAAGTACACACCCGCCCGCGCCGGCCGGTCCATCATCAAAGGCTGCCAGAAGATACTGAAGAGGGCCCGAACATGACGATACCCAATACCCTCGGCCCCATCGCCCGGCAGCCAGTCGACGATGACATCCCGCCCTCGCCGGCGCAGTCTCTCGCGCAAGCTGGCGCGCCGGCAGCAGTTGCGCGGCCGGTGCTGTTCCTCGGGCCGCTCCCGCCGCCGCATCACGGCTTCTCAGCATCGAACCAGCGCATGGTGGACCAGATTCGCCAGCACGCGCCCGTCGTGGTGCTGGACGTCGCGCCACGGGCGTCCGGCCGGTTCGGCGGCCGGTTTGGCGGTCTGCAGGCGCTGGGCAATCGCGCACGGCAACTCTGGCGCATGGTCCGGCTCGTGACGGACGGCCAGCTCGCCAACCGGCCGCATACGCTGTACATGGGGCTCTCGGGCGGTCTTGGCCAACTGCTCGACGCGCCTTTCGTGGCACTGGCGCACTGGTCGGGCATGGCCATCTACTTCCATCATCACAGCTTCGCGTACATCAACCGGCCCACGTGGTACACGCGCCTGATCCTGCGTTGCGCGCCGCGCGGCAGGCATCTGACGCTGTGCGACCGGATGCGCGCGGAACTGGCCCGCCTCTACCGGCTGACCCCGGACCGTGTCCAGGTACTGTCCAACCTGAGCCTCATCGACCTGCCTGCATCGACATCGACAGAGGCGCCGGTCCGCCGGCATTCGGAAGTGATCAACGTCGGCTTCCTGTCAAACATCACCGCCGCCAAGGGCATCTTCACATTCCTGGAGGTGGTGCGACTGGCGCAGGAGATCGGCATCCCGGTTTGCGCGCGGATCGCGGGGCCAGTGGCACGCGATATCCGCGCAAGGTTCGACACGGAATTGGCCCGCACGCCCTGCACACGCTACCTCGGTCCGATTCATGGCACGGAGAAGGAGGCGTTCTTCCAGGAAATCGACGTGCTGATGTTCCCCACGACCTATCACAACGAGGCGGCCCCGCTGATCGTGCTTGAGGCGCACAGCCATGGTGTGCCCGTCGTCGCGCATGATCGTGGCTGCATCGGGTCCATGATCGACGAGCGCAATGGCGTGCTGGTGCCGGCCGACGCGGACTTTGCCGAAGCCGCCATCGCTTACCTGCGGAACATGATGTTCGCGCACTCGCAGGCCGAATCGCAGCGTGCGGCGCTGCTCGCCGACTTCCAGGCTCAACGCGAACGCGCCGAGGCCGTTCTGGCGCGTGCGGTGGCGGATATCAGCCACTGCCCCGACTGACCGGGGCAGCGGCATTGGCGGGTCAGATATCGGTCAGATGTCGTGATAGCGCATCAACACGACCCCGGCCTGCCTGAACGCGGTGGCAAGGGGCGTCGGATGCATCAGCGGCTCACCTTCTTCCCGGCGCCATGGCTCGGCGAATCCCGGGTGCACCGACATCTCGGTCACGCCTTCTGGCAGCATGGCCGGCAACCGCAGCGCCCATCCCTGCTGACGCGTATCCGCGCCCACGTAGAAGTCCGGGCTGCGCAGGCCGTTGAAGTGGCGCAGCAGCATCACGTTCATCGCGCCGCGCATGTGGTTCTTCAGGAAGTAGCAGTTCTGCGGCGGCCGAACACGCTCGATGCCGGCGCGCAGCATTTCGTCGCGCAGCACCCGCATGACGGCGGGGTACTTGTGCAGATGGCCATGCCCATCGACGTGCGACACGTTCACGCCGTGATCGCGCAGTTCGTCGAGCTGGAGCCGGAACTCGCGCCGGATATCGGCGGCGTCGATCAGGCCCGCCATCGCGCGGGCGCGCTGGATCTTCGGCGGGAACAGCGAGCCGTCCTTGCGGCACAGCGTGGAGGACGCGCCATGCGGGCGCCGCCCCTCCACGATATTGAAGTGCAGCCCGAACGAGAACCGGCTGTGATTGTCTCGCGCGTACTGGCACGCGCTTGCTGTCGCCGGGCTGCCCGCCAGGATCGTCGCGCTGGTCAGCAGCCCAGCGTCGAAGCAGGCAACGGTGGCCTGAAACGTATCGTCGTCATAGCCGAAATCGTCGGCGTTGATGATCACGCCCTTCATGCTTCCCCCTCCTTGTTTTTGGTGCGGCAAGAATGCGCCGACGGGCCGGATGCGCGGCCAGTGGTGCGAACGATACGCGGCACGTCAAGGGGCCTTCCGTGCGCCGCGCAACACATCGGCACGACAAGGGCCATTGGGGCAGTCCTTCGGACGTCAATGTGGTGAAACGCACCGATAGCGCACATTGCAGGCTCCTACGATGCACGTAAATGCGCGGGACTGCGATGTCCGCGCTCGTTTCAACGACTGCGGAGAGGATGCCGTGAAGAGATGCCCTGACCACGCCACCTGCAGGCAGGATGCCGGATCGTTTCATACGCTGGGAGCCACGCTTGCCATGGCCTGCGCGGCGCTGCTGCTGAGCGCGTGCGCAGTGTCTCCGGGGATGCAGTTCAGCTCCAGTGCGCCGGTCAATGCGGTGAGCCCGAACGCGATGCCTGATGTCACACCCATCACGCTCGACCTTGTGCACGAACAGCAGGCGCACTCCAAGCCGACCAATGCCGGCGTGGAAGACCTGTACGGCACGCCGACGCCTTACCGTATCGGTCCGGGCGACATCATCTCGGTCGTGGTCTGGGATCACCCCGAACTCGTGTTCCCGACGCAGACGTACAGCATCGGCGCGGCCTTCGAGATTCCGACGTCGAGCGGTGGCTCCAACATGCCTGGCTACGTGGTCAGCCCCGCGGGCGATATCCAGTTTCCCTACGCCGGGGTCATGCGGGTGGCGGGCAAGACCGCCAACGAAGTGCGCGACGAGATGGCGCGCATTCTGTCGCGCGTGGTGCGTGACCCGCAGATGACCGTGCGCGTGCTCGGCTTCCGCAGCCAGCGCGTCTACGTGGATGGGGAGGTCAAGACCCCGGGGATGCTGGCCATCGACGATGCGCCAATGACGTTGGTCGAGGCGCTGAACCGCGCCGGCGGCGTGCTTAACCTGACTGGCGACAACAGCCGCGTCCGTGTCACGCGTGGTGAACGCAGCTGGTACGTCAACATTCCGGCCCTGCTGGCCAAGGGTACCGACCCAGCGCGGATTCTGCTGCAATCGGGCGACATCGTTCGCGTGGAGCAACGCGAAGACAGCAAGATCTTCGTGACAGGCGAGGTGGTCAAGCCCTCGTCGCTGCTGATGCGTAACGGCCGCATGACGCTGAACGAAGCGCTGGGCGATGCCGGTGGCGTGAATCCGTCGTCGGCCAACGCCGAACAGATCTTCGTGATTCGCCGGGCCACCGACGGCAAGCCGAAGGTGTACCACCTCGACGGCACATCGCCGGTGGCATTGGCCATCGCCGAGAGCTTCGAGCTCGAACCCAAGGACGTGGTCTACGTGGATGCGCGTGACCTCGTGCGCTGGAGCCGTGTGATGACGCTGCTGATCCAGCCGGTCGTTGGCACGGCCACCATTGTCAAGCCATAAGACATGGAAGTCATGAGAGAGGAAAAGGAAGCAGCATTCATCCGGTCGATCCTCGTGGTGTGTATCGGCAACCGGTGCCGCAGCCCGATGGCGGCGGCACTGCTTGGCCGCGCGCTGCCGCAGTGCCGCGTGCTGTCAGCGGGCCTGGCACCCCCGGTAGGCGCCGCGGCCGATCCGCGCGCGGTGCGCCTGCTGGCGGTGGAGGGCAGCGATCTGACCGACCACCGCGCGCGCGCCGTGAGCGCCGCGCTCGTCGCCGGCGCGGACCTCGTGCTGGTCATGGATGAAGAGCAACGCGACGCGCTGGAGGACATGTACCCCCAGGCGCGCGGCAAGACCTATCGCCTGTGCGAACAGGAACAAACAGACGTGCCAGATCCGTTCAGCGGATCGATGAGCATGTTCGTCATCGCGCTTGGGCTGATCAAGATGGGGGTTGAATCCTGGTCGGCAAGAATTCATGCGGCAGAACCGGCACACCGCCACGGAGGGGCATGATGAGTAACGTAAGGCAATTTCGAGAGCCCTCGCCAGAGCCATGGGAGGAAAGCGACAACGCCGTCGACATGACGTCCTATGTCGATGTGCTGATTCGCTATCGCTGGACCTTCCTCGTCGTCGCGGGGACGATCCTCGGCGTCGGCCTGTTGTACGCGCTGATGGCCCGCCCGATCTACCGCGCCGACATCATGGTCCAGGTGGAGGAATCCAACCCGACCAATAACGCGAGCAAGCTGATCGCCAGCATTTCGCCGGGGCTCGACGTGAAACCAGCAGCCACGGCTGAGATGGAACTGCTGCGCTCACGCGCGGTGGTGGGCAAGGCAGTGGAAACGCTGCGTCTCGACATCGACGCCAAGCCACGCTATTTCCCGCTTATCGGCGCATCGATTGCCAGCTACAACAAGGAACTGTCGAAGCCCGGGTTGTTCGGCTTTGGCGGGTTCGCCTGGGGCAGCGAGTCGATCGTGGTCGACCGGCTCGACGTGCCCGAGCAGATGGAAGACCGCCGCATGGTAGTGACCGCGCTGGGCGACGGCAAGTACCGGCTCGAGTTCGCCAGCAGCGAGAAATCCGCCGAAGGCACGGTCGGCCAGCCGCTGACGGTGGCCACGGACAGCGGCACCGTCTCGATCGACATCAGCCAGCTGGACGCACACGCCGGCACCCAGTTCCGCGTGCGCCGCGTGCCGCGCGCCACCGCCATCGCCAACCTGCAGGACCAGTTGATGATCGGCGAGCGCGGCAAGCAGAGCGGCGTGATCGGCGTGGCGCTGGAGGACACATCGGCCGTCACTGCCGCCGCCATCCTGAACGAGATCGCCACCGAGTACGTGGACCAGAACCTGCGCCGCAAGGCCGCGGAAGCCGAGAAGTCGGTGAACTTCCTCGAAAGTCAGCTGCCGCAGCTCAAGCAGCAGATGGAAACCTCCGAGGCGCGTTACAACGCGATGCGCAACCAGCGCGGCACGATCGACCTCAGCGAGGAGTCGAAGCTGATCCTGGCGCAGTCGGTGCAGATCCAGGGCAAGCTGCAGGAACTGCGTCAGAAGCGCCAGGAACTGATCGTGCGCTTTACCGCGAATCACCCCACGATCGAAATCCTGGACAGCCAGATCGCAGGCCTGACCGCGCAGCTCAACGGTGTCTCCGGCAAGATCCAGAAGCTGCCGGACGTGGAGCAGGACGTGGTGCGCCTGATGCGCGATGTGAAGGTCAACACGGAGCTTTACCAGTCCTTGCTCAATGACGTGCAGCAACTGCGGCTGCTGAAGGCCAGCAAGGTCGGCACGGCACGCCTGATCGACGCCGCCGACGTGCCGATCAAGCCGGTGCGTCCGAACCGGATGCTGGTCACGGGCGTATCGGTGGCGATGGCTGTCGTCATGGGACTGCTCGCGGTCGGGGTACGCCGCGTCTTCGATGGCGGCATCACCGACGCCGAGGAGATCGAGACGCAATGCGGCATGACCGTCTACGCCACGATTCCCATGAGTCCGAACCAGGCCCGCCTGGCACGCAACAAGGAGAGCGGCGGCGATGTGCTGGCAATCGACCAGCCGGACGATCCGGCCATCGAAAGCCTGCGCGCGTTCCGCACGGCATTGCAGTTCGCACTGCTCTCCGCGCAGCGCAACAACGTCGTGGTCTTCACCGGCCCGTCGCCCGAGGCCGGCAAGTCGTTTGTCAGCGTCAACTTCGCCGTGGTCGCGGCCGCCGCCGGGCGCAAGGTGATTCTGGTCGACAGCGACCTGCGCCGTGGTCTGCTCAACGAGCGCTTCAAGGTGTCGCGCAAACCCGGCCTGACCGAGGCACTGACCGGCACGCGGCTCGACAAGGTCATCCAGCACGACGTCGCGCCCGGTGTGGACTTCATCGCGACCGGTGCGGAGCCGCCGCTTGCGGCGGACCTGCTGCAGAGCCCCGGCATGGACACGCTGCTCGCGGAGCTGCGTTCCCGCTATGACCTCGTGCTGATCGACACGCCTCCGGTGCTGGCGGCATCCGATGCCGGCATCCTGGCCCCGAAGGCCGGCGCGGTGTTCATGGTGGCTCGCGCTGACAAGACCACGACCGCCGAACTTACCGCCGCACGCCGCCTGGTGGAGCAGACAGGTGGCGAGATCAAGGGCGTGCTGTTCAATGGGCTCAAGATCGAAGGACGCTGGTACCGCTCGCATTACCACTTCGGCAAGTACCGCTACCTGAACCGCTACGGCCACGATCACGCCAAGCAGGCGTGAACCACGCCAGGAATGAAAAGGCCGCTTCTTCGCAAGCGGCCTTTTCTTTTCGCGCATCGCTACGCGCCTGCTGGCGGGTCGTCATGGCTGATAAGCGGGCGCGACTGCTGTCATCGCCAGATGCCGCCGGACCAGCATGACGAGCAAGGCGATCATGACGATGGGAAGCACGTTGAGATACTGGTGCAGGTACGCGGACAGCAGCGCCTGAGCCGGCGCCACCCAGGCCAAGGCGAAGACGATCCATTCCAGGGGCGACAGCGGCAACCTGTTGCCATCGCGCAGAAGAAAGGCCATCGGCAAGATAAGCCAGGCCAGGTCATAGAACATGACGTAGGGTTGCAGCAGCAGCGTGGCGAGGACGAACGAGGCCGCCCGTAGCTCGAATCTGGCGCGCTGCGCCCAGAGGAACGCCATCGCAAGAATCGCCGGTGCGGCGACGAGGCCGTGCAACAGGTAGGCGCCGTTGACAGAGAGGCCGATGCTGCGGCCCAGCGCGAAAGCGGTTGGCATCCCCGGCCACATCATGTTGCCGCCTTGCTCCACCGCCAGCGTGCCGAATTGCGGCAGAAACGCTGCAAACGCGCGCCATGCGTCCTGCCCGAGCACCACGACGCTGACGCCAACGAAAGCGACCGTGCAGAGCGCCGAGACGCCAAACACCTTCCAATGCCTGCCGCAGATGAGCGCCAGCGGAAACAGGATGCCGAATTGCGGCTTGATCGCCAGCACGGCGATGCATACCCCCGCAAGCGCCGCCTCGACTTCGAGCAGTGCCAGCGCCGCGCCGGCAGCAGCCATCGTGAACAGGGAGTTTTGACCAAGCCCGATGGCAATGGCAGCACCCGGGAACGCCAGCAGCAGCGACAGATACCCACGGTCGATACCGCGACAGATGCGCATCAGCACGGCGCCATAGACCAGCAGGCCGAGCACTGAATACAGGATAAGTGCCGCGCCAAAGGGCAGTTGCCCCAACGGCAAGACCGCCAGCAGGAACGTGGGCGGATACGGCCATGCCGAATAGTCGCTGAGCCCCAAGGCGCGTTCGATGGGCAGCATCCACTCCGGCGAGAATACCGAGGCCGCCCCATGTTCCACGGCGACCTTTGCTGCGGACCAGAAGATCGCGAAGTCGATGCCGAACATGGGAGCCGATTGGTCCCCAAGAACGTAGAACCGGACGATCCATATCCCCAGGACCAGAACCTGGATCGCGAGTGCCACCCCGGCATAGACCGTCAGGCGGCGCACGCCCGGGCGCTTCTCATGCATCGACGACATGGGCTCCCTCCTGAATGACTTTTCGCGGAGTCTACCTCTTCCAATATCGCGCAGGCAGGCCCCGATGCGGGGGCGTGTTTTCCCTGATGTCGGTCGAAATGGGTCGGTACCCAGCGCGCCCTACTCCATAATCTGGGCACAAATCATATAAGGGAGACAAGTCGATGACGCAATCCAATCAGGACAACCGCGGCGCGAAGATGCAACTCCAGGGCAAGGTCGCCGTCGTCACCGGCGCCGGCAGCGGGATCGGCCGCGCCGTGGCGCAGGCGCTGGCGCAGCGCGGCTGTCATCTGGCGCTGGCGGACCGCAATCAGGAAGGACTGGCCGAGACCGCCGCGCTGCCGGAACTGAACGGCGTGAAAGTCAGCCTCCACACCCTCGACGTGGCCGACCGCGACGCGGTGGCGGCCTTTCCGCAAACCGTGCTGGCCCACCACGATCGCATCGACCTCCTCGTCAACAATGCCGGCGTGGCGCTGGCCGGCAGCTTTGAACAGGTCAGCGAGACTGACTTCGACTGGGTCATGGCGATCAACTTCCATGGCGTGGTGCGCATGACGCGGGCTTTCCTCCCATTGCTGCATCGCAGCGACGACGCCCGCATCGTCAACATCTCCAGCCTGTTCGGCCTGATCTCGCCGCCGGGGCAGAGTGCCTACTCGGCCAGCAAGTTCGCCGTGCGCGGGTTCTCCAATGCACTGCGCCATGAACTGGCCGACAGCCGCGTCGGCGTCACCGTCGTCCACCCCGGCGGCATTGCCACATCCATTGCCCGGAATGCGCGCGTGTCCGCCGACATTCCGCAAGCGCAAATGCAGGAGCGGCTCGCGAACTCGCAGAAGATGCTGCGGATGCCGCCGCCGAAGGCCGCCGACATCATCGTGCGCGGTATCGAGAAGCGTAGCGCCCGCGTGCTGGTCGGCTCGGATGCGGTCGTGATGTCGTGGCTCGAAAGACTGTTCCCGGTACGCTACTGGAACCTGCTCGCCCGTCGCGCCAAGCTTTGAACGCGGCGGCGGACCGCCGCCTAGCCGATGTACTCGATCAGTGCCACAACCTCTGCGCTCGGGTCCGACCCGGGCGTGAGGGTCAGCGTGCAGCGCTGCCGCGTGTTGCAGCGGAAAGGCAGCCGTTCCTCGGCCGGCCCGCTTGCCTTGAATACAGACAGTTTGGTGGCATCGCCACTCACGACGGCGTAGCTCCCCCTGTCGCCCGCGGTATCGAAGACAACCCGCGTGACGACCGCATTGAGCGGCAGGATCGCCGTCGGCATGGACCCACGCTGGCCACGCGCCACCCTCAGCGCCATGATCTTGGTCCTGACGGCTGCCGATGCGGCCACGTGCCAGCCAATCTCGGCATCGGCGTACACGTTCGCCGCCCCCTTGCCACGGCAGCCTTCCAGCGTCACCACGCGACGATTGGCAGCGAGGTTGTTGGCCTCTGAGAACATCAACGCTTCGTCGGGATAGGTGTAGTTCACGAAGTCGCAGTTGCGATAGACCGCCCGCCCCTGCGCGGCCGGCGTGTTGCCCGAGACATACTGGTGGCGCCCCATGATCTGGCAGTTGTCGAACACGACTTGCGCGCCTGCCGTATTGCCCGGTGAAAACACCGCGGAGACGGTATCGGCCGCAAACGGGCGAAACCCCTGCGAGCCGAAATCGCACTCCCGAAAGCCGATATTGCCCTGCTCCCATTCGCACAGCATCAGGCCGGCGTTGCGTGACTTCTGTTCCACCCGCAAACCGTGGGCCTTGAACGAGCAGACACCCATTGCATGGTTGTTGCCGCGCAGATTGAACAGGTACGTCTGCGCCGACGGCTCGTAGCCGCTCACATCGCAGTCGGTCAGCTTGATATGGCCGCCGCGGCGCATGTCGATCCATGGGCTGGAGCACCAGTACCGGCAATGCTCGAACCAGTAGTTCAGGAACTGGTCGGACGTGTTTTTCTCGCCCACGTGCAGGAACGAATCCCACGTGCCGGCCCAGGTGCAGCGCCAGAATTTCCACTCGCTATTGCAGTTGTCGCCGGTCAGGTCAACGCCGTAGCGCCACGTTCCGGTGAACATGCAATCGTCGAAGGCATAGTCCTGCGCACCGCCGGAACTCACGCTCGTGATCAGGTCGCTCCTGGCGTCCATGCCGTGGAATTGCAGGTTGCGCAGCCGCACGCCCAGCGCCTTGTCCTGGTTGTTGAACAACGCGCCCGAGCCGTCGCGGCCCGGCTTGTAGAGGATGACAACGGTGCCCGGCGGGCCATCGCCCTCGATCGTGAAGCCGCATGTGCGGCTGGGAAACTGCCTGGCATTGAACAACACGCCGGGCCTGGTCAGCAGATAGGTACCGCGAGGCACGACGATTCGCGCGCCGCCGATATTGTTCGGGTTCTCGCCGAACGCCGGCGCATGCACCTGGCCGGCCACGGCTTGCAGCGCTGCGCGGAAAGCCTCATCCGAAGGCGATCTCCCGGTGCCATCCAGCCCCGGAAAGTCGGCAACGGACACCACCTTCTCAAAAGCGTCTGACCTCGGGTTGGCTGGAGCGCCCAGATCGCGCGCACCGGCGGCGGTGGCCACGCCCGCGCCGGTCAGGGCGCCAAGCGTGGTCAGAAAACTGCGTCGAAGATTGGGCATCGATGAGTTCCCGTTCCTGTTTGGGAAGCGTTGGTGCCTGCCCCGCGCGGTCTACGCCGCGCGCTGGGTCACTGGCGTGAGCGATATGGCTGCCTCGGGCGTATCCGACGTTTCGGAGCTGTCCATCGACATCCACCGGAGATGCTCGAGTAGTTGCTCGGCGAAGGCCTGTCGGCTCGCGTCGAGGAACAGTGAATGATCGAGCAGCGGCAAGGTGCGGAACTGGACATTGCGCAACCCCTGGATAGCCTCCAGGTGCTTGCCCAGGCCCAGTCGCAGTTCATGCAAACCCACGTCCGTGGCGCCGTACAGGAACATCGTCGGCACGCCACGCCGGTCCAGCTCCCGCACGGCGGCGGCGGCGAACTCGGGCATGGTCTGCTGCACGTCGTCGCGCCGCATCCGCCCGCCGGCAGCGGAAACATGGTCACGCACGCGCTGCCGTACCCTGCGCATCGTTGCCGACAAGAGGCGGCGCGCGTTGATCTCGCCACGGAACAGCCGTTGCCAGGTTTCCCACTGGCGTGCCGCAGCAAGGTAGACACGCATCGAGCGCAGGTGGTCGCCCACCGCCGCGTCATCGACCTCGTCCCAGCGAAACTTCACCAGGTTCACCAGCAGCAGCCCGCTGACGCCCGGGTTGCTCAGCGCGGCATACAGGCCCATGAACGCGCCGGAGCAGACGCCTGCAACCACGACGTTGCCATAGCCGTGCGCGCGTGCCCAATCCACAGCAGCCGCAAGGTCCGCGCGGGGCTTTATCGAATAGATCGCCGACACGCTCATCTTGCACGCCGGGGCAGGGCTGTCGCCCAGCGCCGATACGTCCAGCCGCAGCGCCGCCGTGCCTGCGCGTGCCAGCTGCCGCGAGACGTCCACGAACATGCGGCCGTCGCCGATATGATGATTGCCGCCGGTGTTCGGAAAGATCACGACCGTGTTTGCCTGTCTGGCGTTGGCCTCGGCAGGCACGCAGAGGATGCCGAACATCCGTGCTTCGTCCAGCCATACCGGGTGTTCCACGACGCCGTCCATGCCCTCGCCCGCCAGCGCGTCGCCAGCACTGTTGGCACTGTTGGCACT
>NZ_DDCI01000017.1:90804-200483 GCF_002335265.1 Cupriavidus sp. UBA2010
GTTGGCACTGTTGGCACTGTTGGCGCTGTCGGGTGCGGCCTCCGCGCTGGCCGACACTTCAGGCTGGCGTGCCGTGCCTGATTTCACCCAGTCGGCTACGTGCTTCCAGGCCTCCACGGGCACATCCGCGAACTCGGTCGAACGCATCATCTCCGGATACTCGGCGAACGGCGCCACGTCGACGTCAACGCCAGCCTCCCCAAGTTGCCGAGCCATTGCCGCGACTGGCGATGCCGCATCTGGCCACGCATCGAGCAGCAGCACGCGACGGGCGGGCACGACGTCATCGAGCCGCATCGCCTGGATGGCGGCGATGGTCGCGGCGGACAGGCGGAAGCTGAGCACGTCCTGCTCGCCGGCAGGCGTGGGAGGTACCTCGAGTTCGGGAATCGTGCTGTTGCGCCAGCCCGCATGCAACGCGCGAAGCTCCCGCAGATACAAGCGGCCGTTGACGACAGGGGCCAGCATGACCACGCCGCTGACTTCCGGCCCGCGCGCGGCGGCAAGCGCGGCGAGCGACGCCCCCAGGCGAAGCCCGCATAGCACCACCCGGGTGACGTGCGTCTGCCTGCGTAGGGCCGCGACGGCCGCCGCGATATCCGCCAGCGCGCCGCCGAACATGTCCGCGCCGGGCTCCAGATCGGCGGAATCTCCTGTGCCACGGTAGTCAAAGCGCAGCACCGGCACACCAGACGCCGCCAGCGCATCGGCCAGATGCCGCCACGCGCGATGGGACCACAGCATCTCGTGGCCCTGCGGCGCGCACATCACCACACCCGTGTCGCCCCCAGCCTCATGCAACCACCCCGCGCAGCCTTCGAACACGACCCTTCTCATGGGTCCTCCCGTTGCAATGGACGGGGTGCCCACGCCAGCCCGCCTCCGCGATGTCGCCCAGACCGGCGTCCGCAGAAACGGGTACGCACCCCGCCGGGCCAGGCCCGTCAGCTCGTTGTTGTCTTGTCTTCCACGGCAGGGACGTGGGCAATCTGCCGGACCGCTGGCATGACCGTAGGCATGCCGAGATAGGGATTCATGGTGCCGAAGCCGACGCGGTTGCTGCGCTTCGGCATCACGCCGTTGAGAATGCCGCCCGAGAGACTGGCCCCGGCGCGGGTCAGGCGCTTGATGGTTTCCTCGACCTGCGACGGCAGCGTCGAATCGGCGCGCAGCACGAGCAACGTCGCGCCCACGACATTGGCGACGAGCATGGCATCCGCCACGGCCAGAACGGGCGGGGTATCGATCAGGACGAGATCGAAGCGCTCCGCACCGGCACGCAGGCAATCGGCAAAGGCAGGACGCATGAGCAGTTCCGACGGGTTCGTAGGCGGCGCGCCGGCAGGCAGGATCGACAGCCCATTGACGACGGTTGGCCGTGCCGCGTCGACCAGCGTGGCGCGGCCGGCCAGCACTTCGGCCATTCCCGGACCCACCGGCTGGCCGAACCAGCTCGACACCCGCCCGCGGCGCAGGTCCGCATCGACGAGCAACACGCGCTGGCCCGCTTCGGCGAACAGCACAGCCAGGTTGACCGAGACAAACGTCTTGCCCGCCCCTGCGGTGGGGCTGGTCACGGCCACCACCTTGTTGCTGCCCTCGCGACGCAGGAAATGCAGTGCCGCGCGCACGCTGCGCAGGCCCTCCACGGCCATCGAATGCGGCGCGTTGCGGGCCAGCAGGTATTGATCATGCAAACCCCAATGGCCCGGCTCGGCATCGCTGGCCCCATGCGGCAACGCCTGCGCGACCTGGCGCCCGGGCTCCGGCGCCTGCAGCGCCAGCATTGTCCCGATATCCTGGTCCTTCGCCGTCAGCAGCCGCTCCAGTTCCACCTGTTCGCGGCTGTACGCGACATCGCCGAGCATGGCCAGGCCAAGCGTCTCCTCGGCATCATTGGCGGTGGCCACGGCCGGCTTCATGCGCTGGCGCACCGAGACCACGCACATCGCCAGGCAGATGCCCAGCAACCCGCCGCCCATCGTGAGCGGCGCGGTGCCCACGCCGATTGGCGAGACCGGTGTCAGCGCGATGTCGACCACGCGGGTCTGCCGGGTGCTGTCGAGCTTGGCCAGCGAGAGCTGTTCGAGCCGGTTGCGCAAGGACATGTACATGTCCTCGGCCACCTTGACGTCACGCGTCAGGGCCACGGATTCGCGCTCGGAGACCGACAGCGTCTGCATCCGGGTATCCAGCTCCTTGCGGTCCCGCGTGAGCTGCTGGATCTGACTGTCCATCGTCCGTACTTCGTTCGACTCTTCCGTGAAGCGCTGCAGCAGCTTGGTGCGGTCGAGCTTGAGCTGGGCGATCTGCTTCTGGTAGTCGATGCTGCTGTTCAGATACGACTGGGCGTCCTGGCTCGGCTGCATCGATCCCGTGCGCGAGCGGTAGCGCGTGAGCGCCGCCTCGGCGCGTTCGAGCTCGTCCTTGACGCGCGGCAGTTCGCCGCTCAGGAAGGCCAGCGTGGAGGCGGCTTCGTCGCGGCGCGTCTCGGCCTGCCCGGTAATGTAGGAATCGGCGATGCCGTTGATCAGCGCGGCTACCGCGGTACGGTCACTGCTCTGCCACGCGATGCGTACCGTGCTGGTATCGCTGCCGTCGCTGCCGATGCGAAGTTCCCGCGCCACGGTATCGATCGTCTGCGCCGTGTCGTGCCGTGTGATAGTGAATCGCGTGCCCGCGCGCGCGTCGATGCGCGACACCAGAATGGACACGCCATTCTCTTCGACACGGCTGCCGATCTTGCCATCGGTCACGAGCTCGCCGTCGAGCGTCAGGCGATAGGCATCCCCAGGCAGCACTTCGAGCGTCATTGGTACGTTGAGCAGGCGCTCCGGCACGTCCAGGGTGCGGATGTCGACCCGCTCGCCACCCCACGCGTAACCGAGCCGCTCTGGCCACGGTCCCCGGAGCTTGCCCGCCTGCGCGAAATGCGCGGCCACGCCGCCCAGCAATGGCGCGCGCAGCGGCTCGACGGAGATGTACAGGCGCAGGCGCTCCACCACCGGGCCGACCACCGCGCGGCTGCGCAGCATCCCCACGTCGAACGGTTCGGTGTGCTGCGTGGTTCCCGAGCCGTCACCCTTCTGATAGATCTGCACGAGCGTGTGGGCATCGTAGAGATTGGGACGGGAAATACCGATCATCGCGGCAATCGTGGCGCCAATGACGCCAGCCGCGACAATCCAGCCGGCATGGTCCATCCATGCGCGCAAATGGCGCCCCCCCTTGCGCGTGGTGCTGCTCCCTGGCGCCGGCATTGCGCCGGCAGATGACATGGTGCTCACGAAATACTCCCCTGACGCCTGGCTGGCTCCCGGTGGCCATCGCGCACCGGGGGCTGCGGGACTACTTGCGTCCGTAGTTGTCCTCGACTCTGACGATGTCGTCCTCCCCCAGATACGCGCCCGACTGCACCTCGATGATTTCCAGCGGCGTCTTGCCGGGATTTTCGAGTCGATGCAGCGTGCCGATCGGGATATAGGTCGACTGGTTTTCGGTAAGAATGCTGGTGGTCTCACCGCAGGTCACCCGTGCGGTGCCGCGCACGACGACCCAATGCTCCGCGCGGTGGTAGTGCATCTGCAGGGAAAGGCTCGCACCAGGCTCGACGACGATCCGCTTGACCTGGAAACGGTCGCCATGGTCGATGGAGTCGTAGCATCCCCACGGCCGGTGTACCTTGCGGTGATTGACGATCTCCGCGCCATGCTCCTGCCGCAGCCGCTGCACCACGTTCTTGACGTCCTGCACGTGGTGCTTGTCGACCACAAGCACCGCATCGGCGGTTTCCACCACTACCACGTCCTGCACGCCCACGCACGCGATCAGCCGGCCCTCCGAATGGGCCAGGCACGAACTCGCGCCGTCGAACAACACGCGGCCACGGCCGGCATTGCCGGCGTTGTCCTTCGTGGCGATATCCCAGATGGCCGCCCACGAGCCCACGTCCGACCATCCGGCATCCATTGGCACGAGCATGCCGGGGATACCGCGCAGCCCGTCGAGCTTTTCCATCACCGCGTAGTCGATCGAATCAGACGGACAGGTGTCGAACGCCTCTTGTCCGATCCGGAACACATCGTCCTTGCCGCTATCACTGGGCTGGCCCGTCTCGTAGGCCGCGCAGCAACGGGCGTGCATCTCTGGCTGGAGTTGCATCACGGCCTTGAGCCACACCGATGCCAGCACGACAAAGATGCCGCAGTTCCACCAGTACTCGCCCGAGTCGACGTAGTGCTGCGCCAGCTCCAAGTGTGGCTTCTCGACGAACCGCTCGATCAGGAAGCCACCCGGCGGCACCGGCACGGCGGCGCGGATGTAGCCGAAGCCTGTTTCCGGCGCGGTGGGACGCACGCCCAGCGTGACGATCGCACCGCGCTCCGCGTGCAGCACAGCGGCGGCGATGGCATCACGGAAGGCATCGCTATCGGTCACGCTGTGATCGGCCGGCGTGGCCACCAGCACAGCATCGCCACCTTCGCCAGCCGAAGCCATCGCGTGCAGCGCAGCCATGGTCAGCGCGGGCGCGGTATTGCGGCCGCACGGCTCCGAAACGATGCGCGCGCGCTTGCCCTTGCGCTTGAGCATGTCGGCGACCATGAAGCGATGCTCCTCGCCGCATACGACGATCTGCGGCGCCTCGACACCCGCCGGACGGCCAGTGCGCGCGGCGACGCCTTCCAGGCGGGCCGCCGTGGCTTCCAGCAGCGTATCGTTGGCCACCAGGTTGAGCAACTGCTTGGGATACTGTTCGCGCGACAGCGGCCAGAGCCGCGTGCCGGCACCACCCGCAAGGATGACCGGCTGAATCACCGGCCGCTTCACAGGCTGGATCACAGGCATGGAGGTTGCCCGTCCTGGCGCCAACACCGCTGGCGCCTCTACCTGCGCCTGCACCATGACAGGTGGCAGGATCTTCCTCTCCCGGCTTCGCACTCTCATCATGCCCCCGCCTCTACGCAGATATAGGTTCGCAAGTTAGTTCCGGACCGCTGTCCGGACGGATGCCGCCAGTGTAGAAATTCAGCCCGCGCCATCTCTGTTCGATTCCGCACACGCTCGCCGGCGGGGCCGTGCGGCACGGCCGCGCATCTCGCCGTTCTGTGGCCCAGCGTACCGATGCGCGCGCGCGTTGTCGCTGCAATAGCGCTGATTGCGCCCTTGCCGGCCACGGCGGGCAAAGCACAACAGGCATTCGAACCTTGCGGAGAATCGACATGGAGCGCGGTACTGAAACTGTCCTGGGGACGCTCGCGGGTTGCGGCGGAGCGGACTCTCCGGCAGCCATCGCCCCCGCGAACACGCGGCCGGGCGGCCTGCACGGCGAAGACGCGATCTGGCAGGAAACCAACTGCTACATGGACCTGTGGATCGAACTGCTCTACGGCTGGGGACTGGACCCGCGCGCCGCGCTGGCGTTCACGGTCACCCAGGACTTCGAAGGCGACCACTTCACGTTCTTCAAGTATCCGCAGGCCGATATCGAGCAGCTTTATGGCACTGTCGTGCAGGAGATGGCCGTCTACGACACGCTGGAGGCACACGTCGCCGAGCAGGTCGGTCGTGGCCATACCGTGCTGGTCGAAGTCGACAGCTACTACCTGCCCGATACACGCGCCACGGCGTACCGTCGCGGGCACGTAAAGACCACGATCGCCGTCGACCAGATCGACACGGCGGCCCAGCGGCTCTCGTACTACCACAGCGTGGGTTACTACACCGCCGAAGGCGAGGACTATCGCGGATTGCTGCGGCTCGATCCTGCCCTGCGCGACAACGGGGACGTGCTGTTTCCGTACGCCGAATGCGCCAAGCGCGTGCGGACGCCGCTGCAGGGCGCGGCACTGGCGAACGCCGTGGCCGTGCAGATGCGCCGGCATCTGGGCCGGCGTCCCGCGCACAACCCCGTATCGCGCTGGCGCGAGGCGTTCGGCGATCAGGTCGGCAACGTACTGGCGCGTGGCGATGCGTACTTTCATCACTATGGATTCAACCTGCCGCGCCAGCTCGGCGCGAACTTCGAGATGCTGGGCCACTGTCTGACCTGGCTCGGCGAGCACGGCTATCGCGTGCCGGCATCGGCGACCCGTGGCGCGGCGACGATCGCGTCGGAGTGCAAGGTATTGCAGTTCCGGCTCGCGCGCGCCGTGGCGCGTGGGCGCCCCGACCTGTGCGCAGAGACACTGGACACGCTGGAGGCGGCCTACTCGGAGGTCATCGAAGGGTTGCTGCAATCGTTCGGCAGCATCGATCCGGCGCATTCCTGAACCCCTCGTCGTGAAAGAGGGCCGACACGCCTGGCGCGCCGGCCCTCTCCCCTGCTCCATCCCCATCCCGAGGCGATGTATCAGGCGTGCACGTCGGCCAGCGCTGGCAGCAGGCGGTCGTACTCGCGCTTGACCAGCTTGTAGCACTCGCATGAATGCTTCTCCAGGCCGCAGCGATCCAGCACGGTGATATGGCCGCGGCTATGGTGGATCAGTCCAAGGTCCTCGAGCTTGCCGGCGGCTTCGGTCACACCTTCGCGGCGCACGCCGAGCATGTTGGCGATGACCTGCTGCGTGATCACCAGTTCATTGGTGCTCATGCGGTCGATGGCCAGCAGCAACCAGCGGCAAAGCTGCTTGTTGAGCGAGTGGTGGCGGTTGCAGGCGGCGGTCTGCGCGATCTGCGTCAGCACGGCCTGCACATAGAGCAGCGTCACGCGCTGCAGCGCGGGCAGCTGACCCAGCTCGGAACGCAGCACACGGGCCGGAATCCGGTATGCGAAGCCCGGGCTGCGCACTTCCACGCGACTCGGCATCGTGTCGCCACCGGTCACCACGGGAATGCCCACCAGCCCCTCGTTGCCGACGGCCGCGAATTCGACGGTAGCGCCGTCTTCCAGCAGTGACAGCAGCGAGACCACCGACGTGGTCGGAAAATAGACGTGGACGATACGCTGACCCGAGTCGGTCAGCAGTTCGCCGGCACGCAGGCGAACCAGCTCGAAGTGCCTCGACAACGCTTCCCATTCATGGCGCGGCAATGCGTTGAGCAAGTGATTGACATGCAAGTCCGACCGATGCGTGATCATTTTTAATTCCTCCTTCTGATCCCGAAGCGGCTTCGGAACGCATCCCGCGCCAATCCAAGCGCCCAGGATACGTGACCCGGTTTCGCCGCTCCACCCGTATTCGATTGATGGCGCAAGCCGGCAGCCCTGAGGCCGCCACCCGTTTTCTCCGCCGGGGTTCGGCCCCGACTGGCTGTGTTGTTGCTGGCTCTATTAAGTGCTATGCCGCACAGAACCGACAGTAGGCGAACGGTTGGGTCGGCCAGTCATGCTTTGGTAGGTTGGATGGAGGAAAACGGTGGAGGTGCATGGTGTACGCATAGGCGGCACCCGCGCGGGGCGCACCCGGTGACAGATGCGCCCGCCGCGCCAGCGTTGGGCTGGCGGGAAAGGTTGAAGTGGGATGAAGGAGGTTGAGATCAGCCGTCGTAGCTGACCGGGCGGGAAGCATTGAGTGCCGAAACTTCGCCCGAAGGGATGGCGCTGGCGCCGCTGGTGACGCCGGCGTCATGCATCAGGCGGATGCGCCGCGTTTCACCCGGGCCAAGGTGGAACCAGTCGGTCTCCGGCTGCAAGGCATGGTCCACGATATGGACCCACCGCGCGAAGCGCCGCGTTCCCACCGTGAGCCACCATTCGTCGCCTTCGCGCGCCACGCTGGCCTGCAGTTCCGGCTCGCGCAGCGCAGCGGCGCGGCGATCCGGGAGATACACCGACTGACTGAGTGGCGAACCGAGCGGCGAACCAAGCGGTGAACCGGGTGGCTGATTGAGCAACCCGTTGTCCTCATCCATTGGGTGTAGCGTGGCGATGACCACGTCGTGCGCGGGCGGGCCAAACCGGTAGGCGTAGGTGAAATCGAAGAAATGATCGAACATCTCCGCCGCGGCCAGCCTGCGTGTCTCGCGTGGTGCCAGCGTGAGCGTCTGCTCGGCCCGTGCCGCCACCGCCTCGCCATCGCGCAGGCAGCGCAGCGTCAGACATACGGTGCGTGGCGTGGCGGATTCGTTGATCACGTGCGCGTGCAGGCCATTCAACCCTTCATCCGTCAGGATGACCTGCAGCGGCTGCCATACCTGGCGCAACGCATGCCATGCGGACTTCGGCCGCGCGCGGGCATCGACGATGCCCCATCCGGCGCCTGGCATCAGATCCTGCAACTGCCAGACCAGTCCGCCCTGGCACGTGGACCCCGCACGGCGCCATTCACCGAAGACCTCCGTCATGATCTCGGCCACGACCGCGCGCGACAGCGCCAGGTATCGTTCCGGCTGCTCGTAGCGCAGCCGGGGCGGATCAACATCGAACAGATCCCGCAGATAGAAATCGCGGATGTCCTCGAAGTCCCAAGCCGCGCCTGCGTCACGCGGCACACGCGCCTTCCAGCGCGGATCATGCAGCGGTTGGGACAGGCCCGCCTCGGAAAGCGTGCGCGCGCACGGCACGTTCGCAAAGGCCAGGCATTCCGAGGTGAAACGGACGTTTGCCATCCGCGCATCGGACAACGGGCGCTGATAGGCGCCCACGCCGTAGTAGTGACTGACGCCCGTATCGGGCTGGAACGGCCACGCGCCCTCGCTCGGCGAATTGCGCACGTAGATCACGTCGGGCCGATGCTCGCGCACGAGCGACGGAATCAGTTCGTCGAACAATGGCTGGCGCCAGACGTTGCGCGGCGTTCCCATCATCGCGGCCTGCTGTTCCGACTCGCTGCCACCGCACAGCACCGCAAGGCTGGCGTGCGCCCGCGTGGACGTCAGCCACTGCGCCACTTCGCCCGCGGCATCGGCCATCAGCGCCGGGCTGGCGCTGGACTCGCTGCCATAGTCGAAGTTGGCGAACATGAAGTCCTGCCAGACCATCAGGCCGAGCGCATCGCACTGGCGATAGAACGCCTCTCCCGGATAGCAGGTGACGCCACTGACGCGAACCATATTGGCCCCGGCATCGCGCGCGAGTTGCAGCCAGCGTGCCACGGACGCGTCCGTATCCGCCAGCCCCGGGAGATCGTGACTCGACACACAGGCGCCACGGCAGAACACGCGCTCGCCATTGACGCGCAGCGCGAACGCGCCTTCGTCGCCGGAGCGGTCCTCGGTGATCGTGCGGAAGCCAGTATGCCCACACGCGATTCCATGCGCGCCGATAGTCGCCTCGACGCGGTACAAGGCGGGTTCACCATGCGTATGCGGCCACCAGCGCTGCGCCTGCGCCACGCGCAGCGTGCCGGCAAGCGAATGCCCGCCGACGCGGCGCAATTCGCCCTGCCACACTGTGTGGTCGGGGCCGATGGCCGCGAACGTTCCGTGCTCTGGCGCCGGCCCCGGAAAGTGCAACTGAAGCACCACGACGCCGTCATCACCATCCAGATGACTCGACAACTCGGCGCGCACGCCGTGTGTGACGTCTGCGCCCGTCGGATCGAGCAGTTCGATGTCGCGCCACGGCCCTACCGCATGAACGGGCGGGCACCAGCCAGGCATATGACCAAGCAGCGTGGTGCGCACCGCGCGCAGCGTCGGCGGCACGATCATGCGCGGCTTCCAACGTACCGGCCCGCGCTGCGTGCGCAGCCACGGGTGCATCGCGCGGAAGCAAAGGTGCAGCACGTTGTCGCCGGCCAGTTCCACCTCCACCTGATGTGCGGTGAACATGTGCCGCGCGGTCAGCACCTTCGTGCCGTTGAGCCAGACCTCTGCCAATGTCGCCAGACCATTGAAGCGCAGCAGCCGGCGTCCGTCGCCCTGAAATCGAAGCTTGTACCAGTAGTCGTGCTGATGCAGTGGCGGCGGCGCAGCCTCGTCCCAGCGGCCTGCGGCACGCAAGGCGCTAGCGACGGTACCCGGTACCGGTGCCGGCAGCCAGTGTCCGCCATCGCCGAGTTCGCCCGGATGCGCGACCGCGTTCGCGAACGTTTCCAGCAGGGTCCAGTCGCCTTCAAGCCGTGCATCGGCCACGGCTACGCCTGGGCGCAGTATCGGCAGCAGAGCCGGCTCCGGATCGCGCGCAGTCATGAGACGGTCTCCCCGAAGCACGCGGCCAGTGCCGGCACGGTGCCCTGGTAAGCGGCCTCGAGCTGCGCCAGGCAATCCTGGCATCCGTCGGGCTTGTGGCTGATCACGGCACGCATCAGGCGGAACTGCATCACCATGGCTTCCGACGCCATCGTGTAGCAGGCTTCGGCCACCGTATCCGGCACCACCTTTCCGTTCATCACCAGCCAGCGCACGTAGCGGCCCATCAACTCGAAATTGGCGCCGAGCTGGCGCAACACGCTCGCGGCGTAGATCTGGAAGTTGGGCTCGCCGCGCGACATCAGTTGCTCGAGGTGTGCCGGAAATGCCTCGCGGAAAGCCTTGATCGGATTCTGGCGCGGACGGCGGGCCAGATGGCTGCGCAGCAGGTCCATTGACGCCCGCAGCAAGGCATCCTCCGCCTGCGCGGCAAAGCGGCGGCGCACGACCTCCGCCTGCGGAAACGACGCGGCGCCCCAGGACGACTCACCATCGGGGCTCCGAAAGATCGACGCGTAGTCGTCGCCGCTCGCGGTGTGATACCCGTCGTGATGGTAGTAGCCCACGGCCGTGGCCTCGGGCACCAGCACGTCGATCGCAATGCAGGACCGCGCGTGCTGCCGCCGATACGCGCCGGTCGGCTGCGGCAATTGATAGTTATCGACCTCGAGCAGCACCACGTTGCCGCGATTGGTCTGCGCGGCCACATGCGTTTCGAGTCTGCCGTAGGTCGACAACTCGTCCTTGACGATGCCGTAGAGCAGTTCGAGGTCCGCTGATGGAATATTCAGCGATGTGAACTGGTCACCCTCGAAATCGAGGGTGACCGTAAATGGCAATGCGGCGATGGGCTCAAGCTCCCATCCATGCAACAACTCGATCCAGAGATCGATATGGCGGTTGGCATGCGACCACACGGGGTTGCCCCCGTGCAGCGCATAGGCTCCGCCGCGCGTGCGCACCTTGCCATCACCGTACATTTAGACGCCTCCCAGCGTTTCCCTTACTGCCTGAGGCCACTTGGCTGGGTCCAGTCCATGGTGCTTCAGAAGCGCCAGCACCAGCCGTTCGATACCGAAACCGACGCAGCCCGTGTGGGCGACGCCACCGTCGTGCAGTCCGATATGCCAGAGCGCGCCGAAGTGATCCATGTGGTAGTTGAAGCTCATGCAGGCCGTCGGCGGCGCGCCGTCGTTCACCGGGATCAGCAGTTCGAACTTGAGTTTCAGTTCGCGCTGGCTGTCGGCCACGATCTTGCCGCCGCGCCCGAAGAACGGGTCATTGGCCACGTCGACTTCCACCGGAAGCTGCAAGGCCCGGCCGAACGCCAGCCCGCGCTCCATCCACAGCTCGCGGAACGCCACGATCCGCTCGGGGGACCCCAGGCAGACGTACTCGCGCTGCCGGAACAACTGCATCCGGGTAGGCTCCAGCGACGGTTCGTGCCGATAGCAGTACGACATCACGTCGACGATCTTGCCCTCGGCGGGCAGCGGGCCACGCTTGCCGATGACGGGATAGATCGGGTAGCAGGCGGCGGGCGTCATCACCACGCCCGTGAACTGCTGCTGATCGGTCCAGTCCTGCTTGTCCTCGAGCCGCGCCAGCAGTTGTCGATGCCCGCGATCGTCGCCGCAGAAGCTGTGGATCGTGCCGGCAAGCTGCGGAAAGCTCTTGAGGTACTCGCTGGTTTCAAAATCATCCTTGCCGATCGCTGGCGGGAAGCGCAGCACTTCGGCGTTCTGGTCCGCGCCAATCCGCGTGAACGCGGCATTCAGGCCGTCGGCGATGCCTTCGAACACCGCGCTGCGGCCGTAGAGGCCACGCACGCCAGTCTGGATTAGCAACCCCGCTGCCAGCAGCGATTCGAGGAACGTTGGCGGTTGCGCGGCCATTGGGTCCGCGCCACCGGCCGGACGTGCCTCGGTGAGAGTGTGTGCATCCATGGATGCCTCCTTCAGGAACGATCGGCCAGCAGCAGGTTCGCTGTGTTGGTCTGAATGCGATCGTTGTTGATCATCAGCGGCGCCGACCACAGATCGCGCAGGTGGCGTCCCAGGCTGAACGGCGTGCCGTGCTTGTAGCCCGCCATGCCGCACACCAGCAGCGCCTGCTGCACGACTTCCAGTGCCATCGTCGACATCGCCGTCTTCAGACCGTTCATCTCGGCCGCCAGCGCGAATGCGGCGGAAACCGAAGCGCCCGCATGGCGGCTGCGCTGATGCGCCAGCGCCAGATCCACGCGGCCTTCCATCATCTGCAGCAGGCTCACGGCTTCTGACACACGCGATGCGGACGGCGGCAACTGGCCCGGACGCGCGCGCGCCTGTCCCTGGAAGAAGGTCTTGGCGCGTGATACGGCATCGCTGGCGATGCCGAGCCACAGCGAGCTCCAGAGGATGTGGGAGACCGGCGTCATGGTGGCGTCGGCGATCTCGCCGAACGGCACCGGCAGCACCTGGTCCACCTGGCCGGTGGCTTCCAGCCGGAAGCCATTGCTGCAGGTGCCGCGCATGCCGAGCGTGTCCCACGCATTCAGGCCTTGCAGCGTGTAGTCGGACTTCAGTGCGCACACCAGCACCTGATCGGACGGCGAGGCATCCGCATTGCGACGCGCGGTAATCAGGATGCCGTCGGCGTGGGCGCCATAGGAAATCGTCGGCGCCATCTTCAGCAGGTGGAAACGATCGCCATCCACGTTGACGGCGCAGCCGCTGCTACGCAGCGCGCCACCAATCGCCTCTTCGGACGTGGCGGACGCCAGCAGCAATTGCTCGCCGGCGATGCGTGCCAGCAGGTGTTGATGCCATGGGCTGCCGGTGCCGTGATCGAGCAGGCACGCCACCTGGATCTGGTGCATCGCATAGATCATGCCGGTGGACGCGCAGGTCTCGCCCAGCACCTTGCAGATCGCGGCCACCGTAGCCAGCGACGCGCCGCTGCCGCCGAGCACGGCCGGCACCATCGCGCCGAGCAGGCCCTGGTCGCGCAGGACTTCGAACGCTTCGTGCGGAAAGCGCGCTTCCTGATCCACGGCGTCGGCAAAGCGCTGCGCGACCGTTGCGGCCTCGCGCGCGGCGGCCAGCAATGCATCGCTGGCCATCACGCCGCCCGCGTCGGGGTTGGCGTGCGCCAGCGTAACCTTCGCTCCGGTGTTCATGCTGCCTCCTGCTGCTGGCGAATGGCTTCCACCGCGGCCGCCAGCGAGTCAACGCTGCGGAATAGCTGGCGCGTCAGCATCTGATCCGGGATCTCGATATCGAACGCGTTTTCCAGCGCCAGCATCACATGCACGGTGGCCAGGGACGAGAGTCCCGCCGCGTAGAGATCGTCGTTGTCAGCCAGGGTGGCCAGCGGTACATCTAGCCGGGCCACTTCGCCCAGAATATTGCGGATGGTTGCTTTCATTCGTAGTCTCCGATTGCGTTGACGGGCTCCATTCCATGGGTTTTGCGTGGTCGTTTCGGTGCGATTTCGCACCAAACCGCTCACGCGGCGGCGTCTACCCCTCTGTGGGTCTCTTTATTGTTGGTTCAGTAAGCCGTGGTGCCGGTCCAGCCATGCAGCGCGGTGCGCAGGATGATCCGAAGGTCGAGCTGGAACGACCAGTGCTGGATGTAGTAGATGTCGAACTCGATGCGCTTGCGCATCTTCTCGATCGTGTCCGTCTGGCCACGCAGACCGTTGATCTGGGCCCAGCCGGTGATGCCGGGCTTCACACGGTGGCGCAGCATGTAGCGGTCGATCAGTTCCTTGTAGAGCTCGTTGTGCTCCATCGCGTGCGGGCGCGGGCCGACCACCGACATCTCGCCGCGCAGCACGTTGATGAACTGCGGCAACTCGTCGAGGCTGGTGCGGCGCAGGAACGCGCCGACGCGGGTCACGCGCGGATCACCGCGCACGGCCTGGGTCACGCCACCGCCGTCCTGATGCGGGCGCATGGTGCGGAACTTGAACACGTTGAAAGGCTGGCCGTCGATGCCCAGCCGCTGCTGCCGGAACAGCACGGGACCGGGCGACGACAGCTTGACCATCGCGGCGATCAGCAACAGCAGCGGGCTCAGGCAGACCAGCACGCCGAGCGAGAACACGCGATCGAAGCTGGCCTTGACCACGCCCGTGATGCCCGAGACGGGCGGACTGTTCAGGTCGATGACGGGCAGACCCATGAACTCGCTGAAGCGGTGACCCAGCAGTTCGACGGACGACACGTCTGGCACCCAGCGGATATCGATCATTTCATTGCGGAACTGGCGCACCACGCCGGACAGATCGCGGCAAGCGGCCATCGGCAGCGTCAGCCAGATCTCGCGCACGCCATGGTCGCGCACGAAGCTGCTGACTTCCTCGATCTGGCGCAGCGGGGTCACGTCGTACGGAATCACATCGGACTCCTCGTCATACACGCCCACGACGCGATAGCCGGCATCGCGGAAGTGCTGTACGCGGTCGTACATTTCGCGGCCCAGTGGGCCGTAGCCGAAGATCAGCACGCGCTTGGCGTTGATGCCCTGCTGGCGCACGTTGGCCAGCATCCGGAACATCACGACCCGCGACAGCGCCAGCATCACGCCGGTGCCGATGAACCAGCCCATCGACCAGACGCGTGAGACCGCCCCGATCTGGTGGATCAGGAATGCACCAAGCAGGCCGGAGATGAACACCACGGTCCATGCGGCGGCAATGCGCAACCCCAGCACGGCGCGACTGCGGCCGCGCCATGATTCGTAGATGCCGAAGGCAGGAAAGATCAGCAGCGCGCCGAGCGCGCACAGCATCGTCAGGAACCCGTTGACGGGTGCCGCGCTCCTGATGCCGTCATGGAAATACAGCGCGCCCATGGCGATGCCGCATACCGCGATCAGTACCGCATCGCCGAGCCGATAGAGATAGTGAAGTGCAGAGTGCCGCTCGGCGGCAACATTCCATTCCGACGCCATGACCGCCCCAAAGCCCTCGCGGGAAACCAAGTGCGGTCATGGTTGCGCACGCATGGCGCGTCGTCTGTTGGCAGGCGCACAAATCCTTCGAACGCCTGCGACCTGGGTGGCGTCAGCAGGCGCAATGCCGGGTCGCGCAAGCCGGCCGTGCGGCGACGTTGATCTGGCAGACGCGGCAGTCCGCTTGCCAGGCCCACTCGCCACGCTCGTAGGGGCGGTCACGGCCGGAAAGAAAGGTGGCGATACCCTGCACCCAGATATGCGTCACGCCCGCCACGCCACTCACCGGCAACACGAGCACCGTGGCCAGCACACCGGATGCCAGCAGCATCGCAACCGGGCCGTGCGGCACTTCGTGACGCATGATGAATGGCAGGCTGACGCAGAATCCGAGCGCCAGTCCGCTCACCACCTCGGACATCGAATGCGCGTGCAACGCCAGCCGGGACATGCCGACGGCAAGTGCCAGCAACACGCCGGCCACGGCGGCCAGCAAGCTCAGGGTTCGATAGCGCGACGGCACGGCGAGGCACGCGAACACGGGCAGGATCGACGCAGCCATCATCGCGTGGCCGGAGAAGCCCGTGAAGTTGAGCGCGGCGCTGCCGATGCCCCAGCCCATGAAGGCCAGCTTCGACACCAGCACGAGGCAGGCCGTCAGCGAGAACGCGATCAGCCAGTGCCGCGCGACGGCGTTGGCGCCATGCCAGCGCAGCCACGCATACAGGAACACGGCACACGGCAGCAGGAATGCCGATTCGCCGAAGAAGGAAACGAGTTGCCAACGACTCATGACACGCGGACCTCGTACGGTTCAACGTACGGATTGCCAATTGCTTGGGATGCCGCAGCGTAGCAGTCCATATCCATCCCCTCTGTGCGCAAGGGCACGCCAGGTCTCCATCCCGAAGCATGAGATGGGCGGCGCTCTCCGCCCCCGAGGATGAGATGCCGCGCAGGCGCGCGCGTCACCCTGAGTCTTCTGGTTGATGGAGTGTCGCCGCGCGATTCGATATGTTCGTGAGTAATGGGCGTTCGCGCACGCGAGCGTCCATTTCAAAGCCCGCATGGTCCCCCGGTCGGCGGGCTTCTTTTTTGGCGCGCCGATCGGAGTGACCGTGAGGCGTAGCGCCCCGCGACCAGGTTCAGGTCATTTCGTGGTGAGCGCCGTCGGAGACGCGCGCCAGCGCGACGATCATGGCGTGCGCGGCATCGATGTGCCGGCCGGCCTCGCGCTCGCCGATTTCGACTGCGGCGATGATGGCAGCCTCCTCGGTGGCAAAGCTCCGTCCGTGCAGCTCTCCCCGATACAACAACGGCCCGCCTACGATGGCGAGCCGTATCTCATAACAACATGCCCACTTGCCCCGGCCCTCGCGCACGGCGAAACCATGCACGGCCAGGATATCCAGACTGCGATCCATACGACCCCCTTCTTCCCCCGTGCGGCCGGCCTGTCATCTCACCGGCTTCTGATCACGAGCACATCCAGCATAGTCGTAGCGACGCACGCCTGCCTTCATCCGATCGCAGGAGATCCCTTGGGATATACCCTTGCGTGGGGTGGTAGTACCGGCGAGGACGAGATATCCGCCATGGTTGCTGGCGGCGGCACGGGCCTCGCGCGCGGCATCGTCAACGCTTCGCGCGGAAAACAATGCCCGCCCGCCCATACCAGCGCGGCGGCAGCGCACACAAGGTCCACCGGCGCGGGCACGGCCTGGCAACCGCCAGCGCCGAGCTTCGCGGCGTGGCCGATCAGCGCGGCATCGAGCGCATCGGACAGGACGAGCCAGCGGCGCGGTGCCAGCTGCGCGTGCACGCGATCGAGCAGTTCGTGGGGGTCATCCTCGGCGCTGCAATCGACCACGACCAGATCCACGCCGCCAGGTGGCAGGGGCTCGGCTTCATCGGGATTGTCGATCGTGTGCAGCGACACGCGCGCTGTGGCGCCGTTGGGCAACCATTCCGGGCAATGCCATCGCACCGGCTGCGGTACGTCCTGCGATTCCATGCGCCGCGCGAGGATGCGGCACATCATTTCGTTTCTGGCGATCAGGTAGGTCGTCATCGAAGTACTAATGAGCATCTCGTCGACATCGTCGCGCAGCATGTTGCGCTGGCGAGATGCCCGGTATGCGGTGGTCGGCTCATTTCAAGGTAGCAACGACCACCTGCGGCCGCCTCATGCTTTTGGATGAGGGCAGGCCGGCGAAAGGCGGAAACTGGACGATCCGAGGGCGCGCGCGCCCGGTGCGGGCAACCGATGCTCAGGCTGCCTCGCAGGCGTGCTGCGCGCTCAGGGATGACATCGGGATATGGGTCGGCCGGGCCGGCGTCGGGCCGGGCCAGTTCAGCGATGCGCCGCGCTGGAGCGCGACGTACACGGCCTCGCCCTTGTTGCGCACGTGCAGGCGCTGATAGAGCGTGCAGGCATGCGTCTTCGCCGTGGCCACCGAGATATTGAGCAGACGGCTGACCGTCTTGATCGGATAGCCACGCGCCAGCAGGGCCAGCACTTCGTACTGGCGCTCGGTGATGTTGAGCAGGTGCGCGCCCGCTGTCGGCGTTTCCGTCGGCACCGCGTGGGTGTCCGCGTGCGCCGGCGCTGCGGCGTCGGCGCCGTGCAGCGGCACCACGACCGGCGTGGCGACGAGTCTCGACAAGTCCACAGGCAAGGCGTCCGCGAGCGGTTCGTGGACACGATGGGCAGGTGCATGCGACGGGAAACACTCGCCACCGGCCAGCACGAGCCGGATCGCGGCTTCCAGCGCCTCGGAAGAACAAGTCTTGGCCAGCAGACCACGCACCTTTTCGGGCAGGCCGCCTTCCGGCATCGGCGCCAGCAGATGATCGGCCAGCAGCAGCACGCGCAGCGGCTGCAGACGCAGACACAATTCAGCCAGTATCGGCCAGCCCGCGCCACTGTCGGCGGGCATCCCGATAATCAGCAGATCGGCATGGTGAACCCAGGGTTCGGGGGCGTGCAGCGTGGTGGGATCGAGGTCGACCAGATCGCCGGGGACGTGCGCCTGAGACAAAAGGTGGTGCAGTCCGAGACGCAACAAGGGGTGTGGCTCGAACAAGAGGATGGTGGCCATGACCGCTCACTTCTTCTTGGCGCGCCGCAGGCAGAGTTCGCTTCTGCAACGCGCTGATTGGAGGCGCTCCACTTGTAACGTGGCTGCACTTCCATACGATCAGGTATAGCCTCCTGAGCCAATAGCAGCTTCCCGTCCTGGCCCGCCGCCGTCATACCGGCCCTCCCTTGGAGGATGCCTGACCGCCCCGTTTGCGCATGTAGCGCATTAGATCCTTCTCAATACTGATTCAAATTAAATCTAATTCTGATGTTCAGCATAGGAAGGGCACTGAGTGAATGCAAGGTGATGGTGCGGCGCAGCGGGTTTCTCCGTAGGAGGACGCAGGGAGCCATTGCAGGATCTGTAGCGACGATCTGCGCACAAAGCGATGGGCGCGTGAATCCCGGCTGTGCGGCGCACAACAGCCCGGCTGCGACGGCGGCAAGTAGCGCTGCGGCAACGCCCGGGCTCAGGCCGGAGGCCATAATGGCGGCCTCGAATATCGGACACGGTTCGCACGCCATCCATTGTCCCGACTCACCAACTACAGGGGGCTCCTTGGCCACTACCGAAAATACTGGCTCGCAACCTCAATCGCATGCTGGCCTCACGGCTCTGCCCGACAACCCGGACCTGGTCCCGGGTATGCCATATCGCCACTACAAGGGTGGCGCCTATCTCGTGACCGGGGTTGGCCGTTTCGAAGCCGACATGACACCGGTTGTGGTGTACGAATCCATGCGTGACCGCTCGCTGCTCTGGGTGCGACATGCCGACGTGTTCACCGAACCCGTCTCGACCGCGACGGGCGACGTCGCCAGATTCGCACCGCACTGGGCACCGGCCTTGTCGTGTCTGGACTTCCTGCCACGCAAGACGGTCCTTCAGGTGCTGGCCTTGTACGATGCGCCGTACCGCAAATACCATGACCGGCGACACGTGCTGGAGATGTTCGAGCAGGCCCACGCACTCGGCATCGCACTCAATCCTGCACAAGCGCTCGCCGTCCTGTTTCATGACGCCGTGTACGTCCCGGGCTTCGAGCACAACGAAGCCGCCTCGGCAGCCTTGCTCGACACCATGGTCGAGGACGTGAATGCCGACGTGATTCACGTGGCGAGGCAGATCATTCTCGACACCCACACGCATGAAGCAAGCGTGCCGGATGCCGCAACGGTCCTGGATCTCGATCTCCTCCGACTGGCCGCCGACGACGATGTCTTCGACGCGCATGGGCTGGCCGTATTCGATGAAAACCGCGGCTTGCTGGCTAGCAGGGTCCAACTTTCCGGCGAGGCGTTGTATCACGCATTCATGGTTCGTCGCGCGGCATTTCTCGGCACACTGGCGCAACGGCCGAAGCTGTTTTTGACGACTGCATTCGCCGATTTCGAAGGTCCGGCTCGTCGCAATATCGCAAGGGTTCTGGCAAGCGTCGGGCAAGCGGAAGCCAACTGATTCAGGGCTGCGAAGACCATCTCTGGACCCGCCCCGGAGATGTGTCCGAAATATGACTGTCATCTAAATCGCACCAAACTCGCCCCAGATGATAGATATCATGCAAACGTCCGGCCATCTGCTAACCTCAATCTCCAGAAGCCGGTTTCGTGCAGCCTGAAGAAGGACCAATAATCATGGGCAGACACATCGCGGCGCTGGCGCTGCTATTCGCCGCGGTCAGTGCATTTGCCGGAGATGTCACTGGAGCTGGTTCCACATTCGTCTATCCGCTGATGGCGAAATGGGCGGCCACGTATTACGCCAGGACCGGCCAGCAGATCGACTACCAACCCATCGGCTCCGGCAACGGCATCCGGCAGATCAAGGCGGCCAGCATCACGTTCGGCACTACGGACATGCCGCTCAAACCCGAAGAACTCGAACGCGCAGGACTGGTCCAGTTTCCCATCGCGGTAGGCGGCGTCGTGCCGGTGATCAACCTGCAGGGCATTGGCGCGGGGCAGATCCACATGACGGGCGCGCTGCTGGCCGATATCTACCGCGGCAAGATCGCCAACTGGAACGATGCGGCCATTGCGTCGGCCAATCCCGGCGTGCGGCTTCCCGACCTGAAGATCACGGTGGTCCATCGCAGCGACGGCTCGGGCACCACGTTCAACTGGACCGACTACCTTTCAAAGGTCAGCCCCGAATGGAAAGCGGCGGTCGGGGCAGGCACCACGGTGCGTTGGCCCGTCGGGATGAACGCGAGCGGCAATGAGGGCGTGTCGCTCTATATTCACAATATTCGCGGTGCGATCGGCTATGTGGAACTGACCTACGCGCTGCAGAAGAGCCTGCCCTATGCGTTGGTCCAGAACCGCGATGGTCTCTACGTGAAGCCTTCGCGCGAATCGTTCAGCGCCGCGGTGACAGCCGTGGAATGGAACCCGCGACTCGACTTCTATCAGGTGTTGACCAATGCGCCGGGTCCGAATGCGTGGCCGATCACGGGCACGGTCTTCGTGCTGATGCAGCGTTCCGCCGCGCACCCGTCGAATACGAAGGATGCGCTGGCGTTCTTTCAGTGGGCGCTTGCCGAAGGGCAATCCGATGCATCGGCCGAGCACTACGTGGCACTGCCGCCGGAACTGGTGAAGCAGGTGATTGCGTACTGGGCGGAGACCTTCAAGTAGCGTCGATCCGAACACGTACGCGGCGGACAGATACAAGAAGTTGGTATCGTGACCGCCGACCCTGCCGAGCGCCTTTGCCACAGCGACGTGCACCACGCCCGGAACCTTCCTTGAGCTTGCTTTGAACCTGGCCTGAGGCACGATGCCGGCATGACCGCGATGGCCATGCCATGCCATGCCGTGCCAATCAACCGATCAACCGATCAACGCGAGGAATCCAGCGCCTCGCCGTTCTTCTGCACGTCTTGCGCCTTCAGGTAGCTCTCGATCAGCAGTTGATACGCGGGGAAGATCTTCGTGTAGATCTCGGCCCACTGCTGGGCATCGTCGCGGTTCCAGGTGCGTTGCAGTTCGGACGCCACCGCCGCGGTATCCATCGGCACCACGCCTGCCTGCACCACGCGGGCCAGCGTGATTTCCTGCGCCATCTTCGAGTACGTGCCCGAGGCATCGACCACGGCAAAGACCTTGTAGCCGTCGGCAACCGCGCTGATGGACGGGAACGCCATGCACACGCTGGTGATGGTGCCGGCGATGATCAGCGTCTTCTTGCCGGTGGCCTTCACGGCGGCGACGAACTCGGGGTTGTCCCACGCATTGATCTCGCCCTTGCGCGCGACGTACTTCGCGTGCGGCGCATTCTCGTGGATTTCGGGGATCAGCGGACCATTGGGGCCTTGCGGCACCGAAGCCGTGGTAATCACGGGCAGCTTGCTCAGCGTGGCCATTTTCGCCAGCGCGGCGGCACGTTGGCGCAGTTCGGGCATCGGCATGTCGCCGACAGTCTGGAACAGGCCGCTCTGGTGGTCGATCAGCAGCATGGCGGTATCAGCCGGATCGATCACGGGACGGGCGCCGTTGAAGTTGGCGGGTTGGGTCATGGTGAAGCTCCTTCTTCATAAGGCGGTGGCACGCCACCGTAAGGGGAGAGGCCTGCCGCCGGGATGATGGCGGGTCGATGGAGACAGCTTAGTTTTGGAACGCTGGCGGCGGTAGAGTGCTAGATTGCGCATCAGAGTCCTATTTCACGAACACTGATGGCCGGGAAAGGCCTGCAGGAACAGAGAAGGGGTGATGGCGTGCAGGATCTGAACGACCTTTACTACTACGCGCAGGCGGTGGAGCACGGCGGCTTTTCGCCGGCTGGGCGGGCGCTCGGGATGCCGAAATCGAAGCTGAGCCGGCGGATCGCGCTGCTCGAAGAGCGCCTGGGCGTGCGTCTTATCCAGCGCTCGACGCGGCGCTTCAGCGTCACGGAGATTGGCCGCACCTACTACGAGCATTGCAAGGCGATGCTGACGGAGGCGGACGCGGCGCAGGAAGCGATCGAACTGACGCGCGCCGAGCCGCGCGGCATTGTCAGGGTGACCTGTCCGGTTGCGCTACTTCATGCGCACGTGGGCAGAATGCTTGCCGATTTCATGGCGGCGCATCCGCATGTGACGCTGAACCTTGAAGCCACCAACCGGCGCGTCGATCCGGTGGGCGAGGCGATCGACGTGGCGATCCGCGTACGGCCCGCCCCGTTGCAGGACAGCGACCTCGTCGTGCGCGTGCTGGCCGAACGCAAGCAGTGCATGGTGGCCAGTCCGGCGCTGGTGGCGCGGCACGGTACCCTGCCGCGCGTGCCGGCAGATCTGGCCGACTGGCCGAGCCTCGCGCTCGGCGCACCGATGGCGGACCATGGCTGGACGCTGTTTGGCCCCGATGGCGGGCAGGTCGTCCTGCGACATCGGCCCCGTTTCATCATCGACGACATGATCGCGATGCGCGATACGGCGCTGGCCGGCGTCGGCATTTGCCACCTGCCCCTGATGATGGTGCAGGACCAACTGGCCGCCGGGACACTGGTCCGCCTGATGCCGGAATGGGCCCCGCGCGCGGAGATCCTGCACGCGGTGTTTCCGTCGCGACGCGGCATGTTGCCCGCCGTGCGCGCGCTGATCGAATATCTGGCCCAGCGCTTCGGCGCAATGCAGGAGGAGTAGACCCGGCATCGCGCCGGAGGGCGTGTAGTTCGAACGAACTACACGCGCAGGGGGACGAGATTCCTCCCTTCGACGGTCGCCCGTGGGCGACATGCTCTCTACAGTCGGTCTCATCAACAGGCGCGGCCTTCGCCGCCCGATATCGAGACCGATTGCAAGCCGGAGACAGCATGTACCTGACCCAGGGCCTACACCGTCGTATGCAGCAGACGCCCGACCACGTTGCCACGATATTCAGAGGCCGCCGGCGTACCTATCGCGAATTCTCCGAGCGTGTCTCGCGCCTCGCCGGCGCCTTGCAGCAACTCGGCATGAACCCGGGCGACCGCGTCAGCATGCTGGCCCTGAACTCGGATCGCTATCTCGAATACGCAATGGGCGTGTGGTGGGGCGGTGGCGTGCTCAATCCGGTCAACACGCGCTGGAGCGTGCCGGAAATCGTTTATTCGCTCGATGACTGTGATACCGGCATCCTGATCGTCGACGATCACTTTCTGTCCATGGCCGAGCCAATCCACGCCACGGCGAAGCGGGCGCCGATTCTGATTCATGCGGGCGACGGCGCGCCGCCGGCAGGAATGCTGGGATTCGAGGCCCTGCTCGCAGACTCGCCCTCCGTACCGGACGCCATGCGTGGCGGCGAGGATCTGGCCTCGATCATGTACACGGGCGGCACCACTGGCAAACCGAAGGGTGTCATGCAGTCGCACCTGAACCTGTGGTCGTCGTCGATCTCGCGTCTCGCCCAGTTCCCGCTGGACGAAGCGACGATCACGCTCCACGCGGCCCCACTGTTCCATACGGCGGCGATGGCCAAGGCAGTGGGTGTGTTCGTCATCGGCGGCACGCACACGATGGTGCCGACGTTCGATCCGGCCGAGGTGCTGGAAACGCTCGAACGCGAGCGCGTCAACGACATCATGCTGGTACCCACGATGCTGCAGGCGATCCTGGCGTGCCCGGACTTCGCCAGACGCGATGTCAGCAGCCTGAAGCGCATCAACTATGGCGCATCACCGATTAACGGCGCGGTGCTCGATGCGGCGCTGGCCGCCATGCCGAATGTCGAGTTCTCGCACGCCTATGGGCTGACCGAAGCATCGCCGGTGGTATCGGTCAATCCGCCTGCCAACCACGGCCCGGAGGGCCGCGCCAGCGGGCTGTACCGGTCGGCGGGCCGCCCAGGCTTCGGTGTGTTCGTCAAAGTCGTCGACCCGAACGGCGATGAAGTCCCACGCAACACGATCGGCGAGATCGTCGTGCGCGGCCCCAACATCATGCAGGGATACTGGAACAAGCCAGAGGAAACGCGGCAGGCACTGCGCAACGGCTGGCTGCATACGGGCGACGGCGCATACATGGACGATGCCGGCTACCTGTTCATCGTCGATCGCATCAAGGACATGATCGTCACCGGCGGTGAGAACGTCTATTCGGCCGAGGTCGAGAACGCGCTGGCCCAACATCCGGCAGTCCATTCCTGCGCGGTCATCGGCGTGCCGCACGAACGCTGGGGCGAAGCGGTTCACGCGGTGGTGGTGCTCAGACCCGGCCTGCAGGCCGGCGAGGACGAGCTGCGCACACATTGCCGCGCGCTCATCGCCAGCTACAAGTGCCCCAAGAGCGTGGAGTTCCGCACCGAGATGCCACTCTCCGCAGCGGGCAAGATCCTCAAGCGCGAACTGCGCACGCACTACTGGCAGGACCAGCCGCGGCAGGTCAGCTGAATCAATCGGGTCGACAGCGAACGACCCCGCATCTATCTCCTCGTCACAAGAAAAGAAGGAAAGCGCAATGACCAACAAAGTGGTGGTGGCCGGTGTCGGCATGATTCCCTTTACCAAGCCGGGCGCGAGCGACGACTACGGCGTGATGGGCGCGCGCGCCGCGAAAGCCGCGCTCGCCGACGCGGGTATCGACTACGCGCTGGTGCAGCAGGCCTACGTAGGCTACGTGTTCGGCGATTCGACATCGGGACAGACGGCGATCTACGGTGTCGGCCTGACCGGCATTCCGGTCATCAACGTCAACAACAACTGCGCCACGGGATCGACAGCGTTGTATCTGGCGCGGCAGGCCGTGGAGAGTGGCGCGGTGGAATGCGCGATCGCGCTCGGCTTCGAGCAGATGGTGCCCGGCGCGCTGAAGGGCGCCTACACGGACCGCCCCGGCCCGATGGAACGCTTCGCCCGTGTGATGAACGACGTACAGGGCTTCGACGAACAGGCGCCGCGCGCGGCGCAGTTCTTCGGCGGTGCCGGCCGTGCCTACATGAAGGAGTTCGGCATTCGGCCCGAGACCTTCGCGCGTATCTCCGTGAAAGCCCGCCAGCACGCAGCGCGCAATCCGTTCGCCGTATTCCGCAACACCGTCACGCTGGAAGACGTGATGGCCTCCCCGAAGGTGTTCGATCCGCTGACGCGTCTGCAGTGCTGCCCACCCACCTGCGGCGCGGCCGCCGCGATCCTGTGCACCGAGGCGTTCGCGCGCAAGCATGGGCTCGACACGCGCGTGGCCATCGCGGCGCAGGCCATGACCACCGACCGCAACAGTACCTTCGATGAAGGCGACATGCGCAAGGTTGTCGGTTACGACATGACGCACGCGGCAGCCACCCAGGTCTACGAACGCGCAGGCATCGGGCCCGGCGACGTCGACGTAGTGGAACTGCACGACTGCTTCACCGCGAACGAACTGATCACCTACGAAGGGCTGGGCCTGACGCCCGAAGGCACCGCCGAGAAGTTCATCCTCGACGGCGACAACACGTACGGTGGCCGTGTGGTGACCAACCCCTCGGGCGGCCTGCTGTCCAAGGGCCACCCGCTCGGCGCCACGGGACTCGCGCAGTGCGCGGAACTTGTCTGGCAACTGCGCGGCGAAGCAGGCGACCGGCAGGTAGCCGGCGCACGCCTGGCGCTGCAACACAACCTGGGGCTGGGCGGCGCGTGCGTGGTCACGCTGTACCAGCGCCAGTGACGGCTCGCCGAGCATCGACGGACAGCACTGAAAAAGACGACTAAAACGAAGGAGACACGAAGCATGAGCAAACTGACCAACAAGGTGGCGATCGTATCGGGCTCCGGCCGGGGCATCGGCCGCGAGATCGCGCTGAAGCTGGCAAGCGAAGGGGCGGCGGTTGTCGTCAACGATCTTGACGCCGAACCGGCCGAGGCCGTGGTCCGCGAGATCACCGCGATGGGCGGCCGGGCCGTAGCTTGCGTAGGCAGCGTGACCGAGGCCGACTTCGGCACGCGCTTCGTGGGTACCGCATTGCAGACTTTTGGCGGGCTCGACATCATCGTCAACAACGCCGGCTATACGTGGGACAACGTGATCCAGAAGATGACCGACGACCAGTGGTCGGCCATCATGGATGTGCACGTCACAGCGCCGTTCCGCATCCTGCGCGCTGCGGCGGACTACTTCCGCGAGACCTCGAAGCAGGAAGCCGAGCAAGGCCGCGAAGTGTTCCGCAAGGTGGTGAACATCTCCTCGGTCTCGGGCGTGATGGGCAATGCCGGCCAGGCCAACTATTCGGCGGGCAAGGCTGCCATCAACGGCCTGACCAAGGCGCTGGCCAAGGAGTGGGGACGCTACAAGGTCAACGTCAACAGCGTCGCGTTCGGCCTGATCAAGACGCGCCTGACCGAGGCCGTGGCGGGCGAAGGCAATGCCACCATCGACATCGCTGGCAATGAAATCAAGGTGGGCGTGAATCCGCAGCTTATGAAGAACATCGAGGCCATGATTCCGCTAGGCCGTGGCGGCACGCCCGTCGAAGCCGCCGGCTCGGTCTACCTGCTTTGCATTCCCGAATCCAACTACATCACGGGTCAGGTGCTCGTGGTGGGTGGCGGCCGTCCCTGAACGGAAGGAGACCAAGATGGATAACGCAAGACGCCGCGCGCTGCGCCGGCTTGGCTGGGGCATGGCAGGCGTGGCCGGCATGCAGATAGCGCTGCCCGGCCGTGCAACCCCGACATACCCCTCCCGCGCCGTGCGCCTGATCATGCCGTACGCAGCCGGGGGTACCGGCGATGTGGTGGCGCGTCTGATCGCCGAAGGGCTGGCCAAGACCTGGCAGCGCCCTGTGCTGGTGGACAACAAGCCTGGCGCGGGCGGCATGATCGGCGCCGATCTGGTCGCCAAGTCCGAGCCAGACGGCTACACGCTGCTGATGGCGCTGACCGGGCTCGTGCAGGCGCCATCGCTGTATGGCAAGGCCGCCTACAACCCGGTGCGCGATTTTGCGCCGATCTCGGAACTGGCTACGTCCCATCTGGCACTGGTCGTGCAGCAGGATTTCCCGGCACGCAACGCGAAGGAGTTCGCGGAGCACGTGGCGCGCCAGGGACAGCCGCTCCCCTATGGCACCTATGGCCTCGGTTCGAGCGGTCATCTGCAGATGGAGATCTTCGCTCGCGCCACTGGCATCTCGCTGGTGCACGTGCCGTACAAGGGCGAGGGTCCGCTGGTCAACGATCTGCTCGGCCGGCAGATCCCCGCTGGCGTGGTTGGCGCGGTCACGGCGCGTCAGTACGCGCAGGCTGGCAAGTTGCGCCCGCTTGCCGTGGCCGGCGGGAGCCGTTCGCCACTGCTGCCCGACGTGCCGACGTTCCGGGAGTCCGGCTACGCCGGGCTGGAGCGACAGGGCTGGATCGGCCTTTTCGCGCCGGCAAGTACGCCCCGCGATGTGGTCGACAAGATCAGTCGCGATGTGAATCGCGTGATCGTGTCCGATGCGCTGCGCGCCCGGCTGGTGGACATGGGCATCATCGTCAAGGGCAGCACGCCATCGGCATTCGCAGACGTCGTCAGGGCCGAGCAGGAATACTGGGCCGACGCGATCCGCGCGGCCAACATCCGGCTCGAGTAAGCCGGTGTCGCCGAACGCTCCACTCACTCAACCACCGGAGACAGCATGAACGCTCGCGAGCAAACGGCTGCCAAACAGATCGTAGCCCCGTTCTCGATCACCCCCGTGACGCCCGTCATCGGCGCGGAGATCGGTGATATCGATCTGCGCGAAACGCTGGACGATTCCACCTATCAGGCACTGCGCCAGGCACTGGTGCGCCACAAGGTCCTGTTCTTCCGCGATCAGGACATTACGCCCGCGCAGCACGTGGCGCTTGCCCGGCGCTTTGGCGAACTGGAGATCCATCCGGTCTTTCCGCATCACCCCGACCATCCCGAGCTGGTGCTGCTGGGCGGGAACAAGGATGCGAAGGGGCGCGAGAACATCTATCACTCGGACGTCTCATGGCGTGCCGTGCCGTCGATGGGATCGATGTTGCGCTGCGTGGAATGTCCGCCGATGGGCGGCGACACGATCTGGGTCAATATGGCCCAGGCGTATGCCGGACTGCCGGACGATGTAAAGGCGCGCATCGAGGGCCTCGAGGCGGTGCATGACCTGATGCCGGGGTTCGGCGCGCGCATGTCGGCCGAGGAGCGCCTTGTCAACCGCGAGAAGTTCCCGCCCGCCACGCATCCGGTGGTGCGCACGCATCCTGAAAGCGGCGAGAAGATCCTCTACGTCAACGAAGGCTTTGTGACGCACCTGGCCAACTATGGCGCACACATCCAGTATCGCGTGGGCGCCGATTTCCGCCTGGGCGAGCTCGACCTGCTGCAGTACCTCTATCGGCAGGCCACGGTGCCCGAGTATCAGGTCCGGATGAAGTGGCGACCCAACACCATCGCGTTCTGGGACAACCGCTCCACCCAGCACTACGCGGTGCAGGACTACTTCCCCGCTGTGCGTCGCATGATGCGTGCGACGATCATAGGCGAGCGTCCGGTCTGACCCCGCGCTCACGGGCACGGCGTGTCCGTGAGCGCATCGTGGTGGCGCAGCATCGCCGGTGGCTATCGAAGCAGTCCAAGACTGCGCCCGATGGCGACGGCTTCCGTGCGGCTCTGCGCGCCGAGCTTGGCGTTGATCTTGCGCAGGTGAGACTTGATCGTCAGCTCCGACACGAACATTTTCTCGGCGATCACGCGATTGCGATGGCCTGCGGCAAGCATCTGCAGGACTTCCTGCTCGCGGGTCGTCAACGGTTCCGTGATGGCAACGCCGCGCGCCTGGTTCACTTCCACACCGGCTGCGGCCAATGGCGCCGGAATCTGCGCAAGCACTGTGCGGACGAACTGATGGTCGATGCCGGCGCGGACGAATTCCGCTTCACGCGCATCGGCCCATCGCCTTAGCAGATCCGCCAGACGGTCCCCTTCGTCCAGGAACGTCCGCGCGAGGCCTTCATGGCTGGCGAGCCGCAGGGCCTCGGTCAACTGCTCGAACGCTTCGGACTGCTTGCCCGCGCCATCGAGCCCCATGGCCAGCAGAAGCCGGAGTTTCAGTGCGCGCCAGTGCCGCTGGCGTTGGATGGCAACCGCAATGGCATCGGCCAGTTCTGACGCGGTCTGTTCATGCTCGCCATGCGCGATCGCGAGTCTCCAGCGGATCGAGTCAGGGAAGTCGATGTCGTTCGCATGGCCATAGCTGTCACTCGCGGCCCAGTCGGCGTGCAGTTCGGCGCTGCGCAACGCCTGATCGGCGGCATCGAGCCGGCCTTCGATCGTGGCAACGCGCGCGCGCTCCAGCCAGGCCGAACAGATGGCGCGCGGCAACTGAATGCCGCGGCCGATCTCCTCAAGCTCCGCCAGCATACGCAGCCATCGGTCGCGGTCGCCGCCCAGCAGCGCCAAGCGCGCCGAGAGAATGAACCCGGCAATCATGGCGTCCGGCGGCGCGTAGCCCTTGCAGTAGGGCATCGCTTCGGCCAGCACGCGTGCGCAATCCTCGAGAGCGTTCGCCTCATAGAGGGCCGTGGCCCATGCCGGAAGGAAGGCGTGTCTGAGGCTGCTCACCTCGCTAGGGCTCCAGCCGCGCTCGGCGACGGCGCGGAACCGCGCAAGTGCATTGCTGAGTCGGCCCTGCACCAGATCGATGATGCCTTCGAGAGAATCCGCGATGCTGCGCTGGAATCCTGTCCGCACATCGTTCGCGCCCTGCATCAGGCGCGACAGCACACGGCGCGCGTCCTCGTACCGATGACTGGCCACCAGCGAGAACGCCAGGGAGTTGGCCACGCTGGCGTACCGGAAGCGCGCGTCCGGCGGAATCCGCTCCAGATGCGCAAGGCCTGCGGCCAGACACGTTTCGATCTGGTCGGTCATCGCCAGCAGCACACAACGCAGCGTCTCGACCTCCAAGGCAATCCACGCCTGCTGGTCGGCGGGAACATCCGCCGCAAGCAACGCCGCCATCGTCTGCATCGCTTCCGCATAGCGGCGATTGAGCAACAGGACCCAGGCATAGGCCAGACCCATGCGATGGGGGTCCGCGAGCAAGCGCTTGCGGTCGATGCGGTCGAGCCATCGCGCCAGCAGTCGCACGCGGCCAGCCTGGAACAGGGCTGGGGTATGGATGGCGATCAGCGGCAGCGCCTCATCGTCAAGCCCGGCTTGCAGCAGGTGCTCGATCGCTGGGACGGGACGATCCTCCGACAGGTACCAGCGCGATGCCGCCACATGCAGCGCGCGCGCCTTGTCCGGATAGGTCACTTGCAGCCGATGCTGCAGGAAGCTGGCGAAGAGGCTGTGATAGCGATACCACTGATGCTCGCCATCAAGCGGCGTAATGAACAGGTTGTTCCGCTCCAGGAAGCTGAGCATTTCGCGGCTGTCGTGCCGTCCGGTCACGGCATCGCACAGTGGCGCCGACAGTTGGCCAAGCAGACTGGTCTGCAGCAGGAAGTCGCGGCAGGATTCGCTTTGCCCCATCAGGATGTCTTCCGCCAGATACTCGGCCAGCTCGATATTGGTACCCGAGAACGAGCGGACGAACGCCGCATGATTGGGATGTCCGCGCAGCGAGAGCGTGGCCAGGTAGACGGCCGCCGCCCAGCCCTCGGTGCAGCGCCATAGCGTGGCGATCTCGCCGTCCTGCAGCGGCAGCTCGCAGTTGTCCCGTATGAAGCTGGCGGCCTCTTCCGCGCTGAAGCGCAATGCGGCCGGGTTGATATCCAGAAGCTGGCCCCTTGCGCGAAGTCCACCAAGGCCGAGGTCTGGCGTGGCGCGCGTGCCGATGACCAGCACACCCTGCGGCGACAGCACTCTGACCAGTTGCTGCAGGTATTCGGTGATTGCGTCGTTCTGGATGACTTCGAGATCGTCGAGCAGGATGGCGAAGGGTTGCGCATAGGAAGCCGCGATCTCGATGATCTCGTGCGCGATGGTTTCGCCAGCAATGGTGTCGGAGCGTTCGTCGCGCTGATGGCGGGTCAGGCCCGGCAGCCTGAGCAAGCCCGTGTGGAGGTGCAGTAGAAAACGCTGCAGATCATTGTCGGCGGCATCGCATCGCAACCACACGCAGGCTCGCTGGCCGGCCTGGCATCGTTCCAGATACTGCTGCATCAGGGTGGTCTTGCCGAAGCCGGCTGCGGCGCGGACCAGGATCAGGCGGGCCGAGGCGGCGTCCACCATCACGTCGACAAGGCGCGAGCGGACCAGATGGTTCGGCAAGGCGCGGGGCGGCACAAGCTTGGAGGCAACCAGTCCCCGCCGCTGCGTGTCACTGTCACCGGGCTTGCGGCTGATCGCTGCGCTCATTGCTCCTTCCCTCACCATGCGTGGCGTGGGGCGTTCGCCATGGGTTATCTCCGTTTGATCTTTTCGGGCGGCTCTTGCGGCACGCCTGTGTCCCGCGGCTGTGATCCGGTCGTCGCCAATTGAAAAGCTGCCGCAGATTCTGCCATGTCGACGGCACGACCGAGAGTTTCCCATCGCGGAACGAGACTGTCGTGGTTCTTTCGAACTAGCTGGACCGATGACATGCGGCTGACAGCCAGACCATTCGAGGCGCTGATAATGTTTGGCAGGCCGCAGGCGACTATGCGCCGCAATGATTGCGATCTTCTGGTATTGCGCTCTGGAATTTCTTCCAGTGAATATCGCCAATTTTTGCTGTTTTCCTCAAATGCGCGGGCAACGACCTCTGCGGTATACGCATGGCACGTATACACCATATATGGTGGCCGGGTGCCGCGTAAACCGTACCAATGGGGCGTCCGCGCACGAAGCGTACCCAACGCTGCGTATGTTTTTCTTTAATAATCAATGCCAAATTGAATTACATGATTTTTGGAAATTCCGCCCGTTCGGGGGCTTGAGAACCCGGATCGCGGTGGGTGTGGCGACGCGGAATCCACCCATTGGCCGTCATCAGGGTGCGTGCGACACGACAAGAAGCAGCTTCGGGGCGTGGAGAACAACATCGGGCGGTTTGATTTGGTGATGTTTCTGGAGAGACCCATCATTCCTTCTATGAATTTTGAAAATGATGCTTCTTCGGCGACATGCAGTCGGCGGACTCGGGGCATCGAGGTGCCGATGCCGTGACCGCAGCGTTTGGCCCTGCGCGGGCGTAGACGTCTTGGGGTGCGTTGCCCTGCCCTGGCCGCCGGGGCGTCTCGTCCAGGCTAACGCCGGCAATCACCAAGAGGGCCCCGGACCAGCGTGACGTCACTGTCCTGTGCTCGATCTGCCGACAGGTGCACCAGACATCGGTGTTCATCCGCCACCCAGCAAGATCAGGCGCATCACTATGCTTCTGGCAAAAAATAATTTACATTGCACTTTGTGATGCAGAACAGGCCGGATGAAACAGGAGACTGAATAATCCTGTTGTAATTCAGTCACTTATGCGCGGATGGCCAATGTCGGCGTTCGCGCACGCCGGACGAAATCCCAAGCGCACAAAGTGCATTCAGAGGCCAAATACCCCCATGCCTGACGATCGAGATACGCTGGCCGCCACGAAACTGACGCGAACGGAGTTCGCCGTCGTGCGGGCGTATGCCCAGGGTATGAAGCCCCTGGAGATCGCCAACCGGTACCTGCAAGACCCCGACGACGACGACGATCTGACCGAGCATCAGGCTATACAGCGCATCCTGGCGCTGCGCGACCGGTTGGTTCAGTTCGCTTTGCAGCATGATCGCCCCGATATCGCGGAGATGTTCGAGGCGCTGCGCGGGCGCTCCGACGCCGGCATGACTCGCCGGGTGGATGCGCTGACTTCGATCGAACAATTGGGCCAGGGGCGCCCACTGCCAGGGCATCAGGTCTCCCTCTGGTTCGGCCCCAGCCTGTCTCGACGTCTGATGGCGGCGGGCATCCGGACGATCGCCGACATGACCGACCTGGCCAATCGAAAAGGCAGCGGCTGGTGGCGCCACGTGCCGCGTATCGGGCGCCATTCGGCCGAGATCATCGTCCGTTGGCTTGGCACGCAATCCGCACAGACGGCGCTCAAGGTCAGTCCTCATGTGCTCGTATCGGCACAAATTGTGGATCGTAAAGCACTTTATGCGCAACCGCTGGGGCGAGGTATGGCATTCCCTGTTCCGCTGGAACTGATGCGCGCACCGGAAACATCTGCGGCCTGGGCGATGGCGCTCGGGGATGAACTCAAGGACGTTCAAGGGTGGGTGGCCGCACGGGCACGCTCTCCAAACACCTGGAAGAGCTATCGTCGCGAAGCCGAGCGGTTTCTGCTCTGGGCTGCAGGGCAAGGCAAGTCATTGCGTGCCATGGCTGCCGAAGACGTGGATGCGTATCGAGCGTTTCTTGCCAATCCGGAGCCTTCATCATTCTGGTGTGGCCCGGCGGGCCCGCGTGACAAGGCGCACTGGCGGCCGTTCGAAGGGCCATTGCGTACCAGTTCCTGCGAGGCTGCAATACGGGTGATCAGCGCGCTGTTGCGGGCATTGCGCAAGGGAGATTCAGCCAGCTTGGCGCGGAGCGGCGTAGTCGATGATGGGATTGCCACCGTGCAGGCATCCTCCAAACCGGCGGCGTTACCCCGCGAGACGATCGAATCGTTCCTGGCCTGGCTGGGTGCCAGCCCGTCTTCGCCACGGCAGCGTGCTGCGCTGGCGGCAGCGCTACTGCTTGCCCGTCACGGTATCCGGATCGTCGAACTGGCTTCGTTTCGCCTGGTTCATGTTTCCTGCTCACCGTCTGCGGCGCCCCCTATGGGCCGGCTGCTGCTCGAAGCAAAGAGTACGGCCAGGCGTGGCGAGATCGTCCTCGATGGGGAGGCGTGGTCCGCCCTGTCGGCCCATTGGACGGACCGGCAGCTGACTTGGGATGCGTTGAGTGAGGGATGGGATCCGGATGCCGCGTTGCTGGCGCCGATCGAGTACCCGTCGACTTCACGGGGGCGAGCCAAGCAATCGATAGCGACTGCGGGTTACTCGGCCAGTGGCTTGGATCAGTTGCTCCGGGCGAGCTGGAGACGTTTTGCCGAGGTACACGACGTCGACGTGGAAGCCTTCACGCCGAGGCAGTTGCGGTTGGGGTGATTGCAATCCAATAGGGCAATTTCCTCACCCGATTGGATCGCGATAGATAGTGATGGTTGGAAGATGCTCAGATCAGCGTCTTGTCCAGGCCGAATCGGGCCTTGAGGACGTCCAGCAAATCTTCCCGGGCACTGCGGTCGGTGAGCTGAACATCGAGCATGACACGGCCGGAGTCCCACTCTTTGATCGTCCCGAGTAGCTGGCCCGTTTCAGTCCGAATCTTGTACTGTCGGCTGATCTCCTTGACCTTGCGGGACTTCCCTTCTTGGGCCTGCTTGCGAATCGCTTCAACCTCGCGACTGGACATGCCGTCGTTCATGATTCGCGTGGCCAGATCGCGCGTGCGGTCTTCGCCGGCAACCTTGCAGTACAGCGTCAGTTCGTAGCCGGTAGCAATGCCGATCGCGCTCGGACGTTCGCGCATGACCGCCAAAACGGACTCGGGCAGCTTGAGCAAGGCCAGCGTCTTGTTGACGGTGCCGGCCGACATGCCGGTCAGTTCGCAGATTTCGTCTTCCTTCTGAACCTTGCCTTCATCGAGCAACTGGCGCCAGGCGATCGCGTTGTCGAGTGCGGACTGGTCCGATCGCTGCTCGTTGAGCAGGAAGGACAGGCGATAGAAATCGAGATCGCTCAGGTCGGTCTCGATGAAGCATTCCATCTCGAGCTTGCCCGCCGACGCCAGTGCGCGCTTGCGGTAGTGACCGTCGATCAGGATGTAGTGGCCGGGACGGGTCGGGTCGGACGCAGCCAGGCCCGGCGTCTTTTGACCATGCGTGGCGATCGACGCCGCGCGCTCCTGCACGACCGCCGGATCGTAGATGCGGCGGGCATTGAAGGGGTTGTCGTGCAGCTGGGCGATTGGGATTTTTATCAGCGTCCGCCCTTCGATCACGCTCTCTTCACTTTCGGCGCTGAAAGTCGAATGCGGCGGCACTGCGCGTGCCGACTGCAACAGCCCGTTTGGATGCTGGGAGATAGCCGCCTCCGCACGCGCGAACCGGTCGATCGCGTCGCTGCGGGTCTTTTCCGCGGCCATGCCGGCGAGCATCCCCGCCTTGAGACTCTTCAATTTCGTTGCCATAGGTATTACTCAATCAGGGACAAGATTTCGTCCACCATCATGTCGACTTCCTGCACGGCCTCGCGTGCGCCCGGCACGCCGTGGACTGTGCAGCCAATGGCTTGGCACTCTCGAAAGGCCGATCGTGAACCGACCATTGCGTTCAACAGAGGAACATCGCCGTCATCACCGAGGATCTCGATGGCCTGGCGCGCAATAGACACGCGGCGCTGGACCATGTTCGCCATCACACGGATCTGAAGCGTTTCGTTCTGTACCTGGGCGTGCTGCGCCAATGTTTTGGCGGCAACGGCTGCCCAGAGATCTGGCGGCGACGGCACGACCGGGATGATTGCCAGATCGGAGATCAGCAATGCGCTCGACGGTGCTGCCGAGTGGACGGCTGGCGGGCAATCGACAAGGATGTAGTCGTAATCGTTGACGAACTTGCGCACTTCCCGGTGCATGGCGCCTCCCGAAGGCGCCAATCCAATCACTGAGGCCGGAAATGGACGTTCGTCACTGGCTTGCGCAGCCCAGCGCGTAGCGGTGCCTTGTTCATCCATATCCACCAAGAGCGACCGGGCACCACGGAGTCCAAGCGTGCCAGCGATATGCATACTGACTGTGGTCTTGCCGCAGCCGCCCTTTTGGTTGAAAACGGTGATGATCTTTGCTGCCACTACGGCCTCACTTTCAGCGCTGAAAGCGCGAATGATGGTATTCAGTTAAGGCGTCACTTTAGCCAAATCGACATTCCACTACAACCCGTTTTTCAAAAATTGAAATTTTGAAATCTGATCGAGAGCGTAAGGGCGTTACAACGCAATGGAAAGCGAGTGATAGCCTGCCAAGCAACGGAAATCCGCTTGAATTGCCTGCGCAGATCGCTTCTTCTTGAAAAGCGGTACGGAATCCGCCTAAAGTAGGGGTAGTGCGCTCTACGGCGCACATGACACCGCAACACATTGTGGTTATGATGCCTGCTACAGTCGAGTCAAGTCGTGTCAACCTCGTCGGCTTCCGTTCGGTTTCTACGAGAATTCAACATGCTTGAGCGGTTGTTTGCGCTGTGTAACGAACTTGCTTCGAAAGGAAATTCTTATGGCAACCGGTACGGTCAAGTGGTTCAACGAGACCAAGGGTTTCGGCTTCATTACTCCGGATGACGGTGGTGCAGATCTGTTTGCTCACTTCTCGGAAATCCAGGGCAGCGGCTTCAAGACGCTGAAGGACGGTCAACGCGTGACGTTCGAAGTGAAGCAGGGCCCGAAGGGTCTGCAGGCATCTGCAATCAAGCCTGCGTAAGCTGGACCACCACCAGCGTCGGCGTATCGCGTCAGTGACTCGTCCGGCAGCAAAAAAGGCAAGCGTAACGCTTGCCTTTTTTGTTTTGCCCGCCAAGGGGCTCAGGAAAGCTTGCGGACGCTCGTTCGAGACGGTTGCAAGATCAGCGCCTTCGAAGAGTCGGCATCCACCTTCGCCCCGGGATAGACCACGAGCACGTCCTTGAGCGCCTTACGGAACAGCGCCCGGAACTTGCGCTCGCTCTCCGTTTCCGTGCCGAACTGCATCTGCAAGGCTTCCCAGGGAATCTCGGTGCGCCGCTGAATCGTGAAGAAACGATACGTCAGCCAGGAATACACATCCAACGCGAAGGGCGATTGCTTGAGTGCCTTGAGCGCGCGCATATCCACGGGTACCGGGCGGTTGACCAGCTCGTTGAAAAACGGCTCGGACAGCACAACGAAGCTCTCGAACATCGAGCCTTGCCCTGGCTGCATCGGATCCCACCATGTCGACAGCTGATCCGCCAGCAAGTAGCCAACGCGATCGATCGATAGCGGTTCATGATTCGGCGCCTGATTCGGCACAGGCACCGACTTGTTCTGCACGATCGCAATCGTCGCGGAGAACAACCGAATCATCTGCTGGCGTACCAGCGTCATCGTCCCACGCTTGCCCCCGGTGGCCATCGGAATGCCGAGGTTGTACATGAACTCGGACAGCGAGTTGCCAAGGGAAATACGTCGATCCTCGACGGTTCCAGTGAACTCGCCCCGCTTCTTCTTGGCCATGATCTCCTTGCCGATCCATGCCAGCATCAGGCGGGGGTAGGACCCGTAGGGGTAGCCAAGGGATACAGTTTCCGAGACGAGCTTCTGCCGGCCGTTCGTAGCCCGCTCGGAGCGCTGCTGCGTGAAATAGCCAGGCTGGATCATCAGCGAGATGTTGCCACTTGTGCGCGTCCACACCGGCGGCGCACCTTTGGGCGCGCGATAGGGCAGCGTTACCTGAACGCTGGCACGGCTCAGAAAACCTACTTCACCGCTTTGCCATGCGTCCTCGCGCTCCATGGCCTGAGCCTCGTCGAACAGGCGCTGGAATTTTTCGGATGGGACAAGGCCGTTCTCGTTTCCGGGAACGATGATACGGGATGGCTCGTTGTCCCCTACCAGGACGGAGCGATCCTCGTCGACGGCCATTGAGCGTTTGATCGGCATATTGACGGGCTTCGAATTACCCGCCTTTGTACGCGATCACGTAAACGTTGTCACGCAGAAACGGGTACGTATACGTATTTCCCATGTCTTGGTGCTGGCTAACGGGTTTCAGGTGCCGGGTATCCGGCTAGTGGTGAGATGGCAGGTCGACGGTGGGCAATCCCGAAGGGTTGTCCACGGTTGCCTGCTCATCCACTACAAGTAAACGATACCGATACGGGTTAACTACTCGTAAACCGTATACGGGGTGACTCGAGCCCTGATTACAAAGGAGAAATTGACCCCACTTGTACCCGTTTCTGCGTGTAAACGTACCCGATTCTGCGAACGGCCGAACCCGAATCTGCGACAAACCGAACCCGTTTCAGCGCAATCGCCGAACCGGATTCTGCGTGGATAAGTCACTGATCCCACAGGGTTTTCCACAGCAGGAAAGCATAAAAGCGTACCTGTTTCTGCGCGAAAGCCTCGGGGGCCGTCGATATGACATGCACCCGAGGGCCAGAAAGGGTGTTGTCCACGCAGAATCGGGTACGCAAACGGCTTGTCAGCATCGAGGAACTGGTCTGGGCGTACCCGATTCTGCGCATGTATCGACTGTTAACGAACCCGTTTCTGCGCTGAACCCCAATCGGCACGCAAAACCTCCAAAGCGTACCTATTTCTGCGGCGTACCCAATTCTGCGCATGGAGCCGAGACCACCCTCGGAAACGCGTCGCGTACCCATTTCTGCGTACTCCAACGCCATACGTAAAGACGCAAGCGTACCTACTTCTGCGAGCCGACACGACCTGGACGACCGGCGGCACCGGCGCCCGGTACGTATACGTCGTCTCTCAAAAAAAGCTAGTACCCACTTAGTACGTATACGTCCAAGTTGGCTCGTTCCGTTGCGTACCAGTTTCTGCGGCGCACTTGCGTATACATGCGGGGCTAGAGCCCGACAACGCAGGGGGGGAAACAACAAGGCCGTACCCGTTTCTGCGTACGAACGCCGCAAAACTGCGTACCTGTTTCTGCGAGCACCCTTCGGCATGGGACATCAACGCCGTGGTGGCGAGCGCGCTGTACCCGTTTCTGCGTGGATAACCCGATTGCCTCTTTGATAAGCAGGAAAAGTCGACCAGCGTCTGTGACGCTGGGCGCTTAGGCTCGTTGGATCGGCGCGACATGAAGGCGGGCCGGCTTAACCTACATGCGTACCCATTTCTGCGGAGCAATTGGAGGCATCCGTCGGTTGCGCGCGAAAAGCGTACCCATTTCTGCGTGCCCAAGCGATTGGGCTAGGAGGAGTGGACCGCGCACACCAGCTTCGACGGGAAAAAGCGTACCCGATTCTGCGAGTGGATCAGGAGTGGGTCAGGGTTCTGCCAGGGGAACACCAGGCGCGATGCTTGGCTTGGGGAGCTACGAAAGCAACGGGCGTAAAAAAACCCGCCATAAAGGCGGGTTTTCGCGATCAAGCGCACCGCAAGGTGCGCTTTGAATCACAACGCTTACAGCGGGGTGATGTTCGCAGCTTGCAGACCCTTCGGGCCGTTCTTGACTTCGAACGACACGCGTTGGTTTTCCTGCAGCGACTTGAAGCCGTCAGCACGGACTTCCGAGAAGTGAGCGAACAGATCGTCACCGCCAGCGTCCGGCTTGATGAAGCCGAAGCCCTTGGCGTCGTTGAACCACTTTACGATACCGGTTTGCATGGTATTGCTTTCCAAAAAAAATATAAAAGAAACCGATGGTGCACACACCACCGTACAGCGAACTCAAGGAAAGGACACCATGGACAACCGAAGTACCAAGACGGTGGCTAACGAATGAACTGTTGCCTCGTCGCTTGAATCTGGCGGAGATTTATACGGGGGATTGTCGCTCCCGTCAAGGCAGGGGATTACCCGAACCTAAGCTGGATCAACAAACCCAGCATATGGGATCATCTCGCCTTTTTGCATATTGTCGATGAAGTGCCCGCTGGCAGACAGCGCTGGCGCCGCAATGAGCACTTCGTCAACAGTCAGGAGACCAGTGATGTCCACGTCGGACCAGAGACCACGGCCAGGCAGCGAATCCACTCTCGCACAGCCATCGACCGGTGTGTTCGAGCGCCTCTTCAAGCTCGGTGAACACAAGACCGACGCCCGCACCGAAATTCTCGCGGGCGTGACCACTTTTCTTACCATGGCGTACATCATCTTCGTCAACCCGAGCATCCTTGGCGATGCCGGTGTGCCGAAAGATGCAGTGTTCGTGGCCACGTGCCTGGCTGCTGCCATCGGCACGTTGATCATGGGGTTCTACGCGAACTATCCGATCGCGATGGCGCCTGGCATGGGGCTGAACGCCTACTTTGCCTACACCGTCGTCAAAGGCATGGGCTTGCCGTGGGAAGCCGCGCTTGGCGCGGTCTTTATTTCAGGCTGCCTCTTCTTGCTGGTGACGCTGTTTCGTGTGCGCGAGATGATCGTCAACGGGATTCCGCACGCGCTGCGCGTAGCGATCACCGCCGGCATCGGCCTGTTCCTCGCAATCGTCGCGCTGAAGAATGCGGGCATCATCACCGCCAGCCCGGCCACCCTTGTCACCATCGGCGACCTGCACCAGACGTCCGCGATCCTGGCGGTGATTGGCTTCTTCGCCATCGTCGCGCTGGACCATCTCAAGGTGAAAGGTGCCATCCTGATCGGCATTCTCGGCACCACGATCCTGAGTTTCGTTTTCGGTGGGAACACGTTCCACGGCGTATTTTCCGCGCCGCCGTCCATCGCCCCCACGCTGTTCAAGCTTGATATTTCCGCTGCGCTGTCGATCGGCATCGTCAATGTCGTGCTGGTGTTCTTCCTGGTGGAGCTGTTCGATGCCACGGGCACGCTGATGGGCGTGGCCAATCGCGCCGGGCTGCTGAAGGCAGGTCGGATGGACCGTCTGAACAAGGCGTTGATGGCGGACAGCACTGCGATCATGGCTGGCTCGTTGCTCGGCACGTCGTCTACCACGGCCTATATCGAAAGCGCTTCGGGCGTGCAGGCCGGCGGCCGCACGGGCCTGACAGCGGTAACCGTGGCGGTATTGTTCCTGGCGTGCCTGTTCATTGCGCCGCTGGCTGGCACCGTTCCCGCCTATGCAACGGCGCCCGCGCTGCTCTATGTCTCCTGCCTGATGCTGCGCGAACTGGTCGATGTGGACTGGAGCGACGCGACCGAGGTCGTGCCCGCGGTGCTGACGGCGCTTGGCATGCCGTTCACGTACTCGGTGGCCAATGGCGTGGCGTTCGGTTTCATCGCCTACGCCGGCCTCAAGCTCCTGACCGGCCGTGCGCGCGAGGTGCCGGTGATGGCATGGGTCATCGCGGCCGTCTTCCTGTTCAAGTTCTACTACCTGCCGGGGCACTGAGCACGGCGGCTTGGCCATTTGCAGGGAAAACAGGGCGGCCTCGGCCGTCCTTTTTCTTTCCGTGAGCGTTGTAACGTCATCGTCAAAATGAAAACGATGACATTCGGCGGAAGCAAATGCTGCAGTGCGTACCTATTTCTGCGTATGAAACGCGAGGTTCCGACGCCAACCGTACCCGTTTCTGCGATGAATGTGAGTGCTTATTTACCTTGCGGCCTCCACATAAAGCCGCGTACACGCCTCATACAAAAGTATGAGAGTAGGAGGAAGGGGACTACGCCGGGCTGGACAAAAGAGGACAAATGCACTGAACTATAGGCGTGGCAAAAATTTGAGGGCGCAAGAGCGCCCTTTCTTGACTCCGGGTTTCGGAGGACGCCGGCGATGACCGGCAAGCGTTTCCGACAAAGCGCCAGGTCCGGCAAGTTTCAGCCAATACAAGGACCGGCCGACAATGAGACCGTTCGCTTTTGCGCCAACGGCTTCGCCACCACGAAATAAAGAGCGCGCGAACCAGATACGCGTCATATAAAGACAGATCCAATCCAGAACAGAGATAGTGGTAACAAGCGAACGTGTAGTGCCGGGGGATGTTGTGCAACGGGGAACAGATCATGACCGCAGGAGAAATCCGGCGTCCCGCCATCGGGCCCATCAGCGAATCCGCCAAGCCGTCCGCCCACCGTGCGTGGACTGTCCTGGGTGAATCGTCAGCAGGCATCGCGCTGTCAGACTGGCACGAGGATTACGCCATTGCCGAAGTCGCCGCCGTGCTTGCCGATGACCAGGAAATATCGCCGCGCACCCGCGCCGCGGTAGAGGCGCTACTGCACCGGCACCGCCTGCTGGCCGAAGAGCTTTCGCGACAGCGAAAGCTGCTCCAGGAATGGATTCTCAGCCAGCAGACCTACAAGACGCTGTACTTCCAGTACTCCGGCCAGTCGCCCGACGCACCGAACATCGAACTGATGCTCGAAAAGGACATGGTGCGCCGACGAATCCGCGACCAGCTGAGCGCCGGACGCGACGATGTCAGCGTCGTGGAAGAACCCCCACACAGTTTGTCCAGACCGTGATTCCCACGTTGCGCGCGGCACCGACCGCGCAGCCAGCGGACCCCGAACGGGCCATGCGGCTCGCCGCCACACCTGCGGGCTCGGGTTCCGCCACTAACAAGAAGTTCAACGTCCGGGAGAACGTCATGGACCGACTGTGCAAGGCGCCGACACGGACCGCACAGATCGTGCTCGTGTCGCGCTATGAAGATTTTGGATTTAACGCGAACCAGTTTGGCTCCGGATGGGAAATCCGCCGGGTGCAGCAGGTTCGCGACCTCGAGCGCCTGGTGCGTGCGAGTTCGCCCATGGCTGGCGTGCTCGACCTGCAGGCGCCTTACACCGATGCCGAGCTGAGCCAGCTCGAACAGGCGCTGCAGCACCTGCACGTGATGTGGGTCGCGATTACATCCACGGCGATGCTGGAGGACGAGCGTATCCGTCGTCTGATCCGGGACTATTGCGTCGACTACGTGCGCACGCCATTCTCGTTCGACGAGTTGCTTTACACGCTGAAGCACGCGCATGGCATGGCCTGTCTGCACGGCGCTCGCTCGCCCGAACTGGTGGCGCGCGGGCCGATGATCGGAGAATGCGCGCCCATGCGCAACATGTTCCGCTCGCTGGCGAAGGTCGCGCACAACGACGCGCCGGTGTTCATCTCCGGCGAATCGGGCACGGGCAAGGAACTCGCGGCCCAGGCCATCCACGAAGCATCGAGCCGCCGCAAGGGGCCGTTCGTGGCGATCAACTGCGGCGCGATTCCATCGCACCTCGTGCAATCGGAACTGTTCGGCTACGAGAAGGGCGCGTTCACCGGCGCGAACCAGCGCAAGATCGGCTGGATCGAGCAGGCCCAGGGCGGCACGCTGTTCCTCGATGAAATCGGTGACCTGCCGCTGGAAAGCCAGGTTGCCCTGCTGCGATTCCTGCAGCAAGGCATGATCACGCGCCTGGGCGGGCACCAGTCGATTCCGCTCGACCTGCGCATCATCTCCGCCACGCACGTGGACCTTGTAGCGGCACAAAGCGACGGCCGGTTCCGCTCCGATCTGTTCCACCGGCTCTGCGTGCTGACACTGACCATTCCGCCGCTGCGCGAGCGTGGCGAGGACATCCTGCTACTCGCGAATACGGTGCTGGCAGAACACGGCCACGAGGCGCACCGGCGTATCCGTGGCTTTTCCACCTGCGCGACGCAGGCCATGATGCAGTACATGTGGCCGGGCAATGTGCGCGAACTGATCAACCGCGTGCGTCGCGCCATCGTGATGACCGACAACCGGAAAATCACGGCCGAGGATCTGCAATTGCACGGTGGGGTGGAGGTGCCACGCAAGACGCTGGACGCGATTCGCGAGGAGGCAGAACGCGAGGCGATCCGCTCCGTCATGGCCAGCCATGGCTTTCACGTGGTGCCGGCAGCGCGCGAACTCAACGTGTCGCGCGTGACGCTATACCGGTTGATGCACAAACACAACATCCGTATCGACACGCAGCCCAGCGCGTCCGCGGAGTAGCGACCTCGACACAGGAAGTGCAGAAACAGCACGCGCAGCAAGTGCCAAGGGAGACCCGGCGACGTCCGCTCGCCAGGTCTCCTTTGTCCTGCCGCCCGGACAGCGGTGGCAGGCTAGCGCGGCTTGGCCCGCGCAATGCCGAACGATTCCTCTTCCCGGAGTGATCAGCTCATGCTGATCTTGCCGCGCCGTCCGCGCGGCGGCGTGGTGCCATCGTGGTTGCGATCGGGCAGCGCCTCGTGCGGATCGATCGCGTTATCGCGAGCCTGCCGCTCATCGGATTTCGCCGGCTGGTCCGGCTTGAAGCGCACGTCTCCCCAGGCCCAGCCGAAGGTGCGTACATAGGTGTCGTTGCTGACGGCCGCATGGCTGTTCAAGTTCATGTCGTCGGGCCGGTCGAAGTATGCGTAGTTGCCTGCCAGGGCCGGCGTCGCAATGCTCGAGAGCAAGGCCAGCGCGAGGGCGGCAAGGACTCTTGCGTGCATGGGTGGCTCCCTCCCTCACTAAAAAAGGTGCCCGCCGGGGGACGGAGCACGTAAACCGGTGTAGATCCGCGCGCGACAAAAAGCAACGACCAATCACCCGCCCGCGCGAGAAAGAGGCCCGTCAGTAACCGGGCGGCCCGCTGCGGGATCGGCTGGCGCAGGCAGCCACGCCACAGCCGGCGGCCGCGCAATAGGACGTGGCGGGCCGTCTGGGCGCTCGCGGCGACGGAAGCAGGGGCGGCGACAGCAGATCCTGGACGCTTGGCGCGGGGCCCGCTAGTCGATAGGCGCGTCTGCGCGCCGTCATGCGCGCTGGTGGATGACGCATGGCTGTTTCCTCTCCCGGGGTTACTTTCGTATTGTTGTCACTGGCTCGTGTTCTTCTGGCACTGACTCTCCAGAGCGACAAGCGTGCCAATGTCATGCTTTCTCTTGTGCCGCAAGGCCTGCAGGCCGTTGACGTGCCAAGCGTTCCCGGCGGGATGGCATGCTTCGATGCCATTCGGTTTCGCGGCTGTAACCGAAGGCGTGAAAGTCCGCTGCTAGCGCGTGCACGCGCGCAACAAGCTGGCAAACCGTGGGCGCGTCAGCGGGCTGGCCTGGTCGGCGGCCCGGGTCGGATTCGGGGGGGAAACGGAAGATGAGCGGTGGATTAACGGCCTGCGCATCCACTGGAAGGGCGGCCATGCGAGTCCACGCCACGAGGTGAGCGGTTCGGCGTCCACATGGCATGTCAGTCTTATCAGACAACGATGCCTGTGCACCTTGTTGCAACGCTGAAACAGGCGGTCAGGCGATCCGCTGCCGCAGAAATGGGTACGCTCGGCGCTGGCCGAACCTGACCGTACCACGCTCGGTGCGGTGTTCTAGCGGGGCGTGCCAGACGGTGACGATGCGCTGGTGCCTGCGGCCTGCGATCCGTTGCTGGAGATGGGTTTGGGGCCCGGCCCCGGCGCCTGATTCCGATCGCATCCTGCAAGCGCGCCCAGGCAGAACGTCAGGCAGAGCGTCAGCCCGATGCCGCGCACAACAGGGGACCGGCCAAGCATGGTGCGAATCACGATTGCCTCCTGATATCCCGGCGAGTGGATGGCCCGGCCGGTTGTTGTGCCTTGATCTACTCTAGCAGGCGTGTCCGCGCGGCGCTTGACCGCGCGCACTATGATGAACTCAAGCCCGGGCGCCGATAACGGCGGTCGTATTCATCGTGGCGCGGCCGCACGACTTTGACGGTGCCGATCCCTGCACTTATGCTTGGCGAAGTTACCCAAGGATGAACGCCATGCCCCCTGAACACGCCCCAAACAACCCGGAGCACGCTTCCTCGCAACGGGCGCCCAGGCGCTGGCTTCCAGACCGGCACACCGGCGGGCGCACCGTGCGCGTGGTGTCGGCCTCGATCAATTCGTGGCTGGACCATCGCGCCGCCAGCAAGGGCGCGGCGCTGTCCTTCTACATGCTGTTCTCGCTGGCGCCTATCCTGGTGCTGGTCATCTCCATCGCCGGACTGTTCTTCGGTGCCGAGGCGGCGCGCGGTGAGATTTTCGCGCAGATTCAGGATCTGGTCGGTGCCAAGGGCGCCGCCGCGATCGAGGGCATTCTGGCCGCCACGCATCGCGCCGGCGGCAGCGGCGTGGCGGCAATCATTGCCACCGGCATCCTGTTCGTCGGCGCCACCAGTGCGTTCGCCGAGCTCAAGAGCAGCCTGGACGACATCTGGCATGCGCCGCCGCCGGCCGGCGCTGGCTGGCAGAAGCTGCTGCGGGCCCGGCTGCTGTCGTTCAGCATCGTTCTGGTTCTGGCTTTCATGTTGCTGGTGTCGCTGATCGTGAATGCCGCGCTGGCCGTGATCGACCGTTTCTGGGGGCAGCTCTGGACGGCCACATGGTTCGCGCCGGTGGCTGAAGGCATCTCGACGCTGTTTTCGTTCGCCGTCGTTACCGCGCTGTTCGCGGTGATCTTCAAGATGCTGCCGAATGCGCGCATCGCGTGGCGCGACGTGATGATGGGCTCCGTCATCACGGCCCTGTTGTTTGCCGTGGGCAAGCGCCTGATCGGCCTGTACCTGGGCAACAGTGCGGTGGCATCGTCGTACGGGGCAGCCGGATCGGTCGTGGCGCTGATGCTCTGGATCTATTATTCGGCACAAATCTTCTTCTTCGGTGCCGAGCTGACGCGCCAATACGCACTGCAATTCGGTAGTCTGCGCGGTCATGATCCCGCGCAGGAGCGCGAAACGGTAGAATAGCGCCCCTGTCCGCCCTCGGGCCAGCCGCGCCCCGGCGCCGCTGCGCCGTTCGGGCCTTTGCCATCACCAGATATCACCTGCCAGGTTCCCCCAGCCGTGAGTTCGCTCGTTTCCGAAATTGCGCGTCGGCGCACATTTGCCATCATCTCCCACCCGGACGCGGGTAAGACCACACTGACCGAGAAGCTGCTCTGGTTCGGCGGCGCAATTCAGGTGGCCGGCGAGGTGCGCGCGCGCAAGGCCGATCGCCACGCCACCTCGGACTGGATGGAGCTGGAAAAGCAGCGCGGCATCTCGGTGACGTCGTCGGTGATGCAGTTCCCGTATCAGGCGCGTCCGGAGTTGCCCGAGAACATCGTGAACCTGCTCGACACCCCGGGCCACGAGGACTTCTCCGAAGACACGTACCGCACGCTGACCGCCGTGGATTCGGCCGTGATGGTGATCGACTCGGTCAACGGCGTGGAAGCGCAGACGATCAAGTTGCTCAACGTCTGCCGTTTGCGCGCCACGCCGATCCTCACGTTCATCAACAAGCTGGACCGAGAAGGCCGCTCGCCGATCGAACTGCTCGATGAAATCGAGGACGTGCTCCAGATTCAGTGCGCGCCGATGACCTGGCCGATCGGTATGGGCAAGGCGTTCCGTGGCGTGTATCACCTGATCGACGACAAGGTGCAACTGTTCGACCCGAAGGGAGAGAAGGGCACGGCGGCGATCATCGACGGCATCGACAACCCGGAACTCGACCGCATCCTGGGCTCGCAGGCCGAGGAGCTTCGCATCGAGGTGGAACTGGTGCGCGGCGCGTCGCACACGTTCGACAAGGAAGCGTTCCTGGCCGGCAAGCAGTCGCCGGTCTACTTCGGCTCGGCCATCAACAACTTCGGTGTGCAGTCGCTGCTCGACGCGCTGTGCGAGCTGTCGCCCCCGCCGCTGGCGCGCCAGACCGAAAGCCGCACCGTGGAGCCCGAGGAGGCCAAGTTCACCGGCTTCGTGTTCAAGATCCAGGCGAACATGGACCCGCGTCACCGCGACCGCATTGCGTTCGTGCGCGTCTGCTCGGGCCGTTTCGATCGCGGCATGAAGCTGCTGCACGTGTCGCAGGGCAAGACTGTCGCGATCAACAACGCCATCACCTTCATGGCGCAGGACCGTAACACGACTGAGGAAGCCTTCGCGGGCGACATCATCGGCGTGCCGAACCACGGCACGATCCGTCTCGGCGACGTGTTCACGGAAGGCGAGCCGCTGCGTTTCACGGGCATCCCGTCGTTCGCGCCCGAGTTCTTCCGCCGCGCGCGACTGAACAACCCGCTCAAGGTCAAGCAGTTGCAGAAGGGTTTGCAGCAGCTTGCCGAAGAAGGCGCGACGCAGATGTTCCGTCCGCTGGCTTCGAACGATCTGGTGTTGGGCGCGGTCGGTATGCTGCAGTTCGATGTGGTGGCGCACCGCCTGGAGCACGAGTACGGTGTGGATGCGATCTTCGAATCGCACGAATGCGCCACGGCCCGCTGGCTGAAGGGCGATCCGGCCGAAATCGAGAAGCTGATCGACAAGGCCGGGCACAACGTCGCGCTCGACGGTGCGGGTGACCATGTCTACCTTGCCCCGAGCATGGTCAACCTGCGCTTGACGCAGGAGCGCTTCCCGAACATCAGGTTCCTGGAAACGCGCGAGATCGTCTGATCCCCAGCGCAGTTCGATAACGGAAACGGCCCGCATCTGCGGGCCGTTTCCGTTGGTGCGTGCGGCGTGACCCGTCAGTACGCCAGCGATGCCTGGATATAGAACGTGCGCGGCATGCCGACGTACATCCCACGGTTGTTATCGGTGGAACGCGTGAAGTAGCGGCGGTCGAACAGGTTCTTGATGCCGACTGCCAGCTTCAGGTTCTGCGCGGCCTTGCCGAAGTCGTAGCCCATGCGCATGTTCAGCAGCGCGTAGCCGGGAATGTCGCCAAGCGAGCCATCCGCCGATTGCTGCGTCTGGTACACGGGGTTGTCGCCGGCCGGGTCGCCTGGCGAGTGTTGCTTCGACTGCGCGTAGCCATCGACGTTGATGGACCACCGGTCACGCGCGTAGCGCATCCCCAGCGTGGCTACGTGGCGCGAGTAGAAGGGCAGGTCGCGGCCCGCGAACGCGCCTTGCTGGTAGGTGGCGTCCGTGAACGTGTACGTGGCGTAGGCGGTCAGGCCGGCCAGCGTTTTCGTCAGCGAACCGAAGTCGAAGCGCAGCCCCGATTCGATACCGCGGTGCTTCGTCGCGCCAAGGTTCGTCCATGCATCCTGCGAGCCGTTCCGGCCGGCACGCAGCTGCAGTTCGTCATCGAAGTTGATGTTGAACAGCGTCAGCTCACCGCCCCAGCCGTGCACGTCATTGAAGTGCGTGCCGATTTCGTAAGTCTTGGCCTTCTCGGGCGTCAGACCGTTAGTGGTGCGGTTGATCTGGAAGTACTGGACGGGCCCGAACGAAACGCCCGCATTGGCGAAGGCGGTCCAGTTGTCGGTGACGTGGTACATCACCGAGACCGACGGCAGCGGCTCGTTCGCCGAGTTGTCGGTTCGCTTGCCGGTCACGTTGTCCGTGATGTTCGAGCGGATGAATTCGTAGCGCAGGCCCGGCGTGATCGTCCACTTGCCCCAGTTGATGGTGTCATCGATGTAGATCGCGTTGGCCGTGGTGCCGCCGTCGCTGGACTGGTACAGGCTGGCAGGCAGGTCGGGCGCGTACACGCTGCCCGGCGTGTAGAGGGCCGTGCGCGTCGCCCGTTCGGAACTGGCCTCGCGCAGATAGCGATAGCCGACGCTGATCTCGTTGCTGACGCTGCCGGTGCGGAACAACTGCGAGTAGCGCGGCTCGATCGCGAACACGTGATAGTTGCGCGGTGATTTGGTCAGCCGCATCTGGCTGCCGTTGGGCTGCTCGAGCGTGCTGCCACGGAAGCTGTCGGTGTAGTACGTCAGGACTTCGAACTTGCGGTTGTTGTCGTTGTGCGCGTACTTGAGCGAGAAGTCCGTGCGGCGGCCCGAGAAATCGTCAAACGGGCGCGTGGACTGGAACGGGTTGGCCGCAAATTGCTCCGGCGTGAGGCCCCCAGGCATGCCTGCGTGCGCTTCGTAGTAGTGGAACGCGGCCGAGAGCTCGTCGGTCTTGGAGATCCGATAGGCGCCCTTGAGCATCAGGTCGTCGATATCGACGTTGTCATTGCTCTCGCGGTAGCCATTGCCATGCACGCCGGAGTAGAGCAGGGCGCCACCGAGGCCGTTGTCGTTGGTGCCGCCGATGAAGGCGGTGGGGTTGGCCTTGGCATTGCCACCGTGGCTGTAGATGTCGGTGGAGACCGACGCGTCTGCCGCGAAAGTCTGCGGGATCGGGCGCGTCACGAAGTTGATGATGCCGCCCACGTTCTGCGGGCCGTATCGTACCGAACCCGCGCCACGCACCACGTCGACTGCCGCGAGGTTGCCCAGCGAGGTAGGAGCCATCGACAGTTGCGGCTGTCCATAGGGCGCCACGGCCAAGGGCACGCCATCCATCAGGATCGTCGAACGTGGGGAGAGCCGCGAGGTCAGCCCGCGCACGCCCACGTTCAGCGAGATATCGCTGCCGCCCGTGCCATTGTTGTCCTGCACCTGCACGCCGGGCACGCGCTTCAGCACGTCGCGCACGTTATTGGCGCCCGTCTCGACAATGGCCTCCCGGTCGACGATGGTCCGTGCGCCGGGATGCTCCAGCACCTTTTCCTCGTTGGGGGCCTCGAGCCAATTGCCCACCACGGTCACGGTGTTGAGCGTGGTCTCTTTGGCCGGGGTGGCGGCCGGTGCGGTCTGGGAGCGGGAGGCGAGAGGAAGGGCGAGCAGGGCGACGCCGGTGGCGCAAAGGGTCAGGCGAAAAGCTGGCAGCACGGTGAACATCCGAGGTAGGCAAATACAAGTGCCTGATGGTGCGCAACACGTCGCGAAAAGCGTGTGCTGCGTCACAAGGCCTCGAAAGTATAAATAGGAATGATTCGCAGCTACATTGTTAACGGTAAATTTTGTCGGACATGTGGCATAAATGCATCAACGTTGATACATGAAAGCGCCAGCACCTCCCGACCGCCTCGTTTAGAATCACCACCTTTGTGTCCAAGTGCACGCATTCGTGCGCTTCCCGCCTCGCAGTACACAAAATGTGCTGCTGAAGCATCTCCGACGCGTTCCTTCGAGCGCCGATACACCCCATGTCCACCGCCCCCGCACAAGCGGCCGACGAGCCGCAAACCGTCTTTCGTGATCCTGCTTTCCGGCATTTCTGGTTCGCCCGGCTTTGCACCACCATCGCCTATCAAATCTTCACTGTCGCCGTCGGCTGGCAGATGTATGACCTGACGCGCGATCCGTTCATGCTCGGCATGGTCGGGCTGGTGCAGTTCCTGCCGTCGATCGTCCTGCTGCTGATGTCGGGTCATGTGGCCGACCGGTTCGATCGCCGCATCGTGGTGCGTACCTGTCAGGTGCTGGAAGCACTGATCGCGGCATCGATGGCCGCGGCGAGTTTCTCGGGCTGGGTCACGAGCGAGCACATCTTCCTGTTCGTTGCCGCGATCGGCGGGTGCCGCGCCTTTGAAACCCCCACGCTCCAGGCATTGCTGCCCAGCGTGGTGACGTCACGCCAGTTGCCACGCGCGGTGGCGTTGTCGAGTTCGGCGGGGCAGACCGCGATCATCATCGGGCCAGCGCTGGGCGGCTTTGCCTACGTAGCGGGGCCCGGTGTGGTCTATTCGATCAGCGCCGCGCTGTTCGCGATTGCCGCGGTTCTGGTCACAACGCTGAAGCTCCGGCAGGCCGCGCAGCGGATGACCGCGCAGGCCAGCCTCAAGACGCTGTTCGCCGGATTTGCCTATATCCGAAGCCATCAGGTGCTGCTGGGCGCGGTGTCGCTGGACCTGTTCGCGGTACTGCTCGGCGGCGCCACGGCGCTGCTGCCGATCTACGCGCGCGACATCCTGCATACCGGTCCGTGGGGTCTTGGCCTGCTGCGCTCGGCGCCCGCGATCGGTGCGTTGACCACCGCGCTCTGGCTGGCCCGCAACCCGCTCAACCGTCGCGTCGGGCGCGTGATGTTCACGGCCGTGGCGATCTTTGGTCTGGCGACGATGGTGTTCGGCGTCTCCAAATGGCTGCCGCTGTCGATGGCGGCGCTCGTGGTGCTCGGTGCGTCAGACATGATCAGCGTTGTGGTGCGCCAGACGCTGGTACAGCTCGACACCCCCGATGACATGCGCGGACGCGTGGGCGCGGTGAATTCGGTGTTCATCGGCGCTTCCAACCAGCTTGGCGAGTTCGAATCCGGGGTGACCGCCGCGCTGCTTGGGCCGGTTGGCGCGGTCCTGCTGGGTGGTGTCGGCACGCTGATCGTGGTGGTGACGTGGATGCGCCTGTTCCCGAATCTCACCGAGCGCGATCGCCTGCACGATCATCATCCGGCCAAGGCAAGCTGAGCGGCATGGCCGCTCGCCGGCAGAAAAGCGTACCCGTTTCTGCGCGCCGGTGATCGCGCTATAGTCGCCCAATGTCCGTCCCCTCCACACCCCTCCATGACAACGCGGTGTTCTCCGCGCTCACGCAGTCGCGTGCGTCGCTGGAGCGCGCCTGCGCGCTGGGTGACGGGTTTGGCCTCGCGCTCTGGCGCAACCGGATGGACGACACCGCGTATGCGCGGCCCGGCCATCACACGATGTCGGTCTATCTCGAGGGCGGCTTCTCGACGTACCGGCGCGACGCACCCGACCGCAAGGGCGCGCCCGACCGCCTGTGCCTGCTGCCTGCCGACCATGAGTCTCGCTGGCACGTCGGCGGCACGCAGCGCTTCATGCATCTCTACTTCCAGCCCGAGCATCTGGCCTGGCACTGCGTGCGTGTGCTGGACATGGAGCCACGCGCGCTGCAGTTGCAGGACCGCTTGTTTGCCGAAGACGATGCGCTGGTGGCGCTGACCCGCCACATGGTTGCGCTCGACTGGGAAGCGCCCGACATGCGCATGGCCGCCAATGCGATGGCGCACGAGGCAGTGACGCGGATGCTGCTGTCGCACGGTACGCGCCAGCCTTCGGTCGACTGGCGCGGCGGTCTTTCCGCCGCCGCGCGTCGGCGTGTGACGGAGTGGGTTCATGCCCATCCGGCCGCCAATCCCACGCTCGGAGACCTGGCCGCGCTGGCGGATCTGTCCGAGTACCACTTCGCCCGCATGTTCCGCATTTCATTCGGAATGCCCGCGCATGTCTGGATCATGCGCGCGCGGCTGTCACGGGCGTGCGGGCTGCTGGGCGACCGGCGGCTCTCGTTGCAACAGGTAGCCGACCAAGCTGGCTTTGCCTCCGCCAGCCATTTCAATAACAGGTTCCGCGCCGCCTATGGGGTGACGCCGGGACAAGCGCGTGCGTCCGGAATGGGCGCACTACCGTCTATTTCGGCCTCTCAGGCATCGTAAGGCGCACATTTAGGCCGTTTCGCTGCACTGCGTCACGCAGAAATGGGTACGCTTTTGCTGAAGACCGATCCGGAACGTCTCGGTCCGACGGGTGTCTACGAGCTTTGCCCTGAAAGGAAGGAGCCGACGGATGGACCTGAAATTCATTGATCCCGCCAAAGTCGAGGCCACCTGGACCTATCTCGCGCAATTCGCGGTTAGCCAGGGGCTGAACCTGCTGGCCGCGCTGGCGATTCTGGTTACCGGGTGGTGGTTGTCCAGCCGCGTCAGCCGGGCGTTGACGCGGGCGCTGCAGCGCACGTACATCGACGACACCCTGAGGCCGATGCTGACCGCGGTGGCGCAATGGATCATCCGGATCCTGACCATCGTGCTGGTGCTGTCGCAGTTTGGCGTGCAGACCGCCAGCATCATCGCGATGCTGGGTGCCGCCGGCCTGGCGATCGGGCTGGCGTTGCAGGGCACGCTGCAGAACATCGCGGCCGGCATCATGCTGGTGCTGCTGCGACCGTTCCGCGTCGGGCAGTACATCGACGCGCAGGGCGTGGCGGGCACGGTGCGCGAAACCGGCCTCTTCATGACCGAGCTGACGACGGCCGATGGCGTGTGCATGCGCGTGCCGAACGGCAAGATCTGGGGCAGCGCCATCACCAACTACAGCGAGAACCCGACGCGCCGCCTGGACATCGAGGCCATCGTCACGTTCGACAGCGACATTCAGGCGGGCCTCGATGCGCTCAAGGCCATGATGACCGAGGAGTCGCGCCTGCTGCCCGAGCCGAAGCCCGAAGTCATGGTGACCCGCTACACCGACCGGGGCATCACGCTGAACGCGCGCTACTGGACGAACAGCGGCGACTTCTGGAGCGTCCAGTATGGCTTCTTCGGCCGGCTGCAACAGCGGCTGGAGGATGCCGGTTGCCGCCTGGCCGTGCCCGTGCAGGAAGTACGCAGGCCAGAAAGCGGCGACGCCGCCCGCGCGTAACCCACACGCACGTAAAACGCGTGCAAGAAGCGCGCGAAAATCGTACGCAGAAACGGGTACGCTTTCGCGGCCGCCATCCCGGCGGCCGCCCCCCCAATTCCCCTAATTCCCTTAATGCTCTTCCGCGAACAGCGAGCACGCGCCGGCTTCGGCCGTGCTCACGTGCGCGCGAAAGCCGCCGAAGAGGTCGCGGCCCACGCCATGCCGATTGCGTGTCAGATCGGGCGTGTCCATGGGGCGGGACGCCCATTCTGCCTCGTCGACCCTGACCGTGAGCACGCCTGCGGGGGCATCCACGCGCACGATATCGCCCGTGCGGACCTTGCCGATCTCTCCGCCCGCATGCGCTTCGGGGCAGACGTGGATGGCAGCCGGTACTTTGCCCGATGCGCCCGACATGCGGCCATCCGTCACCAGCGCCACGTGGAAGCCGCGATCCTGCAGCAATGTCAGTGTCGGCGTGAGCTTGTGCAGCTCGGGCATTCCGCAAGCCGATGGGCCTTGCCACGGGAGCACGGCCACGAAGTCACGCTCCAGCTCGCCACGCTTGAAGGCAGCCAGCAGATCGTCCTGGCGATGGAACACGATGGCGGGTGCTTCCACGACCTGATGCTCGGGTTTGACGGCCGATGTCTTGATAACGCAGCGGCCGAGCTTGCCATCGAGCAGCTTGATACCGCCGTCGGGCGCGAACGGGCTGTCGGCGGTGCGCACGATGGTGTCGTCCAGGGACTTCACCGGGCCGTCAATCCAGCTCAGCTTGCCATCTCGCAGTACCGGCTCGCGCGTGTAATCGGCCAGACCGGTGCCGGCGATCGTATTGACGTCGTCATGGAGCAGCCCCAGCGACAGCAGCCCGCGTATCACCACCGGCAACCCGCCGGCCGCCTGGAACTGGTTCACGTCGGCCTTGCCGTTCGGGTACACACGCGCCAGCAAGGGCACAGCGGCGGACAGTTCGTCGAAATCGTCCCAGGTCAGCAGAATGCCGGCCACGCGGGCCATGGCGATCAGGTGCAGCGTGTGGTTGGTGGACCCACCCGTGGCCAGCAACCCGACGATACCGTTCACAAAGGCGCGTTCGTCCAGGACTTCGGCAATCGGCATGTAGCGCGTGCCGCCGTGAACGAGCCGCAGCGCCTGGCGCGCGGATTCGCGGGTCAGGGCCTCGCGGAGCGGCGTGTTCGGATTGATGAAGGCCGTGCCCGGCAGATGGAGGCCCATGATCTCCATGAGCATCTGGTTCGAATTGGCGGTGCCGTAGAACGTGCAGGTGCCCGGGCCGTGGTACGACCGTGTCTCGGCTTCCAGCAGTTCCTCGCGCCCGATCTTGCCTTCCGCGTAGAGTTGCCGGATGTGCGCCTTTTCCTCATTGCCCATGCCGGTCGTCATCGGGCCACCCGGCACGAACACGGCGGGCAGGTGTCCGAACGACAGCGCGCCCATCACCAGGCCTGGCACGATCTTGTCGCACACGCCGAGGCAGAGCACGCCGTCGAACATCTGGTGCGATAGCGCGACCGCGGTGGCCATCGCGATCACGTCACGCGAGAACAGCGACAGGTCCATGCCGTCCTGGCCCTGCGTGACTCCATCGCACATGGCCGGCGTGCCACCGGCGAACTGCGCGGTACCGCCGGCGTCCAGAGCGGCTTCCTTGATCCACTGCGGAAAGGCGTTCAGCGGCTGGTGTGCGGACAGCATCTCGTTGTAGGCCGACACGATCGCGAGATTCGGCCGCTCCTGCGCCTTGAGCCGGATCTTCGCATCATCGGGCATCGCCGCCACGCCGTGTGCGAGATTGGTGCACGACAGGTTGGCGCGTTCGACCTTCTGGCCCGCCATGGCGCGGGTGCGCTCCAGGTAGGCCTGGCGGGTAGGGGCACTGCGGGCCACGATGCGGGCCGTGACCGCATCCAGTACGGGGTGGCGGGGCATGGAAGTCTCCTGTAGGGCGCTATCAGCGTAGTCGAAATTCATGGGCATCATCGGAATGCCGTCCGGATCGGCGACCTGCCCGTTTGCGAGGGCGTCTGCATGTGGGATTGAAGCGGCTCACGGTTGTTCCGCCACGGTGATCCGGGCCACGCAGAAACGGGTACGCTTTGGGTCCGATGTGCGGCGCGGGTCATGCTCGTGGCCACTTCCCCCTGCCCAAGCGGCGGCGAGTGACGTACCATGGCCGGAACCAATGCGCCGCGCGGCGGACTCAATAGTTGCCGGGGCGCCCCATCCCCCGCAAGGAGCCCAGGGTGAGCTTGCCCGATTTCGACATGGTGCTGTTCGGCGGCACCGGAGACCTGGCGCGGCGCAAGCTGCTGCCAGCCCTTTTCGACGCGCACCGCACGGGGTGTCTCCACCCGTCCTCGCGCATTCTCGCTACCGGAAGTCATCCGCACACCACCGAGCAATACAAGGCGATGCTCGAGGAAAGCGTGCGTCCTGGCCTCGAACATGCGCCACCCGAAGCGTGGACCTCGTTCATGGATCGTATCGGCTACGTGCAGGCCGACGCGCGCCAGCCGGCGCACTTCGACGCGCTGGCCGAGCAGGTGCTGGCCCGAAAGCCCGAAGTGGTCGTGTGCTATCTGGCCACGGCGCCACATATCTTCGTGCCGATCTGCGAGCAACTGGGGCGAACCGGCCTCAATGCGCCCAACGTGCGCGTGGTGCTCGAGAAGCCGCTCGGCCATGATCTCGACTCGTCGGAGGCGATCAACAACGCCGTGTCGCGGTATTTCGGCGAGGAACAGATCTACCGGATCGACCATTACCTGGGCAAGGAATCGGTCCAGAACCTGATGGCGATCCGCTTCGCCAACGCGCTGTTCGAGCCGCTGTGGCGGCGCGAGTGGGTGCAGGACGTGCAGATCACCATCGCCGAGGAACTGGGCGTGGAGACACGCGGTGATTTCTACGATCGTACCGGCGCGCTGCGAGACATGGTGCAGAACCACCTGGTGCAACTGCTGTGCATGGTGGCGATGGAACCGCCGGCCAGCCTGTCCGAAGACGCGATCCGCGACGAGAAGATCAAGATCCTCAAGGCGCTCAAGCCCATCCTGCCGCAGGACGTTGCCGAGAAGACCGTGCGCGGCCAGTATCGCGCCGGCGCCGTCGGCGGCAAGCCCGTGGTCAGCTACGTCGACGAGCAGGGTATCGCCGCCGACAGCACGACCGAGACCTTTGTTGCCATCAAGGCCGAAATCGCCAACTGGCGCTGGGAAGGGGTGCCGTTCTACCTGCGCACGGGCAAGCGGATGCAATCGCGCGTGGCCGAGATCGTGGTCCATTTCCGCGACGTGCCCCATGCGATCTTTCCCAGGCCGCTGACCCTGTCGCCGCAGAACCGGCTCGTGATACGGCTACAGCCCGAAGAGAGCATCCGCTTGTATTTCCTGGTCAAGCAACCGGGCGATACCGTGGAGCTGACGCCGACCTCGCTCGATCTCGACTTCGCCAACTCGTTCAAGATGCGCCGTGCGGGCGCATACGAGCGGCTGTTGCTCGACGTGATCCGCGGCAAGCTTGGCCTGTTCGTGCGACGCGACGAGCAGGTGCAGGCGTGGCGCTGGGTCGAGCCGATTCTGGATACGTGGGACCAGAGCACCGTGCCGCCCAAACCGTACACGGCCGGCACCTGGGGACCGGCGGCATCGTCGGCCCTGATGTCGCGCGACGGCGCGTTGTGGCACGAGGAGGCCTGACGCGCCACAGAAGGATCGGAAACATCGGAAGCATCGGATTCACCACGACACGCGAACCATAAGGAGTAGAAGGAGCAGCCCATGCGCCAATTCGAACATGCGACGTTGATGGACCAGGCTGAATCGCTGGCCATCTCGATCGGTCACGCGCTTGATCTCGCGATCAAGGCCAAAGGCTGGGCCGTGCTGGCCGTGTCGGGCGGCAAGTCGCCACAAGCCATGTTCGAGCGGCTGCGCTACCGCCCCGTTCGCTGGGAAGCCGTGACGGTCACGCTGGTCGACGAGCGCGCGGTGCCGCCCGATGACGCAGACAGCAACGGAGCCATGGTGCGCAGCCACTTGCTGCGCGAAGGCGCGGGCGTGGCGGCCTGGGCGCCGCTGATTCGCGACGAGGCCGAGGCCGCGCACCCGCAAAGCGCGGTGGCGCGCCTGAATCAGGCCTTCCTGCAACCGGATGTGGTGGTGCTGGGCATGGGCGAGGATGGTCACACGGCCTCGCTGTTTCCGGATGCGCCTGAGCTTCAGACCGCCCTGTCCGAACCGACTCCGGGCTACATCGTTACCCATCCGTCCGTCGCGCCCCATGCGCGCATCACGCTGAACCTGGCCGCGTTGCTGGCGGCGGACCGCATGTTCCTGGCGATCAGCGGCGAGAAGAAGGCTGCCGTGCTGGAGCAGGCGCTGAAGACCCCGACGCCCTCGTTGCCGGTCAGTGTCGTGCTGGCACGGCACCGCCACGGCGTCGATGTCTTCCGGGTCTAAGCCCATGACGGATCGTGCGATGTCCTATCCCCGGATTCTGGCCGACGTGGGCGGCACCAACGTGCGCTTTGCCATGGAGACAGCGCCGATGCGGATCGGCGAGATCACCGCATACAAGGTGGCCGAGCACGCCTCGCTCGAAGCCGCGATGCGGCTCTACATGCTGACGCGTAGCGGCGCGGCCCGGCCGCGTCACGCGGCCATCGGCCTGGCCAACCCGGTCACTGGTGACCAGGTCAAGCTGACCAACCACAACTGGGCGTTCTCGGTCGAGGCCATGCGGCGCGCGCTCGACCTCGACACGCTGGTGGCCATCAACGACTTCACCTCGCTGGCGCTGGCGCTGCCGTATCTGCCCGACGCCAGTCTTGTACAGGTACGCGACGGCACGGCGGTGGCCACGGCGCCCCGGGCCTTGATCGGGCCCGGTACCGGCCTTGGCGTATCCGGCCTGATTCCCGCGCCGGGTGGCGCGGTGGCGCTGGCGGGCGAGGGCGGACACATCGAGATCATGCCGGTCACCGACGACGAGTGGATCGCCTGGCGCGCCGCCCACGATCAGTTTGGACGCGTGTCGGCGGAGCGGCTGCTGTCGGGTATGGGTCTCTCGCATATTCATGCTGCGCTGTCCGCAGAAATGGGTACGCCTCTGGAGGTGCCGCTGGCCCCGGCGCAGGTGACGGACGGCGCGATGCGCGCGGGCGACCCGATATGCCGCCGCGCTTTCGACGCGTTCTGCGGGATGCTCGGCTCGGTTGCCGCCGATGTCGCGCTGGTGCTCGGCGCACGTGGTGGCGTCTATATCGGCGGTGGTATCGTTCCACGCTTTGTCGATGCCCTACGGGCGTCGACCTTCGCGGAGCGCTTTGTCGCCAAGGGCCGCATGGGCAGTTTTCTTGCCGATGTGCCGGTGTACGTGATCACGGCCGAGTATCCGGCGCTGCCGGGCCTGGCTCGCGCGCTGGCGGACCGGCTCGAAGCCGACGCGCGCCGCGCCGAGACCTCTCAATCCTGAAAGACGATGCGTGTATTGCTGGTAGAAGATGACGCCATGATCGGCGAAAGCGTGAAGGTGGCGCTGCGCCAGGAGGGTTTTACGGTCGACTGGGTGCGCGATGGCGATGCCGGGCTCGATGCCGCATCGGACCAGCACGGGCCCCGGGCCGACGGTGGCTACGACGTGGTGCTACTAGACCTGGGTTTGCCGCGCCGCCCTGGGCTCGACGTCCTGAAGACGCTACGGGCCCGCAACGTGCGCACGCCGGTGCTGATCCTGACCGCGCGCGACGCGGTGGCCGACCGCGTGGCCGGACTCAACGCTGGCGCCGACGACTACCTGATCAAGCCGTTCGATCTGCAGGAACTGGCGGCCCGTATGCACGCGCTGGTGCGCCGTGCCGAGGGGCGCGCGGAACCGGTGCTCCGCTACGGCGACATCATGCTCAACCCCGCCACCCGCGAAGCCACCCAGGCCGGCGCGTCCGTCCGGCTGTCGGCGCGTGAATTCGCACTGCTGTCGGCGCTGATGGCTCGACCCGGCAAGGTGTGGTCGGTGCCGCAGCTTCAGGAGCGGTTGTATGGCTGGGATGACGAAGTCGGCAGCAATACGGTGGAGGTCTATATCCATGCGCTGCGCCGCAAGTTCGGCGCGGCGCTGATTCGCAATATCCGCGGGGTGGGCTATGTGATCCCCGCCGAAAGCGGCGCGGAACAAGACACCAAGGGCGGTCCCGAGGGAGCCATGCATTGATGCGCTCGATTCAACGTACGCTGCTTTGGTGGCTTGCGGCGGGGCTTGCCGTGGGGATCGCCGTGGCCACCGCGCTGATCTATGGGCAGGCGCGGCAGGAAGCCAACGCGCTGTTCGACTACCAGATGAAGCAATTGGCGGCCGCGTTGCCGAGCCAGTTTTCCGCGCCGGTGGCGCCGCCGTTCGATTCCGGCAGCCCGACGGGCGCCGACCTGCTGCACGCCGACGAGGACGTCGTGATTCACATCTGGGATGGCTCGGGACGCAGCCTTTATCTGTCGCACTCGCATCCGGCATTGCCGCCGCAGGCGGAGCTGGGTTTCTCGAATGCGCAGACCAACTCTGGCGAGTGGCGCATCTACAGCGTGCAGCTCGGGCCGGCGGTTGTGCAGATCGCCCAGCCGATGAGCGCGCGTCGCACGCTGGCCGCGCATATGGCGCTGCGCACGGTGGCGCCGCTGCTGCTGCTGTTGCCGCTGCTTGGCTGGCTGGTGTGGCTGGCGGTGGGGCGTGGCCTGCGGCCGCTGCGCGAGATTGCCAGCGAGGTGAGCGCGCGCGATGCCAACACGCTCGCGCCTCTGTCCGTGCGCAATATGCCCGAGGAGATCGCGCCGTTATCCGATGCCTTGAATCAGTTGCTGGGGCGGCTGGCGCATGCCATCGACACGCAACGCGCGTTCGTGGCCGATGCCGCTCATGCGTTGCGCACGCCGTTGGCCGCGCTGCAGTTGCAGGCTCAACTCGTCGAACGGGCCGAAAGTGCCGAGGCCAGGCAGGAGGCCGTGGGCCAGCTACGGCAGGGGCTTGAGCGGTTGACCCACCTCGTGGCGCAGTTGCTCACGCTGGCGCGGCAGGAGCCAGGCGCCGTGCCGCCGCCACATGAACCGATCGACCTGCGTGAACTGGCCGTCGGCGTGGTGGCGGATATGTCCCAGGCCGCCATCAATCGCGATATCGACCTCGGTCTGGATGACAAGGCCGGGAGCCAGGCCACCGTGCGTGGCGATGCCGATGCCTTACGCATCCTGCTGACCAATCTGGTCGACAACGCGCTGCAATACATTCCGCGTGGCGGGCGCATCGATGTGCGGGTGAGCGAGGCCGCGGCGGGCGTGGAACTGGCCGTGATCGACAACGGCCCGGGTATTTCCGCCGCCGAGCGCGAGCGCGTGTTCGATCGCTTCTATCGCGTCCCAGATGCGCCCACCGGCGGAAGCGGGCTGGGTCTGGCCATCGTGGCCGAGATCGCGCAGTCGCACGGCGCGCGCGTCTTTCTGGAAGATGCGGCGCCTGGGCTGCGTGTGCGGGTGGTGTTTCCTGTGATCGCCTGATCTGATCGGCTGATCAGAGTACCGGCGCCACCAGCGGCTCGCCGGCGAAATGCCGCCGCGCATTCTCGACGAACTGGCTGACCGAAGCGAAGATTGCTTCGGGCGACCAGCCGGCCACATGCGGCGTCAGCACGACGTTGGGGCAATCGAACAGCTCGACGGGCGGTGCCGGCTCGCTCTCGTAGACATCGAGCCCCGCGCCGCCTAGTTCGCCTGCCCGCAGCGCGGCCGCCAGCGCCACCGTGTCTACCACGCTGCCACGCGCGATATTCACCAGATAGCCCGCCGGGCCCAGCGCGCGCAGCACGGGCGTGCCGACCATATGCCGCGTCTCGGTGCCGCCCGGCGTGGCGATGATCAGGTAGTCGGCCCATTCGGCCAGGGACATCACGCTGTCGAAGTAGCGATGCGGCACGTCCGTGCGCGCGCGGCGGTTGTGATAGCCGATCTCCAGATCGAACCCGAGACCGCGTTGCGCGATCCGTCGGCCGATCGTGCCCAGCCCGACGATGCCCATCCGCTTGCCTGACAAATTCGGGGCCAGCGGCAGCGCATTGCGCCAGATGCCTTCGCGCGTGGCGCGATCGTACGCGGGCACGCGGCGTACCGACGCCAGCAGCAACGCCATCGCATGGTCTGCCACGCAACTGTCATTGGTGCCGGCGCCGTTGCCGACGGCGATGCCGCGCTCGCGGCATTTGGCGGTGTCGATGTTCTCGTAGCCGGCACCCATCGCGCAGACCAGCTCCAGCGCGGGCATCGCGTCGATTTCTTCCGCGGTCAAGCCAATGCTGCCGATGGTCAGCACCGCGCGGAAGGTCTTGCCATGGGTAGCGACCTCGGTAGCGCGTTCGGCAGCAGTCGGCGCATAGCGAACGTCGTAGTGTTCGGCGATGAGGGCGAGGTGGGCAGGTTCGAGATGGTTGAGGATGAGCAGAGCGGGCTTCATGACTTCAGGACGTAACGGCAAGGCGAGGGAGAGACTGTTTCTGGATGTCGGCTTCAGCGGCCGAAGCGCCATTCTATGCCTGATGAGCGATGGCTGCCGGCCCTCGCCCACGCTCGCAGAAACGGGTACGCTTCGGGCATTTGGCGTGCGCAGAAATGGGTACGCTTTGGCGGTCGAGGATGCTGGAAATGTCCGGCATCCTCCCGCAGCCGCTCGCAATCACCCAATGCCCACTACCCTCACCCGAGAATCCCCAACCTGGCTGCCCGCCCCCGATAGCTGGCAGTACCACCTGCTGCTCGGCGCGGCCGGGATGCTGATCCTGGGGCCGCTCGGTGGTATCGCCGCGGCGTACATGAACTTCTCGCTCGGGTTCTTCGTGGGTGGACAGGTATTGGCCGGCATTCTCGGGTCGGCCGTGACGGCGGGCTACGGCGCATCCGGGCGTCACGGCGCGAACTACATCCAGACCGCCGCTGCGTCCGTGGCCGGCATGAGCGGCATGGCCGTCGTGATCCAGGCGATGGGCTGGATGGGCATGGCGCCGCCGCCGATGTGGCAGTTGATCGGCTACATGCTCTGCATCGGCATGTATGGGGTGGGCGTGGGAATGCTTTATACCCCGCTGCTGGTGGACCGGATGCAGCTCACGTTCCCGTCCGGGCTCGCGGTGGCCAACATCCTGCGCGCGCTGACCGATCCCGTGCTGCTGCGGCGCTCGGTTGCCCGTCTGGCGGGCGGCACCGGGCTTGGCGTGCTGGCGAGCATCGGTGCCACACGCGTGGCATGGCTTGGCGCGATCGACCTGTCGGCTTCCACGTTTGGCGCGGGCATGATCGTTGGCGCCCGCATTGGCATCGCGGCGCTGGTCGGCGGGCTTGCAAGCTGGGCGTTGACGCCGTACTTCGTCTCCATCGGCTGGCTGGCGCCGGGTGACCCCTATCGCAAGATCACGTTCCTGATCGCGCTGGGTATGATCATGGGCGCGGCGGCCGTCGATGTGTCGCTGCTCCTGATGCGCGCGGCGCAACGCACGCGTGCCGCTGCCTCGGGCGGCAGGGCGCCGCAGCGCTGGATCGTCGCATGGGTCGCGGTCTGGGGCGCGGCCGTCGTGGCCGCCGGCGTGGCCTGGTTCGGCCAACCAGTCGGCTATCAACTGATGGCCGTGGCGCTGGTGCTGATATTCGCGCTTGTCAACGGCATCTCGGTCGGCATGGTCGACCAGAATCCGATTTCGTCCGCGTTCGTGCTGACGGTGATCCTGATGGCGGCGGTGGGTTTGCGTCAGCCGCATGTCGGTTTGATTGCCGCAACCGTGCTGCTGGTCTCCACCGCGGAGGCGTGTGACATGCAGCAGGACCGTTCCACCGGCTGGCGCCTCGGCACCAATCGCATGATCCAGTTCGGCTATCAGGTCGCCGGCATCGTCGTGGGCGCGATCCTGGCGGTGCTGCTCGCGCGTCTGTTCATGGATGCCTATCCGGTTCTGCGACTGGATCAAACCACGCTGCCCGCCGATGCGCAGCCCGCGCGCTGGACATCGGCCATGACCTACAAGATCGTCGGTGCGCTGCGCAGCATGACCGAAGACAAGCCGTATCTGCGGCTGGCGGTATGGATCGGCCTGGGTATCGGGCTCGTCACCGAAGTCCTGCGCAAGCTGATAAGGGCGTCGGCGCGTTATCGCCGGTTCGCGGAGCAGAGCCGTGTCGGCAAGGGTTGCGATTTCCTTCTGGATGCCGTGTTGCTGCCGTCGCCGTATGCATCGTCCTTCGGCGGCTTCGTCAACTTGCCCGCCGCCGCGTGGATGGCGGCCGGTGGCGTGGTCGCCAGCCTGGTCGACAGTCGCGCGCAATCGTCATCGAAGGATGCGGCGCTGCCCGATGACATGAGCACGACGTCGCTGGTCGGTGGCGGACTGATCGCCGGCGATGCGCTGGCCGCGCTGGGGTTCGGCATCGCCGGCTTGCTGGCAGTCGTGCACTGATACGGCGGACTAGCTAGACCATGGCCACTATCCGCAGTCCCTCGACACCCTAGTGCAACGCGCCTATTTACACAGGATTCCGCTGGACCCAATCACCCATACCGCGGACAACTGGGAAATCGTACCGCCGCCAATCGACCCACAATCACCAACGATGCTGGAAGACCGCGCGATTGCGGGCGTGTTCGATGTCCGCAGCGGAGCGCTCGGTGCAACGCATGAAGGCACCCCGTATCGCGAGCTTTAGGCTCTTATTTCTGCCGAGCGTCTTGGCTTTGGTGTTTGCAGCGGGAAAGGTAGCCACTCCCACAGTGAACAACCTCGTGCGCGGAAGCGATGCGGGGCCAGCGCCGCGTGCCCGCTTCAGTATTTTCTGAATCCAGAATCCAGAGATTTCAAAATCGTAGAAAACCGATATTCACGTCGACCCGACTTCGCCATGATTCGCGCCCAGATCAGGCGATCTGGGCCCTCCCCTCGCCTGTGATTGCCTGATACCGGATGCCGTCATCCCGGCGCGCTCCTGAGACAAGGACATCGACATGGTCGAAGGTTGGAATGACGCAGCGAAGCTGGTAGCAGGTAGGCAAGTCTATTTTCTGGAGGTCCCTGGCGCATCGAGCGCGGCAGAGCTTTCAGTCGTGTCGTTCGAAGCCGTCGAACGGCTGGGAGATCCCTACAGGGTCACCGTCCAGCTGACGCATCCGCTGGGACTGGATCGGGCTGAGTACCTGAACCGGAACGCCACCTTCGTCATCAATGCGGGGGATGACAGCGAACCCCGCAAATTCGCGGGTTGGATTTCCGAGTTCTCGAAGACCCGCCAAACTCGTGACTTCTGTGGCTACGAGATCGTGGTCGAGCCGCTGGTGTCGCGCCTGAAGCTCACGCAGGCCAGCCGCATCTACCAGCAGAAGACTGCCCCGCAGATCATCGAGGCCGTCCTGCGCCGCCACGACCTCAAGGGCCACCAGTTCGCCTTCATTCTGCGGCGCAAGTATCCGCAGCTTGGCTTTCGAATGCAACACCAGCTCTCTGACTGGGACTATATCCGGCTGCTGATGGAGCAGAACGGGATCTACTGCTATTTCGCGCCGGGCAAGTTCGGGGAGAAGATCGTCTTCGGCGACGACATCGACCACTACATCTACCAGCCGCAACGGACCGTGCCGTACCGCGAGACGGCGGGGCTCGAATCCGGGCAGGAGACAGTCTTCTCGCTCAAGACCCATGCGAAGACCATCCCCGAATCGTTCCGGGTGGCGGATTACAACCAGAACAAGGCGTGGGAGCGGCTCACCGGCAACGCCAACGTCGCACGCAAGGAGAATACCTACGGCCAGTCCTATGTCTTCGGCACGCACCACCTGGACTTTGATGAGGCCAAGTGGGAGGCGCTGCTGCGGCATGAGGAGAAGTACGCCGAACAACTGGTCTACGCGGGCGAGAGCAATGTACTCGCGCTGTGCCCGGCGCGTATCCTGCGCATCGACCTGGCGTTGCCCGATGCGCCAAACGGGCAGGTCATCACGGAAGTCGTTCACGCCGGTGCCCGCGACGCCGCTTATCGCAACACCTACAAGGCCATTCCCTCGGACCGGCGCTTCCGGCTGCCGCTAGGCGAAGCCGATTGGCCGCGCATTTCCGGCACGCTAAGCGCAAGAATTACGTCCCCCGGCGACTTCAAGTACGCCTACCTGACTCAGCAGGGTCAGTACATCGTCCGCTTCGATTTCGATTTCGACACCTGGCCCAACGGCGGCGAAAGCGTGCCGCTGTGGTTCGCCAAACCGTTTGCAGGCGCAAACCAGACCGGCTTCCACTTCCCGCTCATCGACGGCACGTACGTAGACGTGGCCTTCCGTGACGGCAACCCCAACAAGCCGTACATCTTAAGCGCGCAACACACCAGCCAGCACCCTGAACTGATCACCAATCAGGACCGGTGGATGTCGCGCAACGTGCTCCGCACGCAGAGCGACAACGAGTTCGAAGCAGAAGATTGGGAAGGTCAGGAGCACGTCAAGATCTCCACCGAGCATTCGGGCAAGAGCCAACTCACACTCGGCCACATCGTCAACGGCAAGCGCGAGAAGCGCGGCGAAGGATTCGAACTGCGCACCGACGCCTGGGGGGCCGTGCGCAGCGGCAAGGGACTGTTCCTGAGCGCCGACAAACAGGCTAGCGCGGGCGGACAGGTCCTTGACATGAGCGCCGCGCTTGAGCAATTGCACGCCGCTCAATCGCGCATGCAAAGTCTGTCCGACGCGGTACGTGAAGCGAAAGCGGTCGTCGCCGACTGCGAGGCGCAGAAGACGATGCTGGAGACCCAGCTCAAGGACTTGCAGCAGGCGGTGCTACTCGGCAGTGCCCCGCAAGGGCTTGCGCTGACCAGCGGCGGGCACATGCAGTTCTCGTCGGCAGGCCACCTTTTCACGACGGCCGGGGGCAATGCCGACGCGGCTGTTGGTGGCAACTACACCGTGGCCGCCAGCGATGCCGTTTCGCTCTTTGCCGGCGCCAAGGGCATGAAATTCTATGCCGGGGCAGGACCCGTCGATGTACAGGCCCAGGGCGATGCGATGAGTCTTACCGCGCTCAAGGGCGTCACGATTGCCAGCACCAGCGACTCTGTCACGCTCGTTGCCGACAAGGCGGTCACGCTGATGTGCGGCGGTGCCTACATCAAGCTGGAACAGGGTCTGGTCACCATCGGCAGCACCAGTGACATCCAGTGCCATGGCCCGCTGCGCATCGGGCCATCGGCCGGACAGCATCAGGCGCTGCCGCAGTTGCCGACGCAGAAACAAACCGGGCTGCAACTCTGGCATGCCTACCCGAACGGTGAGCCAGTCAAGAATGCCAGCTATGTGGTGAAGTTTCCTGACGGCACCACGCGCTACGGCGCCCTGGATGCTAATGGACGCGGCACCCTGGCTAACGTGCCGCGTGGCGGCGGCACAGTCCAGTATTTCGAAGAACCCGGCGACCTGGAGAGCTGGGCCAGGAAATGGCGGGAGCCTCAGCTCAACACCGGCGCGCTGCCAATACCAGCAGGCGCAATCAACAGTTTGCCAAGCCTCACCGGGCCAATCATGGCCGCCGCCAGTCGGGCGCAATCGGTCGCCGGTCCAGCACCGACTGAGACCGCGCTTGGCGCCGCAACCCGCAAGGCTGCGAAGGTCATTGCCACGCTCGACAAGGCTATGGCAGACGCCAGCGCCGGCACGGCACCGACTGCAGGCCTGCCCGCTCAGGCAAAGAGCCTGACGTAACCCGCCCCACACGCTTTCCTGACAACATTTCTCTTCGCCGATCCCGTCACCATGGCCGCCACCGAGACGCCTCATCGTCCCTCCCGTCAGATTCCCCAGGCCGTTCACGACAATGCCCAGGCCAGGCGCGTGGTCATCAGCCCTGTCCCGGCACCTGTCATGGCACCTGTCACGGCGCCAAAGCTAGTCCATGGCGCCATTGGCTCGGTGGCCGATCCCAGCCACGAGCTATTCATTCAGTGCCTGTACATGGTTCCCGTCCTGGGCAATGCCATGTCACTGTGGGATGTGGGCACCGACGTCTACCGGCTGTGCAGACAACCGAGTGCCACCAAGAATCTGTTCGAGTGGGGCATTCTCGTCATCGACGCCATCGGGGTGGTGCCGGCGGCCGGCAATGCGAGCCGCCCTGCGCGCGCCGTGGTCAAGGAGGTGTTGCTCGCCTTTGCCAAGGGGCACAGCACCGCTGTCCTGGTGGATCTGTTCTGGGCCACCGCCGGCGGCGACGTGATCGAGTTCATGGCGCATCTGGACGAACACCTCAAGCGCTGGCAAGCGGACATCATCAAGGGCGTGCAACTGACGACCCGCACGATCCGCACCTTTGTGCAGAACCCCATATCGGCCGCCGAGCAGATGGGCGTGATCCACAAGAACAAGGGCTTCTGGTCGTGGGTGCCGTCCACCGAGGAGGTGGCGTTATACGGCATTGATGAACTGCTCAAGCTGTCCGGCCAGCGCACCGCCATTCTGGCGTGGCTGGACGAGTTCGAACGCCATACCGAGCCAATGATCCGCGCGGCGCTGGGTGACGCGGCCAAGGCCGGCACGTTGCTGTTCATGGCGGCGCAAATCGTGGCGGAAATCAAGGCGCGGCGCGGGCGTGGCAAGACACCCTCGCACACCGCCCAGGCTGCGCCGGGCGAATTGACCGAGCCGCACCGCAAGCCTGGGGAGCACCGTGATACCACCCAGAAACCCGCCAAGCCGAGCAAGACGCCGGCCAGGGACGGCTGCGGCTGCCCGGTAACGGCGAGTCCCAAGCCGGTCAACTACGCCATGGGCGACGAGAACCTGGCGCAAACCGATTTCGTGCTTGATGGCATCGTGCCCATCGTATGGACACGGCGTTACCGCTCCAGCCTCTGCGCCTACGACGACAGCCCGCTGGGCGCGCGCTGGAGCAGCCCCTATCACCTGTCGCTCGCGCCGCAGGACGATGGGTCGTTCCTCTTCTTCGACCCGGACAATCGTCCGGTGCCGCTGCCGGCGGTTGAGGTGGGCGAGTCGGTCGAGGTGCCGGGCGAGCCGTTGACCCTGCATCGACCGGATGGGCGACAGGTGCGGCTCACCTATCCCGATGGCGCCTCGGAGGCCTACACGCTGCACGGCACGTGCTACCGGCTCACCACGCGCAGCCGGCGCGACGGGATGGCGCTGATGCTGTCTTATGACAACCACGGCAACTTGATCGGCATGACCGGCGGGGCCGAGGCCACCATCCGGCTGGACTATGTCGAGGGCCGGGTGTCGGCCATCCACCGGGTGGACCTCAATGGCGATATCCAGCAGACCCTGGCGCGCTATCGCTATGACCGGGCCGGCGACCTCGTGCGGCATGAGAACGTGCTGGGTCATACGCGTAGCTTTGCCTACGTGCAGCACCTGCTCACCCAATACGCCGATTTCAACGGCAACGCGCATCACCTCGAGTGGGCCTGGCCTGGGCGCGCGAACGGCCTGCCGGCACCGGCCGATGCAACATGCGTGCGGACATGGATTGGCAAACACGCGGATGACCCACGCGAGGACACGCGCTTCGAATATCACCGCGAGCATTGGTACACCAAGGTCACCGATGCGGACGGCGGCATCACCTATCAGCGCTACGACTATCACAACCGGATCGTGATGGTCGAGCACCCCGACGGCAGCAGCGAGCGCTTCGAGTGGGATGATCACAACAATGTGGTGGGCATGACCAACGCCGAAGGTCAGGTGCAGCGCTTTGCCTATGACGCGCAGGGCCGCGCGACCGCCGTGACCGATGCACTGGGCAACACGACGCGTATCGAATACGACGCCGCAGGACTGCCCGTCAAGGTCACGGCGCCGACTGGCGAAGTCACGCAGACCGCGTACGACGAACTGGGCCACCCGGTGTCAGTGACCGATCCGGCCGGGCGCATGACCCAATACGCCTGGAGCGGCGCGGGACGGCTGCTCGCGCTCACCGACCCGAAGGGAGGCGTGCAGAGGTTCACCTACGACCACGGCGGACGGCTGACCTGCGTCCAGGACTGTTCGGGCCACGAGACCCGGTATTCGTACGACGCCAACGGCTTTCTGCTGCAACGGATCGACGCCGAAGGCCACAGCACCGGCTACCGACATGACGCCAGCGGGCAGTTGCTGACGCGGACGCTCCCGGACAAGAGCGAAGAGCGTTTTACCTACGACCACGAGGGCAACCTTACCGCCTACACCGACGCGGCAGGCCAGGTGACCGAGTACAGCTATAACGCCAGCCACCAGCCGACCCTGCGGCGCGACGCGGCAGGCCGCGAACTTTGGTACTTCTACGACAAGCAATGGCGGCTGGCACGCCTGCAGAACGAGGCTGGCGAGGCAACACGTTTCACCTACGACGCGGTGGGCCAACTCGTGAAGCAAACCGGTTTCGATGACCGCACGGTGCAGTATGCCTACGACGCCGCAGGCCGCCTGATCGGCACCGTCGAGGGCGAGATGCGCACGGACTACGAGCGCGATCCGCTGGGACGGTTGACCCGCCGTAGCGTACGTGCCGAGGGACTGCGCTCGTCCGTGGACGAGCATTTCCATTACGACGCGCAGGGGCGGCTGGTCACCGCCAGGAGCGGCGTGAGCACCGTGCAATTGCACTACGACGACGCCGGCAACCTGGTGTCAGAGCTGCAGCGCCATGGGAGTGCGGGGAGCGGTTACGTCACGGTCAGCCGTCACGAGTACGACGCGCTGGGCCATCGCACCCGGACCACCCTGCCGAACACGCGCACGGTGGACTGGCTGCGCTACGGCTCTGGCCATCTGCACGGCGTGCAACTCGATGGGCAGGCGCTGCTGGATGTTGAGCGCGACGGCCTGCATCGGGAAGTCGCCCGCCAGCATCGGGGCTGGCGCCAGACGCGCGCCTACGATGTCAACGGGCGGCTGGACAGGATCGCCGTGCACGCGGGAACGGGAGAGGGAAAGGGAAACATCGACGTGCCGGGCGCGTGGATCGCCCAGCGCCAGTTCCTGTACAGCCAGACCGGCCATCTCGCGCGCATCCAGGACCATGCGCGCGGCGTGACCGACTACACCTACGATCCGGTCGGGCGTCTGCTCAAGGCCGTGTCGCCGGACCTGACCGAGGTGTTCGCCTTCGATCCGGCGGGCAATCCGGTGGACCCGGACAAGGTAGCCCCACGCCCGGAGGTGGAGAGCAAGCCGGACAAGGTGCTGCGCCACGCGCGCGAGGCCGCCGAGGATGCGGCGTGGCTGCGCGAGCATCCGGACGAGAAGTATGCGCCGCTGCGCTGGGATGAGCGGTCCTCGCGGGACAGGGAGAAGCTGAAAGCCTGGGAGGCGTCGCTGCCGCGCTGCGTGGGCAACGTGCTGCGCGAACTCTCGCGCACGCGCTACGCGCACGATACGTATGGCAATCTCGTGCGGCGCACCGAGCCCAACGGGGTGACGTGGGTGTACCAGTACGACGCCGCCAACCGGCTGGAGCGGGCCGACCGCTACGCCACGCCACCGCCGGCTGAAGCACTGAAGCGCATCGAGCGCACCCCGGATGGCGTGCTGCACGCCTTCCCGGCCCGGGTCGAACCCGACATGCAGGTGCGCTTCCTGTACGACGCGTTCGGGCGACGCACGCTCAAGGCGGTCGAGCAGGCCGGCCACCTTGAGCGCACCTTCTTTACGTGGGACGGAGACGTGCTGCTGATGGAGGAACGCTTCCTCCAGGCAAAGCCGCAGACATTCATCCCGCACGAATACCAGCCCATCCCGGTCATCCGGGAGCATCCCGAGGATGCGTACTCGGTGCCGGTGGCGCAGCGCCAGCACACGCTGGCGCAATCCCACCAGTGGCAAGGAGCTTCGATGTACCTGCACGAGCCGGGCAGCTTTGTGCCGCTGGCGCGGCTGGACGAGACGCTGGTGGAGCCTGCGTTCATGGCCACGGGCACCGATGGCGGGTATGTGCAGGTGCCGGCCAGGAGCCGGCACGCGACGCTCTTCTACCTGAACGACCACCTGGGCACCCCGCAGGAGATGGTCGACGAGTCAGGCAAGGTCGTGTGGCTCGCCCGGTACAAGGCCTGGGGCGGGCTGAAGACCACGCGCAAGTCGACAGACCCGACCGAGACCACCAACGCCATCCGGTTCCCGGGGCAGTACCATGATGCCGAGACGGGGCTGCACTACAACCGGCACCGGTATTACGATCCGGGTAGTGGGCGGTTCACCAGCAAGGACCCGATTGGGCTGGCGGGTGGGATTAATGTCTATCAGTACGCGCCCAATCCAACGGGGTGGGTTGATCCGCTAGGGCTGCGATGCGATAGCCCCGCAGATAAACTCGCACGTAAATTGCGAGCACTTCAAAAAGCACAGGGAAATGCCGCCTCCACGCGAGGATTTCCTGATGGTCGAATCAGATATTACGACGCAGAAGTTCCGGCATTAACGCAGGGACCTACACGGGGACGGTCACATGTAACCGAGTGGAATCCAGCAACAGGGCAGGTTCGATCATGGGAGGAAACATATAACCACGCTGGTGAAGTTAACCGAGTTCATCCTAAGATGAATAATGGCGAGGTGTTGAAATTGCCTCACTATCCACCAACAAAATCCGATATTGAACAATGCAAAGCAACGCCGTCCGGTAGGGTTATAAGAGGCTGCCTCTAAGGAGAACAATCTTGTCTGATATGAGAGATAAATTTCTTGAGGGTCTAAATTTAATCATCAATTCGGGTGGCTACTATCCGGATAAAATTGCTCGTTATGCATGTGAGTTTAATTTGGATTACGATTTTGACGATCCATATTTAAATCACGTAGTAAATTTTCTCCAAGGAATGGATGCCGGACCAGAGTTTGAATTATCAGAAACGGAGTTGAGATTTTTTTTGAAAGAGAAACTAAAACCCCAGCCAGAGAGCGAATAAGTGCTGGGAGAAATCATTCGCGTCGGCGACCTGACCGACCATGGCAGCATAGTGCCGGGAGCTTGATCGCTATGGACAGGCAGACCCGACCGAGGCCATCAACGCCATCCGGTTCCCGGGGCAGTACCATGATGCCGAGACGGGGCTGCACTACAACCGGCACCGGTACTACGATCCGGGTAGTGGGCGGTTCACTTCCAAAGATCCGATTGGGTTGGCGGGTGGGATTAATGTCTATCAATACGCTGATAACCCAACAGGGTGGATCGACCCGCTTGGCCTTGCCCGTTGCCCTTGCAATCCGTGTGATAAATCTCGCCGGTCAAGCCTGAGAGACATTCGTCGGCAGCTCGGCATTCCCTTGTCGCAGCAGCCGATCAACCAGAAAATGGTCCCGTTGACGAATTCCAGTGGAAACTGGCTTCTTGGCGACAACAACAAGCCGGTCATGACGCGGGAACTGACCTACCAGGTTGGTGGTGAAAATGTGGTCATCCAAGACCATTCCGCAGGCCATGCATTCGGAAAAGGTGGGGTCGGCGATCAACCGTCACACCACAACGTCCGCCCTGATGAAAACACCCGCACAGGGAGTATCCAGGGAATGGCTGATCACTATTACTTCGACTGCCGGAACAAGAAATGAGCCTGATACAACGGATCGTGAATCCACAAGCCCTCACGGCGCTTTATGGGAGCGAAGTACCACTTGTTGGTGCCGAGATCGTCGAGGTTCACCTCAAGCGGGACGAACCTCGGCTCTCAGTGAGAATCATGACCACTCGGAAGCCGTTGTCTCAACCGAACCGATGGCCGAAAGACTACGACGTCGTCTATCTGGGCTTGTCATTTATCGGTGTGTCCGGCATCTCGATTGATGGTTGGGGGCATGACAACATGGTTGCAACGTTTGAATCGACCATTACCGACAATGTTGCTTCGATAGAGATCAATTGCAAAGAAGGCCTGTCGATTGAGTTGAAGTGTGACTGGGTTCGCGTAGAGGGGGTCACATACGGCAATCTAGGTAGCACCTGACGTTTATCAATTGCGCCCAATCCGATTCAATGGATCGATCCGCTAAGCCTCGCGAAATGTCCGTGCGCAGACGACTGCGAGAAGATTCTCGCCGACGAAGGAGCAAGAACTGGGAGGCACGGGAACCTGAAAAAGATCGACGGTCAGCAAGAGATCCCATCACATGTACCAAGATACAGCCGTGAATGGTCTGCCGAACTATGATTTCAACGATCCCCCAGCGGTAAGTTTGCAGGGGCGAGACGCTGACGGTACCACTCGCGGAACGCCGCACTCCCGCTCGAACCGGACTCAGGACAACGCGTCTCCTACCATCAGCGGCCCGGCCAACTGCGGCGTGATGCTGACTGGCTTCACCGGCACCGACCTGAACGGCAACCATGTGAACATGGGCTTTGACTGGGTGTCGACAGATATTCCTGCGCTGATGTGATGCCCCAACCTAATCGACAGAACACAAGAATTTATGCCTTCCCAGCCAGAGAATGAGAGCTACATCGCCGGCGGCCAGCGCCGCGCCGATCCCGACGGCGGCTATACGGTGCCGACCGGGGACGGCCTGTCGGTTCGCCAGTTGCCAAACGGCAATATTGAAGGCGAAGTGCCGTCGATCCGCATGCTCACCATTGCGGACGTGTCCCAGGTAGAGCGACACGACATCGCCCATGTGTACGACACGGTGTCCCATACACTGCATTTCGCCGGTGGAGGCGTGCTGTCCTACATGCATGCCGTCAATGGGTGTGGCTACGAGATCAGCGGACGGTGTGTCCATCTGGAAGTCAGTCCGGACGGGACGATCGTAGTCTTCGGCACCCTCCGTGCCTGAACAATGACCTCGCACTTACCAAGGTAGTTCCATGACCTCTATTGCTTTCGTCGGCGACGCCACGACTCACGGCGGCGTCATCCTTACAGGCTCGGATACCATGATCGTCATGGGACGCAAGGCTGCGCGGGTGGGCGACCTCGTGTCCTGTCCGCTACCTGGTCATGGCATCAATCCAATCATCGAAGGCTCCGACATGCTGACCGACAACGGCAAGGCGATTGCCCTGCACGGACACCGGACCGCGTGCGGCTGCATGCTGATTGCGCTGGGCACGGATGCCACGATTCGCAAGTGACATCGGGCGTCAGATACCGTCGATATTGGTCCCTACAGTGAGCCATCCTCGACCGGGTCCGCCAAGAACCAGTGGAAGTGCCAGCGCTGCGGAAAGGACGGAAGAACGCTGTCTAGATCACCTGCAGCATTGCGTGTGGCGGCTTGCGCGCGAGCAACCCCGATAGCTTCTTTAGCGCCATCGAAAGCTGCGCGCGCTCCGCCACGCCGCCAAGCGATATACGGATGGCGTTGGGCGCATCGGCCCCATCGGAAAACGCATCCGATGCGGTCACCCGCAGGTGCTCGTCGCTGGCCGCGCGGCTGAATCCACTCGACGTCCAGTAGCTTGGCAACGGGTGCCACACATGGATGCCAGATTGCGGCGACTGGTTGGCACCGATCAGCCATTGCTGCGCGATCTGCTGCCGTGCCGCCGCTTCACTGCGAATGCCGTTCAGCAATGCCTCCGCGGACCCATCGCGAATCCACTGCGTGGCGAGCGCGGTGGCGATCGGCGACGCCATGAGGGTGATCGCGCGTAGCGCGGCCAGGATCGCCTCCCGCGTGTCGGCATCGGGCGCCACCACGTATGCGGTGCGCAATCCGGGGCTCAGGCATTTCGACAGGGTCGCGATATGAATCGTCTGCGCCGGCGCGAGTGCGGCCACCGGGGGCGGTGCGTCGGGCGTGAGCAGCCAGTACGGGTCGTCCTCGATGATCCGCGCGCCGCACTGGGCGGCCACCCGTGCGATGTCACGCCGACGGTGCTCGGGCATTGTGTGCGTGGTGGGATTCTGCAACGTCGGGTTCAGGTAGATGAGCCGAATCGCGTGCGCACGGCAAGCGGCTTCGAGCGCATTGGGACGCATTCCGTCGCTATCTGTCGCCACCGTCACCACGCGCCGCCCCGTTTGCGCCGCCGCCGCGCGCAGCCCCGGATAGATCAGCGGCTCCGCCGCGATGACTGACCCGGGGTCACTGAGGCAGAGGATCACTGCCGACAACGCAGATTGGGCGCCGGGACTGGCGATCACGCGTGAGGACGCTACCGTGCCGAGCATCGGCCCGAGCCACCGCGCACCGGCTTCGCGATCCGGCTGCGTGCCGCCGCCCAACTGGTAGGTCATCAACAGGCTGGCGTCCGCGTGCAGCGTCACCTGCGCCAACCCGCGCCGGAGCATGTCGTCGAAGTCGATGCCTTCCGGTGGTGGCGGCACGTTCATGCTCAGGTCCACAGTCTGGGCCAGTTCAAAGACCGGCGCCGCGACGAAGGTGCCGAGCGAGCCGCGTGGTTCGACCAGCCCACGGCGCCGAGCCTCGGCCAACGCCCGCGTCACCGTGGTCAGGTCCACGCCAAGCATTGCCGCCAGTTCTCGCTGAGGCGCCAGCCGGTCCCCGGGAGAGAGCCGCCCGTCTGCCATCGCGTGTTCGAGGAATCCCGCGATCTGCAGATAGCGCGGCCCGCCGGTCGGGCTGAACTCGCCGATCCAGGCGGGCTTGCCTGTCGGTGCGGAAGTCTTTGTACGCACTGAAAAATCCGTCTTGTATGGATGTTGTCTTACCTTAGCATCCCGCGCACCTCAGGCCAATCCATACAAATACCCGGAATACGCCTGTGCCCCCATCAATAGGTGTCTGAAATGCGTGAGCGAGTTGCCGCCCCGGAGCATGTCCGCCGGCGAGTACCCATCCCCCCCAAAGTCCGCGCGTGGCTCTGCGTCGCGGCTCCCCTGATCCTCAGCGGTTGTTCCTACGATCTGCTCTCCCCGAGCGGCGCCGTAGGTGTGCAAACGCGCAACCTGATCGTGCTGTCCACCGCGCTGATGCTGCTGGTAGTCATCCCGGTCATCATCCTGACGCTGGTGTTCGCGTGGCGGTATCGCGAGACCAACACCAAGGCCGAGTACGCGCCGCGCTGGTCGCATTCGACCAAGATCGAGGTCGTCGTCTGGGGTATCCCGTGCGTGATCGTGGCGCTGCTCGGCATCATCATCTGGGACACCACACACAAGCTCGACCCGTTCCGGCCGCTCGAATCGAAGGTCGCGCCGATAGAGGTGGACGTTGTCGCGCTCGACTGGAAATGGCTGTTCATCTATCCGCAGTACGGCGTGGCATCGCTGAACGAGCTACCCGTGCCGGTCGGCACGCCCATCAACTTCCGCATCACGGCCGAATCGACGATGAATGCGCTGTTCATCCCGAAGCTCGGCAGCATGGTCTATGCGATGAGCGGGATGCAAACCAAGCTGCATCTGATCGCCGATGAAACCGGCGTGTTCGACGGCCGCTCCGCTGCCTACAGCGGCGCCGGCTTCTCCGACATGCATTTCCGGACGGTTGCCACCTCGCGCGAGGATTTCGATGCCTGGATCGCCCGCGCCCGCGCGTCCGGCAACGCGCTCGACGAACAGACCTACCGCGCGCTGAAGCAGCCCAGCAGCAAGGACCCGGTCACCATCTACGCAAACGTTTCGCCACGCCTCTTCCAGGGTGTCGTCGATCAATACATGGCCAGCTATGGCGACATCTGCCGCGCGGACAGCCCCGAGACGCTGCGCGCCGCACTGCCGCCGCTGCCCGACACCGTGGAGCAATAACCCATGTTCGGAAAACTCACTCTCGATGCCATCCCCATGCACGAGCCCATCATCATGGGCACGCTGGTGGTGGTACTGCTGGGCGGCGCCGCGCTGTTCGGCGCGATCACGTATCACCGCAAGTGGACCTACCTCTGGCGCGAGTGGATCTGCTCGGTGGACCACAAGCGCGTTGGCGTGATGTACATCATCATGGCGCTGGTCATGCTGCTGCGCGGCTTTGCCGACGCCATCATGATGCGCACGCAGCAGGCCATTGCCGTCGGCGAGACCGCCGGTTACCTGCCACCGCACCACTACGATCAGATCTTCACGGCGCACGGCGTGATCATGATCTTCTTCGTGGCCACGCCGTTCATCCTGGGCTTGATGAACGTGATCGTGCCGCTGCAGATCGGCGCGCGCGACGTGGCCTATCCGTTCGTCAACTCGCTGAGCTTCTGGCTCTCGGCCATTGGCGCGGTGCTGGTGATGATCTCGATGTTCGTTGGCGATTTCGCCGCCACCGGATGGGTGGCCTACCCACCGCTCAGCGGTCTTGAGTACAGTCCGACCGTTGGGGTGGATTACTACATCTGGGCGCTACAGATATCAGGGCTTGGCACCACGCTGACGGGCATCAACTTCATCGTCACGATTCTGCGGATGCGCGCGCCGGGCCTGACGCTGATGAAGATGCCGGTGTTCACGTGGACCGCGCTGATCACGAACATCCTGATCGTCGCCATCTTCCCGGTGCTCACCGCCACGCTGGCGCTGCTTACCGCCGACCGCTACCTGGATATGCATTTCTTCACCAGCGAGCTTGGCGGCAACGCGATGATGTACGTGAACCTGATCTGGATCTGGGGCCACCCCGAGGTCTACGTGCTGATCCTGCCGTGCTTCGGCGCGTTCTCGGAGATCATCGCCACGTTCTCGCGCAAACCGCTGTTCGGCTACAAGTCGATGGTCTACGCGACGTCGTCGATTGGTGTGCTGTCGTTCTTCGTCTGGCTGCATCACTTCTTCACGATGGGCTCGGGCGCCAGCGTCAACGCGTTCTTCGGCATCATGACGTCGATTATCTCGATCCCGACCGGCGTGAAGCTGTTCAACTGGCTGTTCACGATGTATCGCGGCCGCATCCGCTTCCATTCGTCGACGCTGTGGACCATCGGCTTCATGGTGACGTTCGCGGTGGGCGGCATGACCGGCGTGCTGCTGGCCGTGCCCGGCGCGGACTTCGTGCTGCATAACAGCCTGTTCCTGATCGCCCACTTCCACAACGTGATCATCGGTGGTGTGGTCTTCGGCTGTCTGGCGGCCATGTCGTTCTGGTTCCCGAAGGTGTTCGGCTTCACGCTCAACGAGTTCTGGGGCAAGGTCGCGTTCTGGTGCTGGCTGATCGGCTTCTATCTGGCCTTCATGCCGCTGTACGCGCTGGGCCTGATGGGTATGACCCGCCGCATGAACCACTACACCAACCCCGAGTGGCAGCCGTACCTGATCGTCGCGCTGGTTGGCGCGTGCATCATCGGCGCCGGCATCCTGGCAATCCTGTGGCAGCTCTACGTCAGCGTGCGTGACCGCAACCAGAACCGTGACCTGACCGGCGATCCGTGGGATGGCCGCAGCCTGGAGTGGGCCACCGCCTCGCCCGCGCCGTTCTACAACTTCGCGCACGTGCCGAACATCACGTCGCTGGAGCAGCACTGGGAAGACAAGGATACCGGCCGCGCCTACGCGCAGCCCGCCAGGTACGAGGACATCCATATGCCGCGCAATACATCGGCCGGCTTCCTCGTCTCCGTGTTCGGCCTTGTGTTCTGCTTCGGCTTTGTCTGGCACATCTGGTGGATGGTCGGCTTCGGCCTGGCCGCGATGATCTTCACCTTCATCGCCCGCGCGTATGACCGCGACGTGGACTACTACGTCCCCGCCGCCGAAGTGGAACGCATCGAACGCGCGCGCTTCCAGCAACTGCAAGGCGCCAACTGATCATGACGACATCCCTGAAACTCCGGGCCGACGCAGCGCCCGGCATCCATGCGCCGGGCCATGCGTCCGACGCCCACGGCCATGACGCCGCCCACGGTCACGACGGACACGACGATCACGTGGTGCAATCGCGCACCACGCTGGGCTTCTGGCTCTATCTGATGAGCGACTGCCTGATCTTCGCGGTGCTGTTCGCGACGTTCGGCGTGCTGGTCAACAACACCGCAGGCGGCCCGGGCGGGCGCGAACTGTTCGACCTGCGCTTCGTGCTCGGCGAAACGATGCTGCTGCTGACCAGCAGCCTGACCTTCGGCGTGGCGATGATCAAGCTGCAGGACGGCAAGGCCAATCCGAACCAGGTCATCCGCTGGATGGTGCTGACGTTCGCGCTCGGCGCGGCGTTTGTCGGCATGGAGATCTTCGAGTTCATGGAACTGATTCACGAAGGGGCGGGCCCGGGCCGCAGCGCCTATCTGTCGGCGTTCTTCATGCTGGTGGGCACGCACGGCCTGCACGTCACGGCCGGGCTGCTCTGGATCATCGTGATGGTGCACCAGATCCAGGTGTTCGGCCTCGACGGCATCGTGCGTCGACGCCTGGCCTGCCTGAGCCTGTTCTGGCACTTCCTGGATCTCGTGTGGATCTGCGTTTTCTCCATCGTCTACCTGAGGACCTTCCTGTGAAGCCCACCAGCGTTACCGCTCATGAATCGTCGCACGGCAGCATTCGCAGCCACCTGATCGGCTACGGGCTGTCGGTGGTGCTGACCCTGGTGTCCTTCGGTGCCGTGATGAGTGGGGTACTGCCGCCGGGCTACGGGCTCGCGGTCATCGTCCTGCTCTGCATCGCGCAGTTGCTGGTGCAACTGGTCTTCTTCCTGCATCTGGGCCCGCGCAAGGGGCAGCGTGGCAACACGGCGATCTTCGCCTGCACGGTGTTCCTGATCGCCATCGTGGTGTCTGGCTCGCTGTGGGTCATGCACAACGCCAATCTGAACATGATGCCGATGCAGTCGATGCCGCTGCAGGCCGGCCCGAAGGGCTGAGCGAATCGAACCGATCCGGTTTGGGGAAGGCGTGGCGGCACAATGGGCGTTGTGCCGCCGCGCCCCTTTTTTATCCAGGCTTCAACTCGGCGGCGAGCCGTCCTTGAAGCACGCCTTGAGCTGACTGCGCAACTCTGGCGTGTCCTGATGCTCGTGCACCTGCACAGCGTGCTGGACCGCGGCTTCCAGCAGTTCCTCTTCGGTATCGGCACTGAGTGCCACCGTGCAATGCATCTGGCTGGGATAGTCGCGGCAATCGATGAATTTGCGTCCCATCGTTGCCTCCTGGCGCGAATGGTTCGTCGGGACGGGAACCTCGGGGGGCTCCCAGTGCGGAGGCCGGCTGCGCAGCATCCGCGAGTTCGGCTCCTCCTGCAGGCGTGGTCGTTGACGGGACACCGGCGCGGTTGGCCGATGTCATGTCCAGTATAGGGCGTGGCACGCATCGCCAAGCACGGCCCGGCGATTCACGCTAACCTGTCGCGGTTCCCATATTCCGCAGATCAGGAAAAGTCATGACTCAAGCACTCAGGATCGATTTTGTTTCCGATATCGCATGCCCATGGTGCGCCATTGGCCTGACGTCGCTCAAGCAGGCGCTGGAGCGTCTCGGGGACGAAGTGGAAGCCGAGATCGTCGTGCATCCGTTCGAACTGAATCCGGACATGCCGCCGGAAGGCCGCACCATCCTCGACTACGTCAGCACGAAGTACGGCAGCACCGCCGAGCAGCTTGCCGAACGCCAGGTACAGATCCGCGAGCGCGGCGAGGCGGTCGGATTCGAGTTCGGCCCCCGGACGCATATCTACAACACGTTCGACGCGCATCGCGTGTTGCAGTGGGCCGGCACGCAGGGCAAGAAGCTGCCGCTCAAGCTGGCCTTGCTGAAGGCGTATCACGGCGCGGGCAAGGACCCGAGCAATCACGACGTGATCGTCGAGGCCGCGCAATTGGCGGGTCTCGATGGCGCGGAGGCGCGCCGCATTCTGGAAAGCGATGCCTATGCCGATGAAGTGCGCGCTGAAGTGGCGCAGTTCCAGTCGATGGGCATCAATTCGGTGCCATCGGTCATTTTCGACAACCGCTACCTCCTCACGGGCGGGCAACCGCCGGAAGCCTTCGAGCAGGTGATTCGCGAAGTGCTGGAAAAACGGCAGTCATGAAGTGAGCGTGGCCGCGTGCGGGTCCTCACCCGCACGCGGCCACGTTGCCTGCTGGACGTCGGGGGGCGACTTTACTCGTGCCCCTTACTCGTGCCCCGTCACGAACTTCTTCGTCGAGTGATAGCCACGCTTGCTGGCATCGGCGACGGCATGGCCGGCAGCCTTGGCGCCGTCGCCAATCGCAATCGCGGTCTCGTGCACCGCGTGTCCGGTCTTCTTGCCTGCCACCTTGACGTCGGCCTTGAACTCACGGGCGCCCTCGGCCACGCTGGCGTTGGCCAGCGTGCTGAAGGCGACCAGCACGATCGCAACGAGGGAAGTTGCTGTCTTCATCAACGGTATCCCGACTCGGTCTCTGATGCGTGCATTGTAGTACCGTCCGATGCGTGTGACGTTCAGCGCGCACCGGCGCCCGGCTCCGTGATCGCGCTGTAGACCATCGTGCGCAGCTGGCGGCGCACGGGATAGGCCGACGACGGCAGGAGCTGGGTCAGGAAGAGGCCGATCAGGTCTTCCTCAGGATCGACCCAGAAGAACGTGCTGGCCGCGCCGCCCCAGAAGAAGTCTCCGGCGCTGCCGGGAATCAGCGTGGTGGCCGGCGTGAGCGTCGTGGCGAAGCCGAGCCCGAATCCGACGCCTTCGTAGGTGGCCTCGCTGAACATCGAACGGGACATACGCGGCAGATCCACACCGCCCGGCAGATGGTTGGCGGTCATCAGCGCCAGGGTCTTCGGACTTAGCAGGCGCGTGCCATCCAGTTCACCGCCCTGCAGCAACATGCGCGCGAAGCGCATGTAGTCCGCCGCCGTCGACACCAGACCACCGCCACCCGAGACAAAGCTGGGCGGCTTCAGGTAGGTGCTGGCCAGAGGATCGTCCTGGAGCATCGGCCCACGCGGCGAAATGACTTTCGAACCCAGCGCGCCGATGGCGTAGCACGCGCAGAAGCGCGATACCTTGTCCTCGGGTACGTGGAACGCGGTATCGACCATGCCCAGCGGATCGAAGATGCGTTCCTTCAGGAAGGTCTCGAACGGAATGCCGCTGATCTTGCCGACCAGGTAGCCCAGCACATCGGTCGATACCGAGTAGTTCCAGGCTTCGCCCGGCGAGAACTCGAGCGGCAGCGTGGCCAGCTTCTCGATCATGTCGTCGAGGGTGCCATCCGTGGCGATGTCCCCCAGCTTCAGCCTGCGATAGGCGGCATCGACATTGGTGTTCTGCTGGAAGCCGTAGGTCAGTCCAGAGGTGTGGCGCAGCAGGTCGATCACCTGCATCGGTCGTGCCGGCGCGCGCGTCTGGAAGCTCTCCATGAAGCCGCCGGTGAAGACGCCGAGGTTTTCCCATGCGGGAATGTACTTGCTGACCGGATCGTCCAGCGCGATCTTGCATTCCTCGAGCAGCATCATGATCGCCACCGAGGTGATCGGCTTGGTCATCGAGTAGATGCGGAAGATCGAGTCCTCGGCCAGCGGCACCTGCCGCTCGCGGTCGGCCTGGCCCAGCACCGAGTTCAACACCAGCTCGCCACGCCGCCACACCTGGGTCAGCGCGCACGGTAGCTTGCCGTTGGCGATATACGCTTCATTGATGAAACGATCGATCCGCCCCAGCCGCTCCCGGGACATCCCCTGCGTTTCCCTGCCTTGCATATCCATGGCTTCTCCTCGATCCGGCGTTCAGTTCAGTGCTGCATGTGCCGTGAAGGGTCAAGGATACCCCGGGATACGCGGATCCCGCTCAGTCGCCAGCCTTCTCCGGCGGCACGGCCTTGCCGAGCAGCTTGCCGAGCAGGCCAGTCTTGCCGGTCTCTGCGCGGCGGCCGCCCTTAGGCAGCGAGCCAGCCCGGTTGGCGCCGTACTGTTTCATGCTGTTGTTGATCTTCAGGCCCTTGTTCTTTTCCAGGTCGGTTTTCTTCACGGACGTCATCCCACTAGTTGAGCCCGGCATTGTACGCAGGTGGGCCGGCAAGCGGCCGGTTCGGGCCGTCAGGTGGCCTTGCGCGGGGGCATAACAATTCATTACAACGCCAGCATCCCGCCCGCATTATGCTCGCCGACCGTGACGATACGGGATACGGAAGGATCGAATGAAAAGGGATTGCGGCGTTCGTGTGATGACGGCGGCATGGCTGCTTGCGGCAGCCAGTTCCGGTAACGCGCTGGCCCAGCATGTGGTGGGTGGCATGGGCGAACCGGTGCGGATGGGGGCGTTCGACGCGCGCGGCCAGTTCGAAGGCCAGGCCATGCTGGCTGCGCCGGTGTCAGGCAAGGAGAAGGCGCGCGCCAGACCCACCGGCACGCGCCGTGTGCCCGCCGCAGGCACGCGTGGCGTGACACCCACGCTGCCCGGCAAGCAGTTGCCGTAGGCGCCGCGGGGGGGGGGCGGCGCCGGGCGGATCAGTGGCTTGCGGCCCCGACGGCGCCAATGCCGGTCTCGGAACGCAGTTCCTGTGCCTCGAAGCCGGCCCGGTCGATACGTGCCCGGGGCGACCTGTCGGTGATCGAGAAGAACCAGATGCCGACGAAGCCGATCGTCATCGAGAACAGCGCCGGCGACGTGTACGGGAACGGCGCATCCTTGAAGTGGAACACGTCGACCCACACCGCCTGCGACAGGACGGTCAGAATCACGGCCGACAGCAGGCCGAGGAAGCCGCCCACCATCGCGCCGCGCGTGGTGCAGTTCTTCCACAGCACCGACATGAACAGCACCGGGAAGTTGGCCGATGCCGCCACGGCGAACGCCAGCGACACCATGAACGCGATGTTCTGCTTCTCGAAGACGATGCCGAGCACCACGGCGATGATGCCCAGGATGATCGTGGTGATGCGCGACACGCGCAGTTCCATCGAACTGGTTGCCTTGCCGTGCATGAAGACCGTGGAGTACAGGTCGTGCGACACCGCCGACGCGCCGGCCAGCGTGAGGCCGGCCACCACGGCCAGGATTGTCGCGAACGCCACCGCCGAGATGAATCCGAGGAACACGTTGCCGCCCACTGCAGTGGCCAGGTGAACGGCCGCCATGTTGAGGCCGCCGAGCAGCTTGCCGCTACCGTCCTGGAACGTCGGGTTGGTGCTCACCAGCACGATGGCGCCGAAGCCGATGATGAACGTCAGGATGTAGAAGTAGCCGATCCACGTGGTGGCCCAGAACACGGACTTGCGCGCTTCCTTGGCGTTGGGCACGGTGAAGAATCGCATCAGGACGTGCGGCAGGCCGGCCGTGCCGAACATCAGCGCGATGCCGAACGAGATCGCAGAGATCGGGTCCTTGATGAATGTGCCCGGGCCCATGATCGCGTCCTTCTTGGCATGGACTTCAACGGCCTTGGCGAACAGTGCCTCGGGGCTGAAGTGGAACTGCGCCATGACCATGAAGGCCATGAACGATGCGCCGCCCAGCAGCAGGCCAGCCTTGATGATCTGCACCCAGGTGGTTGCCGTCATGCCGCCGAACAGCACGTACACCATCATCAGCGCGCCGACGATCACCACCGCGATCCAGTACTCGAGCCCGAACAGCAGCTTGATCAGTTGCCCGGCGCCCACCATCTGCGCGATCAGGTAGAACGCCACCACCACCAGCGTGCCCGATGCCGCGAACGCGCGGATCGGGCCCTGCTTGAAGCGGTAGGCGGCCACATCGGCAAACGTGAAGCGGCCGAGATTGCGCAGGCGCTCCGCCATCAGGAACGTGATGATCGGCCAGCCGACCAGGAAGCCGATCGAGTAGATCAGGCCGTCGTAGCCGTTTGCGAACACGGCGGCGGAAATGCCGAGGAACGATGCTGCCGACATGTAGTCGCCAGCGATGGCCAGGCCGTTCTGGAAGCCGGTGATGCCACCACCGCCCGTATAGAACGCCGCCGCGGACGTGGTCCGCTTGGCCGCCCATTTGGTGATGAACAGCGTGCCGATGACGAACACGACGAACATGCCGATGGCCGTCCAGTTGGTGGGCTGTTTGACGGCCTGCCCAAGATCACCACCCGCGGCCAACGCGGCCGTCGACAACAGCAGGGCGCCGCCTGCGGCGATAACGTGATGCGTTTTCATGCGACCTCCCGCTTGATCTGCTCGGTGAGCTCGTCATAAGTGTTGTTGGCATGGCGCACGTAGAGCCCCGTGATGACGACGGTGAAGACGATCACGAACAGCCCGATCGGCATGCCCCATGTCGTCACGCCGTCTCCGACCTTCGTGGCCATCAGGTCCTTGTCGAAGGCAATCAGCAGCACGTAGCCGTAATACACCACGAGCATGACGAGCGTGAGTATCCAGCCAAGCCGAGAGCGCTTGTGGACGAGTTGTTGATACCGTGGGTTGGTCTTCAGTCTTTCGACCAGATCGTCATTCATCTCTGTCTCCTGCGTACTTGTGCGCTTTGCATGGCCGAGTGCCGCCCGCGCGCCACGCCAGCGGGGCGCGCAATATGAGCGTCATCAGGGAACCATGCCGACAAGGTACGGTGTTCGGCTTACCTGCTTCTTACACGGGTCAGAGAAATGCCCCGGGGTAAACGCGAAGTGGTGCGTCGGGACGGGCTTGGGGCGTCACGGCATTGCGTGCTGCCGCGCGCAGGAGAACTAGAACGAGACGGTGAGATTCGTCATGACCACCTGCTCGGACGAGCCGGGATTGAACCAGTAGCAGCCGACCGTCACGTTCTTGAACGTGAGTTGCACCAGGCCGCCACGCTGGAACTCACGATCGCCGCCGTAGATCCGCGTCCGTTGCATCACGAAGCCAAGCCGCAGCCAATCGACCGGACGATACCCAAGCTCGCTCCAGGCATAGAGATAACTTGGCGTTTGCGTGCCGGAGCCGGTCAGGTACTCGGCTTCGATGTAGTAGTCGAACTTGTACGCGGCGAGACTCGCCTCCAGCCCTGGAATCACGCCGTGGATGCTTCCCATGGCGAAGCCGATGATCGGCGTCACCTTGTAGGTGAATGTTTCACCGCCGGCGAAGGACCAGCCGACGAAGGCCGATTGCGCGTGCATGGCCTCGTAGTTGGCACGCGCTTCGAGATGCAGCTTGTCGCGCTCCGCGATCGCGATGGCGGACAGGTAACTCTGCTCCTGACGCGGCATGTTCCAGTAGCCGGCGAGCGAGAAATTCCAGGTGGGTGGCTGCGCTTCCTGCGATGCGTTGGCCACAGGCGCGGCAGCTTCCTGCGCGTGCGCGCTGGATACGGCCAGCGCGATACCCAATGCGGCGACCGGGTGGCGCATTTCATCCCCCCAGAGCGATGACGGCCATCGTCAGGGCGACACCGAGCGCAGTCATGCCAAGGCCGGTGGCCCAGCCATTGAATCCTGCGTGGCGACCGAGCGCCATGCCGCCTGCGAACAGCATGATGAGGGTCAGGATGCGGGAAACGATCAGGGCCGTCGACACATCGCTCAGCAACACGAATGGCAGCGCGACGGGAAACGTGGACAGCACGACGATGAAGAAGATGCGGATCGACCCCAGCACGTCGCGGGTATTGAGCTTCGCCCGCTCAGGGAGTTCTACGGCACTGGCCATCCGCTGACGCAACATGTCGATCTCCGCGTCACTCAGCAGCAACTGCGCGCTGGGTGACAGCGCGGTGCGGATGGCACGCACGGCCTCGGTTGCGGTTGGCGCCTCCCGGGCGGCCGTTGCGACCTTGAATCGCATCCCGCGATCCGCCAGGGTACGTACCAGGAACATGATCGCGTCGACGAGCCCCCAGGCCAGATTGCAGCCCAGCGCCGTGACGAGCATCGTGTGGCCCGCGTCCGCCCCGGAAGTCGGGGAGGGCGCGGAAGTTGCCGAAGATACCGCGCCGACGAACGTCAGGGCCATGAACAGCCCAAAGCACATCTCCGCGACACGATCGACGACATTAAGGGCTGGATCGCGCCCCTCGTCCGCCTGCTCCATCGCATCGGACTCCGATTGGCTTCCTGGCATGGCGGTTCACCTGGCGAGTAAGTTGGAGTGGTTCGAGATGGGTGCCGGGCGGATGGCAATGTTCAGGACTGCGGCGCTACTGGCCGTCGCATGCCAGGCTCGACGCGCCCGTATCCTTGAAGGTCACCACCACCTTGCTGTCCTTGGCGATGGTGATGGTCTGGCCATAGCTCACGGTCGGCATGAAGGCGATATCCGGCGCGACGGCCACGGGCGGATTCCGCGCGCCGTCGACACTCAGCGCCAGCTCGACGCGATAGGTATCCACCGCCACGCCCTGGCCCTGTGCCTTTTGCGCGAACTTCTGCTTGAACGCGCACAGGTCGGTAGTGATCTTTTCCAGCGCGGTGGAGATATCGACGGGTTTGCCGGGCGGGATGGGCGCGGTATTGCAGGCCGCCAGCCAGCAGGGGCCCAGCACTGCAATCAAGGCGGTACGCATCAATGGCTTCAAGATGTTCTCCTGCGAGGCGGCTGTCCGTTGTGCTCGATCCACTTTATCCCTGCCGCTGTATGGTCTCCATTGGTCCAAAGCCCTAGGGACCAATGGAAACCAGCCGGATGCTCAGAACTGATGGCGCATGCCGACCATGACGCCCACGCGTGTGGTGCTGTCGATGTCGGTCACCGGCGTGCCAGCCCAATACTCGGTCTCGCGGCCGACGGTGCCGCTGCGCGCGTAGACGACATCGGCCTCCACGTACAGGCTGGTGCGCTTGGAGAGCGCGTAGTCGCCGACCAGGGCGACGCTGTCGGCGTTGCCGCTGCCCAGCAGGATGGGTGTCTCCTGGAACTGCGTGGTCACGGCCCCGCGTTGCTGGTAGCGGTAATAGGCGCCAGACAGATGCAGCGCAGGGGTGAGTTGATAGCCGAGGCCGATGAACGAGGTGGCGAATGAGGCATCGCTGGCTGTTTCACGACGTCCCATGTGGCCCAGGTAGGCCGTGGCCTTGCCAAACGCGTAGGACCCGCCCACCGAGTAATTGCGGATCGTGTTCGCGCCATCGGTGCTGCTGCGCTGGTCGTAGGCCACGCCCAGCGCCAGCGGTCCCTGCTGGTATTTCACGCCGCCGCCGAGCGTGGTGCCACGGCTCTGGTTGCCGGGTTGCTCGCCCGCGCCGTAGTCGAGCTGGACGGAGAACGGGCCGATCGTGTTTTGATAGACCACGCTGTTGTTGATGCGGTAGTCCTGGAAGAAGATGTCGCCGCCGACGTACAGCGGGTCGGACCAGAAGTTGCCCCAGCCCTGATCGAGCGGATTGAACGCCCAGCCGATGTTGTTGAGCGCGTTGTACTGGCGCCCGAAGGTCAGACTGCCCCAGTTGCCGGAGAGACCGGCCCAGGCCTGGCGGCCGAAAAATGCGTTGTAGGCCGCGCGGCCATCGTCGCTGCCGATGCCGGCCTCGAGCTGGAAGATGGCCTTGTTGCCGCCCCCAAGGTCCTCGGAGCCCCGCAGGCCGAAGCGGCTGCCTACCATGCCGCCCGATACGAGCGCGACCTGGTCATGATGCCGACCGTCGAGGTTCGAGGTATAGCGCACCGCCGAACTGACGATGCCATACAGGTTCACACCGGATTCGGCGTAGGTGGTGCCGGGCACAACGGTGGCGGCAAGCAGCCAGAGGCTGGCTGACTTCTTCATGGATTGTCCTCCGGAATTCGGTCCCGCCCGGCGCATGAGCGCGTCCAGGGGCAGACCGGTCAGGCAGTTGCCTGGGGGGTTCCAGTCCCGCGCGGCGGTCCCGTCAGGGCGCGCGGGGCGTTATCCAGACCGTGCGCGGCAAAAAGGCGCGTAGGCCCGGATCGAGGGTCGAAGCGGCAGGCAAAGCCTGGAGGGGGCGCAAGCCGGACCGCTCGTTGGCAGGTTCGGACTGGCTGGTGGGGCGGGCGCGAGGGCCCAAGGATGTGTTCGCCGGATACCCACTTCGACGTTCGTGACGGCGGCTCGTGTGCGGATAAAGACATGCGCGATGGGCCGCGTCCGGCGTGGCGAACGATGCGTAGTTTACTGCATTCGCTCCGACGCCCTGAAATGCGCGTCTTTTGACGCACGTCCCTTTCTGACCGGCCGGTTCTGGCAATAGACTGAAAGCGGCCACATGCGGCGTGCGTCGCGCCGCCCGGCGTCCATCCAATCAGCGAGCCCCTATCCATGTCACTGCCCCATCTTTCGTCTGGCCAGACCGCGAGCGTCCTGCCGCTCGGCACGGACCTGGCGCAAACGCCGAGCAGCGCGCTGTTCAAGGCCCCCCACCTCGAAGTTGCCCGGCTCGTCATGCTGGCGGGCAAGCGCCTGCCACAGCACGCGGTCCCCGGTCCGGTCACGATTCAATGCCTCGAAGGCGAAATCGAGGTAACGCTCGGCAGCGTTGCCCAACGGCTTCGACACGGCGACCTGCTCTACCTCGCCGGCGGGGAGCCGCACGACGTGGCGGCGCTCAGCGATGCCTCGCTGCTGTTGACGATCGTGCTGCTGAATCACGACTGACACACGACTGACAAGAGGATCCGATGGGTATCAGCAGATGGTTCAGGCGACGCGGGACCGCGGCATCCGGTGGTGGCGCCAGAGGCGGACGTGACGTAGACGACACGATCGAGCGCATGACGGCGTTGAATCCGCGCCTGCGGCTGGCCACGCGCTACCAGCAGAGGCTGGCGCCCGAGACCGCCGCCGCACTCGAATACGTCAGGGGGCTGGTGGCCCAGCTGCCCGCCGTTCATGAGGCATGCGCGGCCGACTGGTCGACGGATGCCTGCATCCATGCCTGCTTTGCGACGGCAGACGACGTGTCCCGCGCGATAAATGGGGCCACGACACTGCGCAGGTTCTTCGACAACAACCTGGCGGCCGATGAGGCGTACGCGGTGCTCGGCATGACCATGGTGGAGCGCCACACGCTCGGCGTAGCCACGGAAGGCGATACCGTGCGCTCCGATGTGCCGCAGACGACATTCAGCTTCAGCGATCATCAACTCACGATGTGCGAGCCGACCGAAGCCGCGCTGCGCGAGGAGATCGTGCGCCGGATGCTCGATCAACTGGCGGTCCAGGGAATGGCGCGCATTGCCAGCAGGCTGACGAAGCGCGATGCGCTCAAGCAAGAGATCGCACTGCTCAAGACGCGGCAGCGCCTGCTCGAGTCGCAAGGCAAGGGGATGGGCGCGGTAGTGGGCGGCGCGGTGGAACCGGCAATCGGTGAGGTGGCGAAACTGGACGCCGAAATCGCGCGCAACGATGCCGAACTGGCTAAGCTGTCCGAGGCCACCGGCACGCTCGATCGCCAACTGGACATCCTGATCAAGGTGATCGGAGATGTCAGGCAATTGCTGCGGGTGGATTACCGGCACGTGCGGCTGAGCCGCATGAATGTCCTGCTGACGAATGATGATGTGGGTGGCGATGACGTCGAGCTAGGATCGGCGACCATCCCCGGTGACCCGCCGCTGGTCCGGGCGTTCATGCTGGTGCGGGTGAAGCGCAGTGCGATAGTCCCGGTGCGCAATATGCTGGACGAAGCGGAGCGCTTCCTCTAAGAGACGCTATCAAAATGATTCTGGCGTCGTTGCGCGGCCTTGCCGTACCTGGTGTACTGTCTGCGGCCGCGCCCTTGCAGGGCGCGCATGTGCTCGCAGGCACATGCCGTTCCGCAGGCGGCTCGCATACGAGCCGAAACCCCTGCTTCACCCTAGCCAGAACCGCTTTGCTTCATTTTGATAGCGCCTCTAAGAGCCGTTTCGTTTTCTTTCGATAACGTTTCCGCGTGCTTCAGGCGTCCAGTGCCTGACACAGCGCCCGCAGATCGCGAACGATCAGGTGCGGCGGCGGGCTGCTGCGTGACCATTGCGCGGCGGACGCCTCTTCCGAGCGCACCACCCATGCGGCCTGTGCGCCTGCGGCGATAGCGCCGGCTACGTCGAGGTCGGGATCGTCACCGACGTGAAGCATCCGGCTGGGTGCGCATCCGGCTGCATCGGCTGCGGCGTGGAAAATCGCGGCGCCGGGTTTGCCGCTGCCGAAGCTCTGCGGATTCAGCGATGCCCGGAAGAACTGGTGCCCGCCAGTCAGCTTGAGATTCGCATTGCCATTTGATACCGCGACGAGCGGAAACCGCTGGCTCAGCCATTCCAGCGCGGGCAGCGCATCGTCGAAGAAATCGACTTGCTGGCGCGCGGCGTAGAAAGCGTCGTAGGCGGCCTCGGCAAGGCCGGGGTCTTCTTTCGACATGTCGAGCACCAGCCGGATCGAGCCCAGCCGCAGCGCGCGCATGTCGCCAGCCAACTCCGGGCGCATGGCTTCGAACTGGACGCGGAGGTCACGCAGCACCTGGGGTGATGAAAGGATCGGCGCGGATTTCGGCGCTTGCTGCAGCAGCCAGTCATGCAGGACTTGTTCCGCTCGCACGACTGCAGGTTCGAAGGCCCAAAGGGTGTCGTCGAGATCGAGAGATATTGCGGAGATACCGGCCAGACGCATGGTGGGGAACGTGAGAAAGCGGAATTGCGGGGAATCCGCCGAATTTACCATCTTCGCTCGTATCGCCTGGAGGCCGTGTCGACCGCGAGGTCACTTCAGGCTGAGCGTGAATGGCAATAGCAACACGTTGACCAGCAGGAGCGCATACACGATCACGATCGCCGCAGGGATGACCACGGGCGGCCGATTAGACGGGTAGGCGCGTCGACGGCGCCAGAGGAATCCAGCCGTGGTTCCCGTGATGACCAGTGCCAGCATGGCGCTGGCCCACGCCAGTGACGCAGGTCCGGACTCGTCGCCATAGATCGCCGTGTCCGAATCGGTCAGCGAGATGTCGACGGCAGTGGTCGAAGTGGCAGGGACGTGTGCGACAGGCATGGCAACGGGTGTTTCAAACACCGTGGCGCGAACCGGCTGCGCGATGGCAGGTGTGGCTGTCGCGCGGACAGGTGCTGCCGCGTCCGCCATGTGTTGCGCTGGTGCAGCGGCTGCCGGCGGCGCGTCATGACGTACGGTCGATGGCGCGGTCGCTGCGACACGCGGCGCGGAGGCCGTTGCGCTGTGCATCGAACTGCGGTCCCGCCAGAACAGGTGGAACAGGCCATCGAGGCAGCGTGCCGAATCACAGGCATCCCGCCGGGCGCGCCAGGCGACGATATCGGCGTTCTGGATCGTGCCCTTGTGCAGCATCCTCTGCTGCTCGGCATAGATGCGTTCGTAACGCTCGGACAGTCCCGGTGAGTCGCACACCAGGCGATTGTGTGTGCCACTTGCGTGTGGGCTGTTGGTGTTCAGCGAGCAGCGCATCCCGCTGCCGCCAGGGTCATCGCAAACCACCGGGGGGGTGGTTCCGCGCGAATGGCAGATGATGTCCGATGCGCTCACGTTGCCTGCCGCGAGCAGGCCGGTTGCGAGGCAGATGGCCATACGAATGGCCCAGCGCACAGTGACCCTCTTCATCATGCCCCCCCATTGAAGCGGCCTGGTTTTATAACGTACACGAAAGCCCGGGCGATGCCCAAGCACGCAGTGCGATGGGCGGGTCATGATGCACTTGCCGCCAGATCGGGTTTCCCATACGCGCGACGTTCCGATCATTCGTCCGCCGTCGTAATTTCTGAGACGGAAAGCCTCTATCGTGGCGGCGACGTTCCTGGGTGATCGCGCATGCATCCTCAAAACGCTCGTGACGCAGCGTGCCGTGATTAATGGGACGCCGTGCCCGCTACGTGGCGAACAGGCGTTTGAAGCCTGGGGCTGGTTCCTTGCGCCCTATTGCGCCACGAGGAGCGGCCGCAACCGCGTCGAGTCGTGGCTGTCACGGGATGAAGACAACCTGATGTGAAGCCTTTGCGCTGCGGAATTGAATTCTTTCGATGCGTCGGCCGAACGCAAGCGGTGCCCATAGAATGCGTCTGGATTGGGTCCATTGCAGTACCGCTGCTGTGGGGAGGCCCGCGGTGGCATCACAACAACCTGAGTTACCCGAGGAGACTGATATGAGCCATCGTTTCGCCGCTGCCGGCGCAGCGTTCGCGTTGCTGTTGCTGTCCGCCACCGCTGGCGCGCAGACACAACCGCAGCCGCAGCCGCAGCCCCCCGCGAACGCGCAGGAAGCCAAGGCGAAGTTCACGGAGAAATTCAACGAGGCGGATGCCAACCACGATGGCAAGCTGACGCGCGAGGAAGCCGAGGCAGGAATGCCGCACGTGGCGAAGGACTTCGACAAGATCGATGCCAAGAAGAAGGGCTACGTCACGCAGAAGCAGGTCGGCGCGTACTACGCCGCCAAGGCGAAGCAGCGCCGCGCTCAGGACCCGGGCAACCTGAACTGATCCGAGTCGTATCCGCCAGGGCGGTCGCCATCGGCGCCGCCTTGGTCGCGTCTAAGCGTATTTCCAATCCGTCCCCGGTCGTAGAAAGTCCCGTGTCACGTGCGTGATAACATTCAAAAAAATTCGCGCGCGAACTAAATCACCCGGGTGCCGTCTTGAATCCTCGACTTGTCTACCTCCTGAATGTCGGTCAGCGTCGGCTGCATCGATGGACACAGGCGCGCACCGCCGCCGGTGGCGTCACCGCGTCGCAGGCCGGAATGCTGTTCTTCCTCGGCAAGAACGATGGCGCGTTGATGAGCGAGGCCGGCGCGGCGCTCGACCTTGGCGCGCCGGGCGTGAGCGGGCTGGTGGATCGCATGGAGCGGGCGGGGCTGGTCGAACGCGGCCTGGACGAGCACGATCGCCGGGCCTTCCGCATCTGGCTGACCGATGCCGGGCGCACCGCGCTCAAGCGCTCCCGGTCGAATCTCACCGAACTGAATGCCCGATTGACCGAGGGGTTCACGGCCGCCGAGATCGATGTGGTGGCGCGCTGGCTGACGAGCCTGCAGGACAAATTCCCGGCCAGCGACGACGAGTGATGCCGGGGATGAACGAAGGCGCCGAAGCAGACGACGCCTTCTGGCGCATCACTGCTTGGCGATCCTGCTGAAGTCCGGCTGGCGCTTCTGGGCAAACGCCGTGAAGGCTTCCTTCGCTTCCGCGCTGCGCAGCCGCTCCACGAACGTCGAACTCTCGGCGTCCATCTGCGCGACCAGTTTCTCGGCCTCCCGCATCAGACGCTTCATTGCCGTCAGAGAGCCGGACGGCTTGGTAGCGATCTTCTCCGCGATGCGTCGGCCTTCCGCGCGCAACTGGTCGACCGGAACCGTCCGGTTCGCGATGCCCCATGCCACGGCGGTGTCCGCCGGCAGTGGATCGCCCAGCGAGAACATTTCAAACGCGCGCGCGTGGCCGATGCGCAACGGCAGCAGGTAGCTCGACGCTGCCTCGGGCACGAGCGCGAGGTTCACGAACGGCGTGATCAACTGCGCGTCGTCGGCCAGGACCACGTAGTCGCAATGCAGCAGCATGGTCGTGCCGACGCCAACGGCCTTGCCCTGGACTGCCGCGACGATCGGCACAGTGGCATTCGCCAGGCTATGCAGGAATCGCACGACATGGCGCTCCTTGGGTGCGTTGCCGGTGGCCTGGGCCGCGAACTCCCCGATGTCGTTGCCAGCCGTGAAGGAATCACCGTCAGCCTGAATCAGCACGACCCGGACCGATGCGTCGGTCGATGCATTCTCGATGGCGTCCGCCAGGGCGCCGTACATGTCGTTGGTCAGCGCGTTCTTCTTGTCCGCTCGCGAAATCGTGAGGGTCAGCACGCCACGTTCAAGTCCTGCTTGGATTTCCGGAATCACGGCTTTGTCTCCTGCAATGGAAGGGGTAGGGGCAATGAAGATGTTCGTATGCGAAGTAGATGCAAAGTATAGTTGATTCGCGTGCGAAGTAAACCGGCGCAAGCATCACCATTTCCACCAGGGCCGCGGCAGGCGCGTGACCCGTATGCCATCAGCAATCACCCCATGAGGGTTTGTGCCGACTTTTCCGCTTGGCGGCGTTGCAGTCTACTGAACCCAGGTTGTGCAGTGTGGCCGGGGCGCGCGCGGCGTCTCCCCGGGGTTTGGAAACCTTTCTGGAGACAACACCATGGTGACCAAGCAGGACGATGCCTTCATTCTGAGAAACCTGATCGCGCTGGCCGCCGTGGAGACACTGGGCGGCGCCATTGCACTCGGGCTGGTGTTCAACCTACTGACATGACCTGACGCTCGTGGTGTTGCTTGCGGCCGATCCGCAGGCAACGCCACGAGTCCCAGGTTCCGGGCCATCCATCGACCTGCATTTCGCTTCCAGCAGACTTTCCGGGCCATCACTACAATGGCGCATTGCCCGGCTCGTTGCCGGGCCAGATCTGGGAGTCGAGGATGCGAATTCTGGTTGTCGGAGTGGGAGCCACGGGTGGCTACTTTGGCGCGCGGCTGCTGCAGGCCGGGCGTGATGTGACGTTCCTGGTGCGCCCCCGCCGCGCCGCGCAACTGGCCGAGCACGGCCTGCGGGTAAAGAGCCCGCACGGCGACCTGCATTTCCCGAATCCCCCTGTGGTGTTGTCCGAGCAAATCACGCAGCCTTATGACGTGGTGTTGCTGAGCTGCAAGGCGTATGACCTCGAAAGCGCCATGGATGGCTTCGCGCCCGCCATGGGGCCGAACACGGTCATCATCCCGTTGCTCAACGGCATGCAGCATCTGGATCGCCTCGACGCGCGCTTCGGCGCCGGGCGTGTCATGGGTGGCCGCTGCCTGATCTCCAGTACGCTCGATGACCAGGGCACGATTCTTCATCTGTCGAGCTTCCACGTTCTGTCTTTTGGCGAGCGCCCTTCGGGCAGCAGTGAGCGCGCGCTGACCTTGGCCGCCGCCTTCAGCGATGCCGGCTTCGACGTCCAACGCAGCGACGCCATGCTGCAGGACATGTGGGAGAAGTGGCTGTTCCTGGCCACGCTGGCATCGGCTACCTGCCTGATGCGAGCGACCATCGGCGATATTCTCGCCGCGCCACGCGGGCGCGAGACCATCGCGGCGTTGCTTGGCGAATGCGCCGGCGTCGCGGCCGCCAATGGCTATCCGGCCCGGGGCCCCGCACTGGAGCAGGCGAAGACCACGCTGTTCGCCGAAGGATCACCGCTGACGGCCTCGATGCTGCGCGACCTAGAGCGCGGCGGGGCGATCGAATCGGACCAGATCGTGGGTGACATGCTGGCCCGCCGTGGCCAGACCGCAGCGCCCACGCTGGAGATGGCGCTGACCAGCCTGAAAGCCTACGAAGCGCGCCGCGCGCGGGGAGGCTGAAGCCGCCGGCGTCCGATTCGCCCGCATCGCAGAATTTGTCAGGACAGAATCAAGCCTGATACACGCAATTTCGATTGGGCGAACGACGCCGTTTACCTACACTCCGCACATTACAAGCAGCGCCCGGCACGAGCCATGCCGGGTAAAACAAGAGCGGAGGAGGTCGTAAATGCGGGAAATCCTGTTCAAGGTGGGCCTTGCCTCGCTGGCGGCCTGCACCACGCTGGGCGCCAGCGCCCAGAGCACCGCGGCATGCAATGGGGCCGGTTGCGGCTTTGGCGGAGGTGGCCTGCTGAACCAGCAGACCACCTTGCGTCTGAGCGCGGCCCAACTGGCGGCACTGCTCGGATCCACTGACGATGGCCGCCAGCTCATGCAGGTTGCAGGCGTGCCACGGTGCGACATCGAGATCGTGACGCTGCGCTACCGCACGGTGGGCGGCGCCGGGGAACCGGCGAACGCCAGCGCCGCGCTGATGATTCCCGGCGGCGCGGCCTGCAGTGGTCCGCGCCCGACGCTGCTGTACGCGCACGGCACCACGACGTACAGGAAGTACAACCTCGCCGATATCACGCAGACCGACCCGCGTAACGGCGACGGCGCGTCGGAGGGCATCAGCGTAGCCGCGATGTACGCGGCGCAGGGCTATATCGTCGTGGCCAGCAACTATGCCGGCTATGCGGGCTCGGATCTCGACTATCACCCGTACCTGAATGGGGCGCAGCAATCGGCCGACATGGTGGGCGCGCTTGCCGCCGCGCGCGTCGTCATGCGGGCGCCGGGTGGCGGGCGCAACGTGCGGGAGAGTGGCAAGCTCTTCGTCACCGGATATTCGCAGGGTGGCTACGTGGCGATGGCGACGCACCGGCTGCTGCAGGCTGCCGGGATTCCGGTGACCGCGTCGGCGCCGGGGTCGGGTCCGTATGCACTGGCGGCAATGGGCGACGCACTGGTGGCCGGGCAGGTGGGTATCGGTTCCACGGTGTTCGCGGTGCTCGTCACCACGAGCTACCAGCGCTCCTACCAGAATCTCTACCGCAAGCCGTCCGAGTTCTACGAGTCGGCCTATGCGCCAGGCATCGCCAGCCTGCTGCCGAGCATGAATTCGCTCGACAAGATTTTCACGCAGGGCAAGTTGCCGCCTACTCAGCTCTTCAACAGTACGCCGCCGGCCTCGCAGTTCGCATCGCTGACGCCGCCGAAGGCGCCGCCGCTGGCTTCGCCAGACCTGACGCCAGTGTTCGCGCTTGGTTTCGGCAACGCTGACCTCGTGCGCAATGACTACCGGCTGGCGATGCTTGAAGATGCGCTGGTCAATCCGGACGGCGCGTTCCCGAGTTCGACCGTGTCGATGGCGCCGGCAACGCGGCCCGTGCAACCGCTGCGTGTGGACTTCAAGATCAACGATCTACGCAACTGGCAACCACGCGCGCCGGTTCAGCTATGCGGCGGGCATGACGACCCCACCGTGTTCTTCTTCAACGCCACGGTGCAGCAGGCGTACTGGAACAGCGCGAAGGTTCCGGCGGGCCTGACCAGCGTGCTGGATGTGGATGCGCCCATCGCCGGCCCAAGCGACCCCTATGCGGCGCTCAAGCAAGGCTTCTCGATGGCGAAGATGAATGTTGCCGCGCAGGCGGTGGCGGCGGGGGCGCAGGATGGCGGCGCGTCGGCGGTCATCCAGGCGTATCACGGCACGCTGGTGGCGCCGTTCTGCATGGTCGCCGCGCGAGCGTTCTTCGGGCAGTTCTGAGCGGGAATGTCGATAAAAAATCGCGCGACGGGGCGACCCGTCGCGCGTTTTTCCATTGAGCGATCAAACGATCAGATGATCAGACGTCGATGGCAGCGTTAGACTGCATCTTCTTGCGCAGTTCGAACTTCTGGATCTTGCCGGTAGAGGTCTTGGGCAGCGGCCCGAAGTAGACCGCCTTGGGCACCTTGAAGCCGGCCAGCAGCGTGCGGCAATGCGCGATCAGTTCTTCGGCGGTGACGCTCGCGCCATCCTTCAGTTCGACGAACGCGCACGGCGTCTCGCCCCACTTGGCATCCGGCTGCGCCACCACGGCGGCGGCCAGCACCGCGGGGTGGCGGTAGAGCGCGTCTTCCACCTCGACGCTGGAAATGTTCTCCCCGCCGGAGATGATGATGTCCTTGCTGCGGTCCTTGATCTTGATGTAGCCGTCAGGCATGCACACGCCAAGGTCGCCCGTATGGAACCAGCCGCCCGCGAACGCCTCGCGCGTGGCCTTGTCGTTCTTGAGGTAACCCTTCATGCAGATGTTGCCGCGGAACATGATTTCGCCGATGGTCTCGCCGTCGCGCGGTACGGGCTGCATCGTATCCGGGTCCAGCACCGTGACGCCGGACTGCAGGTGATAGCGCACGCCCTGGCGCGCCTTCAGCACCGCGCGTTCTTCCTGCGACACCGTGTGCCAGGAGTCCTGCTCCGCGCAGACCGCGGCCGGGCCGTAGACCTCGGTCAGGCCGTAGACATGCGACAGGTCGAAACCCATCGCTTCCATCTGCGCCAGCACCGCCGCCGGGGGCGGGGCGCCCGCCACCATGCCGCGCACCGGCCCGCGCAACCCTTCGCGCCACGACGGCGGCGCGTTGACCAGCGCGGTGTGGACGATCGGTGCGGCGCAGTAGTGCGTCACGCCTTCATCGCGCATCAGGTCGAAGACGAGCTTCGGCTCGAACTTGCGCAGGCAGACGTTCACCCCGGCGCGGGCCGCCACTGTCCACGGGAAGCACCAGCCGTTGCAGTGGAACATCGGCAGGGTCCACAGGTAGACCGGATGCTTGGCCATGTCCCACTCCAGGATGTTGGAGATGGCGTTCATGGCCGCGCCGCGATGGTGATAGACCACGCCCTTCGGGTCGCCGGTAGTGCCCGACGTGTAGTTCAGGGCGATGGCGTCCCACTCGTCGCCGGGCATCTTCCAGTCGAATTCCGGATCGCCGCTGGCCAGGAAGGACTCGTAATCGGTGTCGCCGAACCGCTCGGCGTCGGGTCCGAGCACGTCTTCCACCGCGATCACCTTGAGTCCACGCACCTCACGTGCCATCTGGCGGGCGGCATCGGCGAACTCGGTGTCCGCCAGCAGCACCTTGGCCTCGCCGTGGCGCAGCATGAAGACCAGGTTGGCGGCGTCCAGGCGGATGTTGAGTGCGTTCAGCACCGCACCGGCCATCGGCACGCCGAAGTGCGCCTCGACCATCGCCGGGGTGTTGGGCAGCAGCGCCGCCACGGTATCGCCCTTGCCCACGCCGGCACGGGTCAGCGCGCTGGCTAGGCGCCGGCAGCGCGCGTAGGTGTCGCGCCAGTTCTGGCGCACCGTTCCATGCACGATGGCCAGACGATCGCCGTAGACCTCGGCCGCGCGGGCGATGAAGTCGAGCGGGGTGATCGGAACGTAGTTGGCCGGGTTGCGGGCCAGTCCGGTGTCGTAGTCGGTCGGCATGGCGTGTCTCCTATGGTGATCCTTGGGGATTCGTCGAATGAAATCCGGCGCAAGCTATCATCTCGCCTCCGGCGGACTCTGTCGTCCGGATGACAGATCTGGCGTTTTCGATGCGTTGCAGCATTGTGAGTGCCCAGAAAATTGATTCTTATCAAATGTCTTCGTCCCTTGATCAGGTTAACGTCCTGCTGGCCCAGCATGACTGGTTTCGTGCGCTGTCCCCGGCGCATCAGGCGCTGGCGGCGTCCGAGACCGTTGTCCGCGAATACCCCGCAGGCGGCTATATCGCCCGACGCGGCGAGTTCTCGCGCTACTGGATCGGGGTGGACACGGGGCTGATCAAGCTCGCGGTCTATACGCCGGACGGGCGCGGTTGCACGTTTTCCGGCGTGCCCGCCGGAGGCTGGTGCGGCGAGGGCAGCGTGATCAAACGCGAGGATCGCCGCTATGACGTGATCGCGATCCGCGACTCGCGCGTGCTGCTGGTGCCGGAAACGGTCTTCAACACACTGCTGTCGGATAGCCTGCCCTTCGCGGGTTTCGTGGTGCGGCAGCTCAACGAGCGCATGGGCCAGTTCATCGCCACGGTGCAGAATGATCGGCTGCTTGGCGCCGATGCGCGCGTCGCACAGGCTGTCGCGCAACTGTTCCATCCGGCGCTGTACCCGAAGACCACTGAAGTGCTTGAACTCTCACAGGAAGAGATTGGCCTGCTGACCGGTCTGTCGCGCCAGCGTGTGAATCAGGCGTTGCGCCGGCTGGAGGCTGGCGGCATGGTCAGCCTCGCTTACCAGACCATCAGGGTGACCGATCTCGAGGGATTGCGACGCTTCGGCTTGTCGGAGTTGTGAGGGCGAGAGGCTGAGGGCGTCGAAATTGCGGCGCAGCGTGCGCAATTTGATGTCACGAGTCACGTGTCGGGCACTTGCGGCTAGCGCTTTCCCTTAGTGCCTTTCCCTTAATGCCTTTCCCCAAGTGCTACTGGTTGCGGATGTTCCCATACTGAGGGCTCGCCACGTTCGCGCGGCGATCACTTTGACTCATGGGATCTGCCACCATGCTCGCGATTTCTGTCTGGTTTCTCGCTTCCCTCGGTGTCGGCATGTTTGCCACGGCATTGGGACGCTCCAGCCCTGCCTGGATTCTCTTCTCGCTGATCCTGAGCCCGTCTCTTGGTCTGATCGTTGTTGCCGTGCTCGATAAGAAGCGCGTGCGGTCCGCTCGCGTGCTGGCCACTTCCTCCTCGCCCGCGGCGGCGATCTCCGTGCCCGCATAACGCTGCGGGTAACGCAGGTGGGCCAGGGCCCACCTGATTGCTGTCGTGGCTTAGCTGTGCGCGCCGTCGGTGTACGGGTCGCGCCGGTCCGTGACATTCGCGGTGTCTGCATAGACATCGAACCTGCTTGCCTTGCCACCATCGGTGTACGGATCACGTGGTCCGATGGCATGTGCGTGACCTTCCGGCATCGCCGCCGTAGTGGGGGTGAGTCCGGCGGCGGACGTTACCGTGGCGAAAGATGCAAGCGAGGCAATGGCGGCAACGGCTGCCGCCGCGATACGGGCTTTCATGATCATCTCCTGAGGCAGTACGAAAGGGTGCCCAGCACCTGTGGCCACAATGGACCACGAACGGCCGCGCATGGGCTTGCATGCCGACCACGCGCCCGAGAATCGTTCGATCTTGTCGTTCCGGCTCTACGCGCCGCGGTGCCATGCACCTGTAGAACTGCCCGGCCCGGCGCCTTATTCCCGAAAGAAGACGAAAATATTCCTGGGAATAAATGCCGGATTCCGGCGGTAAATGCCGCTTTGAAGTGACCAGGACGCTGCTACGCTGTGTTGATATGGCTGTCAGGCAGCCATGCTCGAGCCGGTTGCAGCGGTGCAGTTCGCCCCTGGTGGTCACCGGCATTCCCATATCAAGACGGAACGCTCATGTTCACAGGGTCGATTCATTGGTTGAGAGGCGTCGCGATCGTTGTGCTGCTTGGCGCAGCGTCTGACATGGCATTCGCCGCATCGCAGACGAAGTCGCTCGATACGCAACGCGGTATCCGTGATGGCAGCAGCGGCGGCACCGAGCTGAGCACCGCGCCGCTTTCGCAGCGGGGCGTGACCGGCACGCAGCCGATGGGGCCAACCGACGGATCGGGGCAGTACCCGTACATCGTCGCCCCGTATATCCAGGTGGGCCCCGGTGGCGGGCCGATTCCCTATCCGCCGAATCCACCGCACCCTCCGCAGCCGCCTCGTCCCAGGCCCACGCCGCACGCGCCGTAAGCCTCGAGCGTCAAGGGGTAGTGGCAGGTGGCTATTGCAGGTTGCCCCAGCGTGCAACCGCTGGCTCGGCATTGGCCCATTTCCACTGGCCCTGCTGCTGGCAGGCCGTGACGAAGAACCATTGGGAAGTCTTGGCGGGCTGCCCGCTCGTTTCCGACTCGACGGTGGAGAACAAGGCTTCCTTGCAGAGAGCGAGTGGGCTGTCGATGACGCGGATTACCTGTAGCACGCCGCGTTGATTGCCATAGGCGACGGCATGCCGGACCTCCCACGGCTGCTCGAAGCCGATGGGCGTATCACCGATGACCGCTGCGATGCTGTCCTGCTCCTCGCGTTGCCAGTACCGGTAGACGTACTTGCCAGCCGCATCGGCCGCCGCGCTGACGCCGACCGCGACACCGTATCCCACAACAGGATTTGCCGTGACGGCACCGGTGGTAATTCCGGCTACGGCACCCGAGATTTCGCCGACGGAACTGCACGAGCAGAGACTCACGACCGCCGCCGACAAGACCAACCTCGCGCACAGCGTCCTCACTGAAGCGAACCCCACCGCTCGGTAGCGGGCTCGGCGGATGCCCACTTCCATACCGACCCGTCGCGGCAAACCGCGGCGATATAAAAGCCGTTGCCCTTGTTCGCATCGTCGACGGAGAAAATGATCTCCTTGCAGGCAAGGTACGCATTGCCCAGCAAGCGCGTCACGGTCACCCGTCCCTTCTCATCGGGTTCGAGCGGCACGGTGTGAGCCACTTCCCAGGTCGCCACTGCGCCGACATCGAGGTTGCCAGCCACCTGCGCGATCTGATGCTGCGTTTCGGCGTGAACCTTGCGCTGACTGGCTTGCAGGGCGGCCTTGGCGCCAGCCTGCACACCGAGACCAATGCCCGTGGCAATGGCCGCGTTTTCCGTGACCGCGCCGGCAATGGCAGCGCCGCCCATGCCAGCGACAGCCGTCGTGCCCTCATTCATCAGTGAACTGCAGCCGGTCAGCATCCCCGCCGACATCGCCGTCAGCAGGAGGGTGGTGACACAGACAAGCTTATGCATGGGGCACATCCAGACAGGCATCGAAACAACCTGCGGAAACTATCACAGTGCCGCAACGCCCGCAGCCATGGCCCTTTGCCATGGGTCATGAATCAGACATTTCTGGGCATCGTCGGGGAAGTCGTCCTGGAGCCCGCCCACTGATCGAACTGCCCACATGCGGATCGAGTGCGATCACCGATCCGCCGCAAGTCCTTTGATGGTGGCAATCTCGCTTGCCGCCATGGCGAACCGCTGGCGGATGATCTCGAAGGCCATCATCGTTGCGGGCGCCATGGTGCGGTTGCCATGCCGGACGATGCCGAGCGTCAAGTCCAGTTCCAGCGCGGGCCGTACGTCAAGTTCGACAATGAGCTGTGATTTGAGCGCGGAGATCGCGGCAAGGTCCGTCAGCGGGACAACTGCATCGGTGGATGCCACGATCTCCAGGACGGTGCCGATGTCGTCCGAAATCAGCGCGAACTGGTCCTGCACTGGCGCGGGCAGTTCGTAGAGTTGCGCAATCCGTTGTCCCAGCGATGGTTCGAAGTAGCCGGGCGCGATCAGAGGGTACTCACGGATCTGCGCGGCGCTGACATTTTCGTTGTGTGAGAGCGGGTGATCGCGCCGCGCATACCAGCCAAATGTGCAAGGAAAGATGGATTCGATCGCCAGCCCATCGTGCAGCTTTGCCACGCGGGTGTCGCCGACGAAGAAGTCGATGCGTTCGGCATGCAGGGCATCAAGGAGTCGCTCGGACGTGTCGATCAGGCTGCGCAGCCGCAGTCCAGGCGATGTGCGCAGCAGTTCAGCCAGCATCGGGCGCAGGATTGGCGTGGCAAGCGAAGAGCCCATCCCTACCGAGAACGTGCCGAGATCGCCGGACTGCATCAGGCCGAGTGTCCGTAGGCCTTCTTTTTCGTCGGAAAGCATGCGGCGCGCGCGGGGCGCATAGGCGATGGCATAGGTGGTCGGGCGCAGCCGCCGGTCATTCCTGTCGAACAGCGGCACGCCAAGCGTGTCTTCAAGCGCGCGGATGCTGCGAGATAGCGCTGGCTGGCTCAGATGAACCGATTCGGCCGCCGCAGCCAATGAGCCGGTATCGAGAAGGGCCAGAAAGTGGCGTAGTTGACGCGTATTCATGACGATGACAGTCCACTTGCATGAATTGCATTTTAACTAGAATTTAGTTGCAATTTACACAAGTAGTGGATGTCTCCAAACTGCGGCCAGATCCATTCCGACTGCCGCATCGTTCCATGTCATCCGCCCCAATTCAAAAGTCACTTCTTCCGGTCGTGGCGATCATCACGGATCGTATCGACCTCCACAGGCATCCGGCTTACTCGGTTCTCGGTGGCTATGTGCGGGCTGTTAGCGAGATTGCCGGTGCGCAGCCGCTGCTGCTCCCGGCGTGCGCCGACGCCATCGATGCCAACACGTTGATCGACACGCTGGACGGCATCGTCCTGACCGGCAGTCCGTCCAACATCGCGGCGGAAAGGTATGGAGCCACGCCCCTGCCGGCAACGACATGCCAGGACCCCCACCGTGACGCCGCGGTGTTTGGTCTGCTGCCAGCCCTGATCGATGCTGGGGTCCCAATACTGGGGATTTGCCGTGGCTTTCAGGAGTTGAACGTCTTGCATGGCGGCACGCTCGAGCGCGCGGTGCACGCTCAGCCTGGCCGACTGGATCATCGGGAGGGCGACCACGACCGACCCATCCAGCAGTGGTACGACGATAGCCACGATATCCACATCGTGCCTGGTGGCTGGCTGGAAGGGATCGCAGGGCGTTCGGCCGTGGTCAATTCGCTGCATCACCAGGGCGTCGAGCGGCTCGGTGCCGGACTGCGTATCGAAGCAACGGCGCCCGATGGACTCGTGGAGGCGTTCTCGCTTGCCAACGCAGCGCAATTCACGCTTGCCGTCCAGTGGCATCCGGAGATGCGTATCGACGACTGCGGCCTGGCCAAAGCGATCTTTTCCGCGTTTGGACGCGCTTGTGGCGAACGTCGCGCCACACGGACGCGCGCATCCCGACCGACATTCCCCGCCTGAGGTCATCGGCATATGGAATCAGCGCTGCATCATCGAGGAGTCAAGGTGCAACCCGAAGTTCGTAACCTGTTCAGTCGAACATACGCGGAGGCCCGGCAGAAGTTCCTGCAGGCCGCCGCATCGCGAGGGCTCGACGTCGAGTCCCATGAACTGCCGCTCGAGGGTGCCCACGGCGAGTCGCTGGCCACGGACGTCGTGCGCGACGGGCCGCTGCATGCTTCGAAGCTGGCCGTCATCATCAGTGGCGTGCACGGCGTGGAAGGCTACTGTGGCTCCGCCATTCAGACCGGGTTGCTTGGCCTTGGCCCGGTAGCGGCGCCGGACACGGCGGTGCTGTATATCCATGCGGTCAATCCCCACGGGTTCTCGTACTCGCGCCGGGAGACGCAGGAGAACGTCGACCTGAATCGCAATTTCGTCGACTTCTCGGCTCCGCTGCCGGACAACAAGCCATATGCGGAGATCCATGAACTCTTGCTCCCCACGGAGTGGCCGCCCAGCGATGACAACGAGCTTGCGCTGTTCATGTTGCGCAAGGAGTGGGGCGTGAAGGGGTTTCAGCATGCCGTCTCGCTGGGTCAATATCGCTTCGAGGATGGCATGCATTTTGGCGGGCGCGAGCCGGCCTGGAGCAACACCACATTTCGTCGGATCCTCCAACGCCATGCGCGCAACTGCCAGCATCTGGGCTCCATTGATGTTCACACTGGGCTTGGACCTTATGGCGTGGGGGAGCGCATCTTCGCTTGCCTCGACGAAGGGCGTTCGCTGGAGCGAGCGCGTCGTTGGTGGGGGGATGTGACGTCCGTTCATGCCGGGACTTCGAACAGCATCCCGATGACCGGGCCGATCCAGTTCGCACTCTTCGACGAATGCGCGCAGGCCGAGCAGACCAATCTCTGCCTGGAGTTCGGCACGTATCCGATGCCGCAAGTCATCGGCGCCAGCCGTGCCGAACACTGGCTGCACCGCCACGGTTCGTCTGACCCGCTGCAGGCGGCGGCCATCCGCCAGACCCTCAAGGATGCTTTCTATCCCCAGGCGGACGACTGGCAACAGGCTGTCTGGCAACAGGGCCGCGACGTGTTCCTGCAGACCCTGAATGGACTGCGGGAAGACTGATCGTCTGAGCAGGCCCTCAGTCCATTCATAACGATTCCAAGGAGACAAAATGCGCGCCACCAGTCCGGCGTCTGCCCAGACGCTTGCGGTTCACACGGCGAGGGATGTCGGCGAGCCCGACGTTCGGCCAGTCATTGGTCGGGCCGCGGTTGCCGCCGCCGTTGCCGGCAATGCCCTCGAGTTCTACGACTTCGTCATCTACGCATACTTCGCCGTCTACATCGGTCGCGCATTTTTTCCGGTCGGTGGCGAGTTCGGCAGCCTGCTGCTCGCGGCCGCCACCTTCGGAGTGGGATTCTTCACCCGCCCACTCGGCGCCGTCCTGATCGGCGCGCTGGCTGACAGGGCCGGTCGCAAGCCTGCAATGATCCTGACCGTGGCGTTGATCACCTTTGGCACGCTTGGCATGGCCGCCACGCCGAGCTATGCGTCCATCGGTATCGCCGCTCCCATCATCGTGGTGGCTTGCCGTTTGCTACAAGGCCTGGCGCTCGGCGGAGAGGTGGGGCCAGCAACCGCGCTACTCGTCGAGGCCGCGCCGCCGAATCGCCGCGCACTTTACGCGAGTTGGCAATTGGCCAGCCAGGGTATTGCCGTGGCGGTTGGTGGACTGCTGGGCGTTGCGGTGTCGATATTGCTGCCGGCGGAAGACCTGGCCGCCTGGGGGTGGCGTATCCCCTTCGTGATTAGCATCGCGCTCGTGCCGGTCGCCCTGAAAATTCGTCGCAGCCTGCCCGAAACCTTCGAAGCCCGGACCGAGCGCAGCACGGCCGAGGTGGTCGGTGGCCTGATGAAGTCGCACCGGCGCTATGTTGTTCTGGGCGTGCTGATGGTGCTGTCTGCCTCGGTCGCGTCTCAGATTGGCAACTACATGACCACTTACGCGATCCAGACGTTGCACCTGCCCGCAACACTTGCGCAGACCAGCGCTCTCGTTGGTGGCGTGATGACGTTCGCGTTCGGACTGGTGGGAGGCTGGCTATGCGATTGGCGCGGCCGGAAGATTGTCCTGATTGCGCCGCGCGTCGCGCTGACGCTGTTGATCGTGCCAATGTTCTGGTGGCTGGGCGCAATGCCCGGTGCCATCAGCTTCCTGACCGTGACAGCGGTACTCGCAGCGCTCACCGCCATGAGTGCCGCGGCATCGATCGTCGTGATTCCCGAGTTGTTGCCGGCTGGCTTTCGCAGTATCGGCGTCTCTCTGGTCTACGCAATCGGTACCACGCTATTCGGAGGGACCACGCAGTTCGTGGTGACAGGCTTGCTGGCCTGGACGCACAACCCTAACGCGCCGGCCTGGTACCTCGCCGCCACCAGCGTCGTCAGCCTTGTGGCGATCTGGCTCCTGCCGGAAACGCGCGGCACCGACATCTCCGAATAGCACGCGCCTGTTCGCCAGTGGGACGCAGTGCCGTCCCAGTGTTCCCAATCCGCAGTGCAAGCCAAAGCCGGGGTAATTCGCTGGCGGGGGGCAATTGCGCCCATTTTCCTGACCGACAACCTGTCAGGGCCACGGCAGCCTGAAGTTTTGTGGGGGCGGCGGTGTTTTCGCGCCGTTCCGGCAGGAGTGGAAGGTCTTTCAGACCGATGAGAGGAGAAACATAACGATGAAGAGAATCTTTTTTGCGACGGCGGTGCTTGGCACCATGGGTACTGCACACGCTCAGTCGAGCGTGACACTCTATGGTGTCGCGGATGCCAACATCGAGTACGTCAGTCATCTTGGCTCTCAGCCGCCAACACCTGCTAATGGCTTCAATGCCGGGCAGGGTGGGAACACATGGCGACTGACTTCGGGTGGCCTGTCCAGTTCACGCTGGGGTTTGCGCGGCGTGGAGGATCTCGGTAGCAGCACCAAGGCCGTGTACGTGCTGGAAAGCGGGTTCAGCATCGACAACGGTGTGCAGTCGCAAGGCCGGTTGTTCGGTCGCCAGGCATACGTTGGACTCGATAGTCGCTATGGCCAGTTCCTGTTCGGGCGCCAGTACACGTCGCTATTCCACATCATGGCGAACTACTCGCCCACGGCCTATGCGGTGCAGTACGAACCCGTCGTGGCATTCGCAGGTGCGAACCTTCGCGAAGACAACACGGCCAAATACATCGGCACCTTCGGCCCGGTGACGGCCATCGCGCACTGGTCGTTCGGCACGGGTGTCGCGCTGCCGGGCACGAGCCAGGGTGCGCCAAGCGTGGGGGGCAATGGCGAAGTGCCGGGCCAGTTCCGTCGCGACTCCGCCTATGGCCTTGGTGCGGAATATGCAGCAGGCCCCTTCGGTGTCGCCGTGGCCTATGACCAGTACAACCCGAGCCTTAGCTCAGCCGCGGGCGCTTTCGTCGGTACCGGCTCATTCAAGAAAGCGACGATCGGTGCCAGCTATACGCTGGGTGCCACCGCCAAGATCATGGGCGGCTATCGCTGGGGTCAGAACAAGGCGCAAGACGGCTCCACGCTGATTCTGCGGGACGACTTCTTCTGGATTGGCGGCAACTACCAGGTCACCCCGGCCCTGGGTCTGACGCTGGAGTACAACTACGACAACGTGAAGAACCTGCTGGGCCAGACGCATCTGGCCAACCCATGGCAGGTGTCCTTCATCGCTGACTACACGCTGTCCAAACGCACCGACCTGTACCTGACGACGGCGTTCTCGAAGAACGCGGGCCTCAACTTCGATACGTCGGCCATCAGCTTCGCGAACGGATACTTCCTCGCCAGCGGCCAGAGCACGATGCTCGGCGTCGCGCTCGGCGTACGTCACAAGTTCTGAACGCTTGGGCCATCGGCCTGCTGGGGGCTCAAAAAAGGCCAGGCCAGTGAATGCATTCACTGGCCTGGCCTTT
>NZ_DDCI01000017.1:200662-262471 GCF_002335265.1 Cupriavidus sp. UBA2010
ATGCATTCACTGGCCTGGCCTTTTCGTTTCCACCATCTCGATGGCGCGTTCGCTTTCCTGATCGGCTCTCAGACTTCCTTCGTCATTGCCTTGAAGTCGATCCATTGATCGAATTGTTCGTTGGTGACGTGGCCCGATGCGATGGCGGCCTCGCGCAACGAGAGGTTCTTCTTGACCGCGAGCTTCGCGATCTCGGCAGCCTTGTCGTAGCCGATATGCGGGTTGAGCGCGGTCACCGACATCAACGAGCGCTCAAGCAGTTCCTGAATGCGCGCGCGATCGGGTTCCACGCCTTCGACCATATGTTCGGCGAAGCTCGATGCAGCGTCGGCCAGCAGTGTGACGGACTGCATCAGGCTGTAGATGATCACTGGCTTGTACGCATTGAGTTCCAGCGTGCCGAGGCTGTTTGCCAGTGTCACCGTCGTGTGATTGCCGATGACGCGGCAACAGACCATCGCCAAGGCCTCAGCCTGCGTCGGATTGACCTTGCCGGGCATGATCGACGAGCCGGGCTCGTTGGCGGGCAATTGCAGTTCGGCAAAGCCGGCACGGGGCCCCGAGCCCAGCAGCATGAAATCGCGGGCGATCTTCAGGAATGACGAAGCCGTGGTGTTCAGCGCGCCGGACAGGTCGGCCAGCGCATCGTGGGCGGCTTGCAGCGCGTAGCGGTTTGGCGCAGGCTCGAACGGCAGGCTGGTGTAGTTGGCCAGCGCGCGGGCAAAGGCGACGGCGAATCCCGGCGGCGCGTTGAGTCCGGTGCCGACTGCCGTGCCACCCTGCGGCACCGGCATCGCGCGCAGCATGGCCTGTTGCAGGCGCGACTGGGCATCGGCCACCTGCGTCATGTAGCCGGAGAATTCCTGGCCCAGCGTCAGCGGCACGGCGTCCTGCAGATGGGTGCGGCCGACCTTTACGATATCGTCGAACGCCTCGACCTTCTTCGCGAAAGTCTGCTGGATTTTTTCCAGCGAAGGCAGCAGCGTCTGCTGGATCGCGCGCGTGGCCGCGATGTGCATCGCCGTCGGAAAGCTGTCGTTGGAAGACTGGCTGCAGTTGACGTGGTCGTTCGGATGCACCGGCTTCTTGCTGCCGACCTCGCCGCCCAGGAGCTGGATGGCCCGGTTGGAGATGACCTCATTCAGGTTCATGTTGGTCTGGGTGCCGGAGCCCGTCTGCCAAACGGAGAGCGGAAACTCGCCCGGCCATTTGCCGGCGATCACTTCCTCGGCGGCACGTTCGATGGCATCGGCCAGATCGGGCTTGAGCACGCCGAGTTCCCGGTTGGCGCGGGCCGCGCACAGTTTCAGTATTGCGAACGCCTCGATCAACGCCGGCGGCATTTTTTCGCTGCCGATTCGGAAATTCTGACGCGATCGCTCGGTCTGGGCACCCCAGAGATGATCCTCTGGGACGGCGACGTCTCCAAGGCTGTCTTTCTCGATGCGGGTGGCGGACGACTTCTCGGACATGGACGGACTCCTTCAGGAAAGGGATCGCAGCAAGTGCTGAGTACGATCTGCAAGAATAGCCGCCTGGTGTGATATCCGCCGTGTACTGGAACAAAGTCCCTGCCGCCGGTGCGTGCATGGATGCACGCCGGCGGCGGTTGCCTGGTCAGGTTGGGACGGGGCGCTTCAGGCAGTCATCTTCAGGCACATCTCCATGCAGGCGGCGCAGGCCTTGGCGCATTCCTGGCAATGCCAATGGTCATAGCGCTCGCATTCCTCCTTGCACCACTTGCACACTTCGGCACAGTCTTCGCAGACCAGAGGCGCGAACTCGCTGTTGCGCAGCATGTAGGACGCGGCCAGGTTGGCGATGCCTGCGCAATCCATATCGAGCGCAATGCAGCGCGTCATCTTCTTCGTGTCGGGCTCCTCCAGGCAAGCGGCCGCGCACTTGAGGCATGCGGCGGCGGCGGCATTGCAGGCTGCGATACAGTCGGCGTAACGGGAGAAATTCTCCTGCACGGTGGGTCGAATCATCGGTGTCCTCCTTGGGGGGTAGGTGGTAGGCAACCGTTATCCACAATAGCAGGCGTATCGTGGTCGTGCCGGACACGCGTACTGGTCTACAATGGCACGCCCGTGCCATGCGCTGGCGGAGTCTGGATGAATCCTTTGACTGGGGTTTGGCCGACGAAGCGCGCAGAAGGCAGTGGTAGACGAAAACAGGCAGTCAGAAAGGACAGCATCATGGGTGAGGCAAAACGGCGGGGAACGCCCGAGGAACGGGCACAACAGGCGCGTGCGCGCGTCGATGCACTGCGGCCGGCACAACTGGTCTGCGGGGCCTGCAAGACGTCGTTCACCAATTTCGATGCCATCCCGGCGCCGGGATTGCACGGCATCGACGCGGTATTCGGCGGTCAATGCCCGAACTGCGGCAACGACGTGGTCGTGTTCAAGGGCGAGTCTAAGGCCGTGGCCGAGGCCATGCTGGCCTACGAGAGGATGATGGGCGAGAACGCGAAGCTCGGCTACCAGTCGGCGGACGGCCGCCATGTGCCGTTCGACGCGGATGCGCCCCAGGCGTCGGACGCTTCCGACGAATCTACGAAGCACTGAGCAGCGGCCCCAGCTCTGGCTCCAGCGCTAGCGTCACCGGCCAGCCAATTCTGACACTGTCAGGCGGCTTTCAGCGCCGAAAGTGGGTCAGGCCCCAGCGTCTGCCAGCAGTTCCGCAGGGCCGATTTCATAGCGGCCCCGGCCCAGGGCCTTGGCGCGATACAGCAGCACATCGGCCTGCCGCATCAGCGTTTCCTCGCTGATCGGCGTGCCCTTGTAGAGCGCCACGCCGATGCTCACGTCGACGTCGGCCAGTATTCCATCGAAATAGAAGTGCCGACCGACCGATTCCAGGATCGCGCTGGCAATTCGCTGCGCCGTGGCTGGCGTGCCGATGTCCTCGAGAATCACCGCGAATTCGTCCCCGCCGATGCGCGCGACATGATCGCTCTCGCGCACACAGCGCCGCAGACGCAGCGCGAATGCCTGCAGCAGGAGATCGCCGGTGGCATGGCCGTGGATGTCGTTGACGGCCTTGAAGCGATCCATGTCCAGATAGAGCAGGGCCATCAGTTGCTGCTCGGCACGGCTCAGCGTCATTGCGTCCCGCAAATGGCTTTCGAAGGCGTTGCGGTTCTGGAGTTGGGTCAGGTGGTCCGTTCGCGAGATATGCGACAGCCGCAGATTCTCCACCTTGCGCCGCGTGATGTCCTCCACGTGAATGTGTACGCCCACCACCTGCCGGCCATCCTCGCCCCATTCCGGGCGATAGTTCATTTCCATCCAGTGATGATGCGGGTAGTGATACTCGGCCTCGAAGCTGACTTCCTCGCCCCGCAGTGCGCGCTGCAGGAAGGGCTGGGCGCGTGCGTAGCGTTCCTCGCCCAGCACTTCGCGCACGGTCTTGCCCTGGATTTCATCCAGCGACATACCGAATACTCGTTCGTAGGCGATGTTGTTGAAGACGTAGCGCTCGTCGCTGTCGATGAAGGCCAGCAGTGCCGGGAGCGTGTCGGTAACCGCGCGCAACCGCCGTTCGCTGCGTGCCAGTTGCAGTCCGCGCTGGCGCATGTCACGCATCAGGCGGATGAAGGCGCCGGTGACATCGCCGATCTCGTCGCGGTGCGGTCGCTTTGGCAAGCGCTGAAATGCATCCAGGTCGTTCGCGCTCGCCTGCACCACCTGATGCAGGCGCGAAAGCGGCGTCAGTAACTGACGCACCGCCAGCCAGATCAGCAGCGCCACCACCGACAAGGCGATGGCCGACATCATCAGGAATCGCCGCTGCATCTGGCGCAGCGGCGCGTAGGCTTCCTGCGCCGGCATCACGGCCACGAGTTCCCAGCCTGTGCTTGCCATCAGCCGGCGGGCGATCACGGGTCGGGTCGGCGTGAGAAATTCCAGTGGCGCGCTGTGATCGTCCACGCCGCAGGTCTCGCCAATGGCGCGGGCGGGCTTGCGCGCCATGGTGGGGTCCGGATGCTGGACATAGACGGGTTCGCTGCCGGCCGACACCAGACAGTAGAAGCCCGTGGTGCCCAGCCGGTTGTTGGCGATTTCCACCAGGAAGTTCGAGTTGGCAAGGTTGAGCCAGCCCCCCGCGACGCCCAGGAACTCACCGGACGACGAGAGCACCGGTACCGCCACCAGGACACCCACATAGCCGCCGACGCGGGAGCGGATCGGCGCGGCAACCACGACATTGCGCGTGCGAATGGCCTCAAGGAAGTAGGCGCGGTCACCCACTTCGACGGGCTTGCCGTCCATGGTGAGGACTGTGCCAGCCGCGTCGACGACCATCACGGCATTGAACGCCTCGGGCATCGGTATCGTGCGGTCGATTGCCTGCTGTAGCGCCGCCCGTACGGCATCGTGTGGCTGGTCATGCGCGGAAGCGAGCGTGTCGCGCAGTTGCGGTGCCAGGTGAGAGAGCAGCTCGATGCGGTCGTCCATCGCGGTGTCGAGCTGGTCCACCGACAGCTTGACGATGGAGTCCTGCTGGTTCTGCAGCGCGTCTTCGAGATCGAGATGGGCGAAGTAGAGCGAGCCGATGACGATGCCTCCGCCGAGAATGGCGGCAAGCACCGTGGTGATCAGCGCAATGCGTACCTTGAGCGACGGCAGTAACCGGGGCATGTGAGTGTCACGGAGTCGATGTGGCATCGAAAGCCTGTGAGTTCGCTGGAGCCAGCGCGTCGCGCATGTCTGGTTGCTGGCGAACGTAAGTTATCACGTTCGCCTGATGATGAAAGCCCGGAGAAATCGGGTTTGACAGCCTGCGTTCCATGCGTCTCTTGTCATCGGAAGCGAACCGGCCGCTACTGTGCGGGCGCAGGCACACAAGGTATAGTGCGCCAGACACGGTGTTCTTCGGGTGTCCTTCGCCAGGGAAAGGGCCCACAACGCCTCCACTGCTGTTTCATTCCTTCGTTCATGCAACCGCTCCTGTCACCGCTCGTCTGGCTTCCGCTGCTACTCGCGACGGCTGCTGTCATGCTGGCGGGATGGCTCGCAGGCCGTCTTCGGCGCGAGCGCCAGGAGGCGCGCAAGCAAGCGACGCTCGCGGATGCCTATATCAGCCACATGGCGAAGCACGATGCGCTGACGGGGCTGCCAAACCGGTCGGAACTGCATGAGCGATGCGAAGTACTGCTCGCGGAAGCGCGCCGTCGTGGCAGCGGTGTGGCGCTGCTGTTGCTTGACCTCGACCATTTCAAACATATCAATGAAACGCTCGGCCATCCCGTGGGGGATGACCTGCTGAGGACCATTGCCGACCGCATTCGCGGCGCGGTGCGGCCCCGCGATGTGGTGGCGCGCATGGGCGGCGACGAATTTGCCGTGGCGCTTGGCGACTTGCGCTTCGATGGCGAAGCCGAGCTGGTGGCCGCCAAGATTCTTGCGCGCGTGTCCGAGGACCTGCCACTGGCGGGCGAACATGTTCGCGTCACGCCCTCGCTCGGCATGGCGATCTTTCCCCAGGATGGCAATTCGCTGACGGACCTGATGAAATCGGCCGACGCGGCGATGTATGCCGCCAAGCATGGCGGGCGCGCCCAACTGCGGCGTTTTGCCAGCGAGATGGCGGAGGCATCGCGGACGCGCTTCACGATCGAGGGGTTGCTCCGTCGCGCGCTGGCCAAGGGGGAGTTCCGGTTGCGCTACCAGCCGATCGTCGACGTTTCCAGGCTGGCGCTGCTCGGGGTCGAGGCCCTGATCGCCTGGGAGACCCCCGAGCGCGGCGTGATGCAGCCGTCTGAGTTCATCCCGATCGCCGAGCAGTGCGGGCTCGTCAGCGAGCTTGGCGAGTGGGCGTTGGGCAAGGCTTGCCAGGATATCCAGTCGGTGCGTCAGGAACTGGGGTGCGATATCGATGTCGCGGTCAATATTTCGCCGCTGCAATTGCGTCAGGCAAGTTTCCCGGCGGCCGTCGCGCAGGCGTTGCGCGCTTCCGGGCTGCCGGCCGCCAGTCTGACCATCGAGGTGACCGAGGGCATTCTCGTCGACGGCAGCGAGACCACCGTCGAGACGCTCCGGCAGGTGCGCCAGCTGGGCGTGGGGATTTCGATCGACGACTTCGGTACGGGCTACTCCGGGCTGGGCTATCTGACCCGCCTGCCAATCAGCAAGCTCAAGATCGACAAGTCGTTTGTCGATGATCTCGCCGTGCCAGGACACGACCGGGCGGTGGCCGCGGCCATCGTCGCGCTCGGGCGCCAGTTGCATCTGCAGGTGGTGGCCGAGGGCGTGGAGACAAAAGCGCAGTTCGATTTCCTGCGCGCCGAAGGGTGCGATGCCGTGCAGGGCTACCTGTTCAGCCAGCCGGTTGGACTGGATACGCTGCGTCAGATCCTGCGTGGCGATAGCAGTCTGGCCAATGCGGACGTGCTTGCGGCCTGACATGGCGGCATGACGTCTGGCACGCCGCGGGCGTCCGCAGAAACGGGTACGCAACGTTACGCACGCATCGGGTGGATACGCGGTGGCTGAGACGTTCGATCCCACCCAAACAAACAAACCGGCAGGCCGCTGGCGCGGCGTGCCGGTTTCGTCATTCAAGCGTGGCTTGGGAATCAGGAATCAGGTGTGGGAAACGGTCGCCGGTGCCATGGCGACGGTCTCGGCGACGGGATTGTGGAGTCGGCGATACAACTCGTCGATCCGTGTGCGGCTGGTGGCCAACTCTTCACGCCCCAGTTCGGTGAGCAGGTAAACCCGCCCGATACCGTCGCGCAGGACGCTTTCGAGATAACCCTCCATCTGCAGCGCACGCAGCAGAGGTCGTACGGAGCCGATGTCTACCTGGAATCCGTAATCCATGAGCATTTCCGCAAGCATCGCCACGGTGGCGGGCACCTCCATGGCGAATTGCATGACGTAGACGCGGGCGAGCAAGCCGAGGAACTGTCGTTTCATGTCGCTGGCAACGCTGTAAGGGGGCTGATGGTTGACGCGGGAACGCAACGTGCACCATACGCCAGTTGCTGTATGTGGCCCTGCTGTGACATACGATACAACTTTTCGTCGCGACAAAAAAAGAAGCCGCCAGGATTGCCTGGCGGCTTGTCGGGAATGCGTCGGAGGGGTCAATTAACTCTGGCGCAGTACAGATTTTAAAGGAATCGAATACGCGATGTCACGCCCTGTGCTAGTGCCCCCTACATTTGAGGGGTGATTACGAAAGGAAATCGAAAGTAACTTGCGGCGGAAGCGCAACAATCGCCGCATTTCTGCCCTTTACGATGCGATTTCGATGATTTTGCGGCGCAGCAAAGACATCCCCTCGTCCAGCAGGGGAATGTCCGAATCCAGCGTGCTGCTTGCCAGTTTCAGCGCTTTAATACCTTCCCGTGGAGCCGTTGCTCCGCGCCGCATCGACCAATGTGCTGATTTTGTCGCATATCAGCAACGGTCTGATGTTTTTCGGTTTGATCATTGCATTTCATAAACCAATGAGACCCGCTGACCTGATCCGTCTTCTACTGCTGTCGGCCATTTGGGGCGCCAGCTTCTTGTTTATCCGCATTGGTGCCCCCGTGCTCGGGCCGCTGCCGACGGCATTCTTCCGGGTGCTGATCGGTGCCGTGACGCTTGCCGCCTGCCTTCCGATGCTCGGGCTCAAATGGGACATGCAGGGCAAGTGGCGTGCCGTGATCATCCTCGGCATCATCAACTCGGGCATTCCTTTCGTGATGTATGCCATCGCTGCGCTCTGGTTGCCAGCCGGGTACTCGGCGATCTTTAACGCGATGACACCGCTGATGGGGGTGCTGATCGGCTCGCTGTTCTTTGCCGAAAAGCTGACGCGTGCCAAGGCGGCTGGTGTCCTGATGGGGCTGGCGGGTGTCGGCGTGCTGACGCGGACGGGGCCGGTGGTGTTCTCGCACGAGGTGTTGCTCGGCGCGCTGGCTTGCCTGGTGGCAACGTCATGCTACGGACTGGCGGGCTTCCTGACGCGCCGGTGGATCACTGCTCGAGGCGGTCTGGACAGTCGCCTGGTCGCTGCCGGCAGCCTGGTGGGCGCAACGTTGTTCCTGCTGCCTTTCAGCGCGGTCGCGCTGTGGCGAGAGAACACGCTGCCGGCTGCGGGCCCTGGCGTCTGGGCGGCGATGCTCGCGGTCGGGATGTTCTGTACCGCGATCGCCTACGTGCTGTACTTCCGGCTGATTGCCGACCTGGGTCCGGTCAAATCGCTGACCGTGACCTTCCTGATCCCGCCGTTCGGCATCGTTTGGGGCTGGATGTTCCTCGGGGAATCGCTGTCATGGGCCCACGCCGCCGGGATGGCGCTGATTGGCGTGGCGGTCTGGCTGGTATTGCGACCCGCCGCGCCGGCAGTGGCGCCGGCGCCGGCCCGGTCGTGATCGTCACGCTGGATCAGCGGCGGTAGTAGTCGTCGTGATGGTGCCAGGCGTGGTACTCGCGGCGGTCATACCAGCGGCGGCCGTCCCAATAACGATCCCCGTGCCAGCCGACGACAACTGCCGGCGCCACATAGACCGGCGGGCCAGGGCGGTAGACGACCGGAGGGGGCGGCGCTATATAGGCGGGCGGTGGGGGTGCCACCACCACGGGCGCGGGAGCTACAACGACGGGTGCGGGAGCGACCACCACCGGCGCGGGCACGCCGAGACTGACGCCGATATCGATGCGAGCCATTGCGGAGGCGGAGGCAGCGAGCGCGGCTGCGCCAGCGAGGAAAATCGAAAAGTAGAGAGGACGCTTGTTGTTCATGGTCTTCAGCCTTCACCAGAAGGCGTGAGTTGCTACACCTCAACTCTACCCATGTGGCGTATTACCATTCGCGCGTGTTTGTAACGGAAACTGGCTATTCTGTAAGCAACATCCGGGGTTTCAGCGCCCCGCGCCGATGTCTGCTTCCACTGCTCCAATGCGTGACTGCTGGCAATCGGGGCAGAGTCCATACAGCACCAGCATGTGCTCGCGCAGCACGAAATCATTGCGCGCCGCCACCTGTTTCTGGCGTTGCTCGATCGCCTCGTCACGAAACTCCTCGACGCGGCCGCATTCCAGACAGATCAGATGGTCGTGATGACCGCCCTCGTTGAGCTCGAAGACAGCATGATCGGATTCAAAGCTGTGGCGTAACAGGATGTCCGCCTGCACGAGCTGGTTGAGCACCCGATAGACCGTCGACAGCCCGGCATCGATGCCCAGTTCAAGCATGGTCCGATAGACGTCTTCCGCGCTCAGGTGGCGGCGTTCGCTTGCGCGGAATACTTCAAGCACGTGCATGCGCGGAGACGTGGCCCTCAGGCCAGCGCGCTTGAGTGGGACTACATCGGCATTCACGTTGGAGGTCATCATGCGGATCTCGCCCGCGAGCGGGCGGTGCAATGGAACCAGGCGAGGGCCTGGAATGGAACGGGAAAGAAGAGGTCAGGCGGAAGACGCCCGGTCCGGCGCGTGTTGCATCGTCCCGGGCGGCGCGCCGTGCCTGGACGGCGCGCGGAATAAAAAGGTGGCCTGGCTTGTTGCTGGATGACGCGATCGGGAAAACGGGGTCTGGTTGTTTTCCCGATCTTCCTGCAACTGGCTACTACCAAACGCTCCGTGTTTCGGAGCGGTCCCCACAAAAGTCGGTATCGGGCGTCGCGAGCCTGGTTTCAGCCGAAGACGACGCTCTGAAATCTTGTACTGTCCGGTCCCGGCGACTCGCCGCGCGTCAGACAGTGATCGGATAGTAAATGGGAATCGATCTCATTACAAGGGATTTTTTCGATCGGGGTTTGCGGTCCGATAGGTAGGGCCGGTATCAAGCAGCGGATTCGCCGACACTCGCCCCACTGCGGCATTGCCGCTTGTCGTGCCGTTTCCGACTGTCCGAACGTGTTCAGACCGAACATGCTCCGGCCTTCTGGCTGCTAGCGCACAGATCTTGCCATTCGAGCGAGCGTAGTAATGGCAATACTTGCCGGGTTCCTGGGCAAGAGCCCGCTCTGCATGCTTGCCATGCCGCTATCGAATCCGCGTTGATGGCGGGGCGGCAAAGCGCAGTGCGCCGTCGTCCTGACATTCGTAGGATGCGCTGTGGGTGACAATCTCAAATCGGCTTGCGCCGCTCTCATATCCGCCAGTGTCATCATCTTTGCCTATGCAAAGGTCTCGAACACCGAGGTAACTTCCGTGCTTGCCCAATTGTTCCACGTGGTCGCCGAGCCGTTGCGCTGGCTCCTCTAGAGCGGCCGTCCCCGGGGCGGACGCATAGTAGAGAATGCATCCCTGGACTGGATCCCGGGCCAAGTTCATCGACGCGACCGCAGTCGGAAGCCGAAGCAAGTTCTGGCTAGTTCATTCCCGCCAGACACGCTGGTATTCCCCGGCTGCCAGCGCCAACCCCCGAACCTATACTTCAACGTTGTTGCAGCGCGACTTCATGCCAGTCGCCCACGCGTGGCGGCGGGGTACTGCTGGGTGTTGGCTGGAATGCCGCGCACCGTTCAATGTATTGGTAATTCGTTGTCCATTCGAGAGCGCTCTACCGCGCCAACCAGGAGACAAGGATGAAAGACGGGGCATCAGGAGCTGCGGCATTCGTCGCCGCACGGGATTTTCTGCTGCGACATCGCGCGGACTACGAACGCGCATACGGGGAATTTGCCTGGCCGCAGCTCGGCGAATTCAACTGGGCGCTCGATTACTTCGACGTCATGGCTCGGGGAAACGACAATCCCGCACTCTGGATTGTGGACAGCCCCGATGATGCGGGCGCGCCATTGTCTTTCAGGGAGATGTCGGAACGGTCTTCTCGCATGGCCAACTACCTGCGTGGCGTAGGTGTCTCGCGCGGCGACCGGCTCCTCCTGATGCTGCCCAATCGGGTCGAGTTGTGGGACGTCATGCTGGCGGCGATGAAGCTCGGTGCCGTCGTGCTGCCTGCCACGACCCAGCTATCTCCCGACGATGTTCGTGATCGCGTGCAACTCGGCGAGGCGCGGTTCGTCGTGGTTGACGGTGCGGAGCTGGGCAAATTCGACGGCGTTGACGCGAGTGTCACCCGTATCGCGGTGGGCGAGCGTGTCGCCGGGTGGCATCACATCGGCGACGCGTATCAGGCGTCGCCAACCTTCGTCCCGGACGGGGTGACTCGCGCGACGGATCTGCTGCTCCTGTATTTCACGTCGGGCACGACATCGAAACCGAAGCTGGTCGAACACACGCATCAGAGCTATCCAGTTGGCCACTTGTCGACGATGTACTGGATTGGGCTGCAGCCCGGAGACATCCACTGGAACATCAGTTCCCCGGGATGGGCCAAGCACGCATGGAGTTGCTTCTTCGCGCCTTGGAATGCCCAGGCGTGCGTCTTCATCTACAACTTCGCCCGCTTTGTTCCGAGGGATGCGCTGGACGTGCTCGTGAAACGCAACGTAACCACGCTCTGCGCCCCGCCCACGGTATGGCGAATGCTCGTGCAGGAGCCATTGGCTTCGTATGCGGTAAAGCTGCGCGAGATCGTCGGGGCAGGAGAACCGCTCAACCCGGAAATCATCGAGCGGGTGCAGAGCGCGTGGGGCATCACCATTCGCGACGGATTCGGGCAGACCGAGACTACCTGCCAGATCGGCAACCCGCCGGGTCAGCCCGTCGTGCCCGGCTCGATGGGCAGGCCGCTTCCCGGGTACCGTGTCGATCTGGTGGATCCGGATGATCATCTCGCAAACGAAGGCGAGATCGTCCTCTCGCTGGCCAGCCGCCCGCTTGGATTGATGGCGGGCTATTCGAACAACGAGAAGGCGACTGCGGAAGCCATGCGCAATGGCTTCTATCACACGTCCGATATCGCGATGCGCCGGGACGACGGGTACCTTGTCTACGTGGGTCGTGCGGACGATGTCTTCAAGGCATCGGACTACCGGCTGAGTCCATTCGAACTGGAGAGCGTCCTGATCGAACACGAAGCCATTGGCGAGGCCGCCGTTGTGCCGAGCCCAGACCCGGTGAAGCTGTATGTACCAAAGGCCTATGTCACGGTTCGCCAGGGCTACGAGGCGGGCCCCGAACTGGCCAGGGCAGTATTCCGCTTTTCGAGAGAGAAGCTTGCCCCGTACAAGCGGATTCGCAGGCTGCAGTTCAGCGAGCTACCCAAGACGATCTCCGGAAAGATCCGGCGCGTTGACCTCCGCCGCCGCGAGATGGAGCGCGAGGATCAGTCGTCGAGGATGCCCGGGGAATACTGGGAAGAAGATTTCCCCGACTTGCGTTGACTGATGTTGACTGATGGCGTGGCAAGACCCGCGGAGGGCGGATCAGGAACCGCACTCCGCTAGCCGAACTTGCGATTTCGTGCCGACGGCAGGCACCCGGCGCGGTCTGGTTTTCCCGGTTCCATCACCCCTGATCCGGGCTTAAACTTGACGCCTCGCTGATATCACGGGGCGCTCAGATGGATAACAGGACGGTCAAATCCGCGGATCGTGTGTTCGACCTGCTGGAGTTGTTTGAACGCGTGCGCCGGCCGCTGCGCGTTGGCGAGATTGCCGAGCGTCTTGGCGTTCCCCAGTCCAGTGTTTCCATGCTGCTGCGAACGATGGTGGCGCGCGGCTATATGGAGTTCGACGCGCAGATGCGCAGCTACTGCCCCTCCGTCCGGGTGGCATTCATGTGCGGATGGACCACGCGAAAGCAGGGCGCCGGCGCCTCCGTCCACGACGCGATGCAGCGGCTATCGAGCGAGACCGGCGAGACGGTGCTGCTGGGGCGCCAGAGCGGCAATATGCTGCAGTACCTCTCCGTTATCGAATCCAGCCAGGGGCTCCGCCTGTCGGTATCGTCCGGCACCATCCGGCCGATGCATCGCACCGCCATCGGCATCATGCTGATGAGCCGGATGGAAGACGAACAGATCGGACGGATGCTGCGCCGATTCAATGCCGAGGTTCCTGCTGGCGAGTCAGCCGTGCGGCCCGCCGAGATCATGCGTGCCATCGAGCAGGCACGTCGGCAGGGGTACTACGAATCGGCCAGTCTTGCCTCCCCGGGGGCCGGCGTGATCGCCACGCTTGTGGCGACGCCGATACGAGGACAGTGGCTCGGCATCGGCACCGGTGGCCCGGTGGCGCGGCTGCACGCGCGGCGCAAGAAGCTGCTGGCCGCCGTGCTCGCGGTGGCGCAGGACTGCTGAGCGCCGCTGTCCGGGAAGAATCAACCAGTTAGCCGGGCAACTGCTGACTGCGTGTCTGAATCGCATCCAGCTTGGTCAGTAGTCGCGTCGCCTGTTCCAGATGCAGGCGCTCGACCATGCGTCCATCCAGATTGATGACACCCGCCGCTTCGTGTTCGGGACGCGCGAAGGCGGCCACGATCGCGCGCGCATCGGCAATCGCGGCGTCTGACGGCGTGAACGCCCGGTTGGCGGGCTCGACTTGCGAAGGGTGGATCAGCGTCTTGCCGTCGAAACCCATCCGCACTGACTGCAGCACCTCGTTGTCGAAGCCCGCGCGGTCGCCGAAGTCGTTCCACACGCCATCCAGCACCTCGATGCCATATCGCTTGGCCGCGAGCACGATGGACATCAGCCACGGCACCAGATACATGCGATTGTCGCCGGGATAGACGCCGGTTTCCTTCGCGATGTCGTTGGTACCGACGACCAGGCACGCGAGCGAGACCCGGCTGTCCTTGCCGGCACGCAGAATGTCGTCGACATGATGGATGGCGCAGGCGGTCTCCATCATGGCCCACAGCCGGGGCGCGGGGCCGTCCACAAGCTTGCCGACCGCGGTGGCGAATGTCTCCAGATCTGCACCGGTGTCGACCTTCGGCAACAAGACGGCATCCGCGCGGCACGTGGCGGCCGCGCGAAGATCCGCGTCGAATTCGGGCGTTCCCAGTGCATTCACTCGAATCACGGTCTCGTGCACTGCAAATGGCTGCGCCGCGAACGCGGCGATCAGGTTCTCGCGGGCCTGGGCCTTCATGGCGGGCGCCACGGCGTCCTCCAGATCGAACACGATGACATCGCAAGGCAGGTTGCGGACCTTCTCGATGGCGCGTGGATTGCTCGCGGGCACATAGAGCACGGAGCGGCGAGGCGTGGTGGTGTTCATGGTCATGGGGTAGTGAGTGATGAAGAACGGCGCAGGCATCAAGGATGACACGGAGGCCGCAACCAGGCTTGCGATCGCAATCGAACGCTGATGCAAGTTTCCGCCGCGGGATTGTCGTGGCTCATCACATATGTGATGGATCGGCGCAATCCGGAACCATCACATATGTGATGCCACGCCCGCGGCCAATTGCCAATACTCAAGCCCATCGACAACAACCCAGCGCCCGCCACCACGGGTCGCCTCCGAGTGGAAACTGACAACACCATCGATAAAGCCACTGCTGGCAGCGGCACTGGCACTGGCTTTACCCAGGCAATGGCCACCTGGATCAGCACGGTCGACGATGCGGAGATCGGCGAGCCAGCTTTCGAGTGGGCACGACATGCCATGCTCGACTGGGTCGCGGTCACCATCGCCGCTGCCAGTGAGCCGCTCGTGGAAATGCTCACGGCAGAGTACGCCAGCCAGGCCGCACTGCCTTGCGCGCTGCTGGGCAGTTCGCGCCGCGCGGAGATGGCGCAGGCCGCGCTGATCAATGGCTCGGCCGGCCACGCCCTCGACTTCGATGACGTTGCTTCGGCGATGCATGGCCACCCGACCGTACCCGTGGCGCCCGCGGCGCTGGCAATGGCGCAGGCCACCCGCGCCAGTGGCAAGGACCTGCTGCGCGCGCTCGTGGTGGGGCACGAAGTGGAAAGTAGGATTGGTGAGATCGTGGGCACGGAACAGTATCAGCTGGGCCTGCATCCCACCGGCACAACGGGCACGCTAGGCGCGGCCGCAGCGTGTGCCAGGCTGAGTGGATTGGATCCGACCACCACGGCGCACACGCTGGGACTGGCCGCGACACAGGCCGCGGGGCTCAAGTGCATGTTCGGCACGATGGCCAAGCCGCTGCACGCGGGCAAGGCGGCCATGAACGGCGTGATGGCCGCCCGGCTGGCAGCACGTGGTTTTACCGCCAATCCGAACGGCATTGAATGTTCGCAGGGCTTCGGTAGCACGCAGTCGCATGCCGCACCGGTGTTTCCGGATGCGTTCGAACGGCGGACGAGCATGGCCATCGAACGCACGCTGTTCAAGTTCCATGCCTCCTGCTACCTCACGCACTCGACCATCGAGGCTGTGCGTGCCGCGTGCCGTGAGCATCAGATCGATCTGGATGCACTGGAGGCAATGACCATCTTCGTGGCCGGCCCACATCGCGGCGTGTGCGACATCGCCAATCCGCAGTCCGGCCTGGAGATCAAGTTCGCGATCCAGCATCTCGCGGCGCTGGCCATGGATGGTGCGCCCACCGCTTCGCTCGCGTTGTACTCACCCGAAACCGCGTGCGCGCCGCGCTACGTCAAGGCACGGAAGCGGATCGCGCTGGAGGTGGTGCAGGGCCCGGATCGTAATGCTGCCACCGTGCAGATCGTGACGCGCGACGGCCGCACGATTCGCGCGCAAGCCAACGTCGCGGTCCCGGCCACCGATCTCGCATTGCAGTGGCAACTCCTGGTCGACAAGGCGCGCGCCATCGTCGTGCCGCGCGTGGGCGCGGCGAAATTCGCAAAGCTGGTGTCCGCGATCGAGTCGCTGGACCGGCTCCCTTCCGTTGAACCCTTGTTCGAGGCGATCCAATGACCTCCACTCAATCAAAAGCCGGTCTCGCGACTGAGAACCCCGTCGACCCGGTTGTCGCACGCCTGAGGCGGGACGCCCAGCTACGCGTCCGCGGCAACCGCTACGAGGACTTCGAACCAGGCCTGCGCTTTGCGCACCACTGGGGCCGTACGGTAACGGCGGCGGACAACACCATGTTCTCGGTGCTGACGTTGCACTACAACCCGCAGTACACCAATGACGCGGTGGCGCAGGCCAACGGTTATGCGGGCGTGCCACTCAATCCGCTGCTGGTGTTCAACACGGTCTTCGGCCTCTCGGTGGAAGACCTGTCCGAAGGCGGTGGCCCATTTCTGGGCGTGGATGAGCTGGCGTACCTCAAGCCGGTCTATCCCGGCGAGACGCTCTACGCCAGTTCGGAGGTCGTGTCACGCCGGCCCGCCAGCAATCGGCCCGGCTACGGCATCGTGACATGGCACACGCACGGCACCAATCAGCAAGGCGAAACAGTCATCGAGTTCAAACGATCCAATCTGGTCAGGATGAGGGGATAAGCATGTCGGGAGATGGTCTGGGATACATGACAGAAGAGCGCCGCATGATCCGCGATGCGGCGCGTGAGTTCACGATGAAGGAAGTGCTGCCGGTGGCCAATGCGCTGGACGGCCCGGATGCGGAGATTCCAATGTCCCTGCGCGACAAGCTCGCGGAGATGGGGTACTTCGGCATCACCATTCCGGAGGCCTACGGCGGCCTTGGGCTTGGCATCTTCGAGTACTGCCTGATCTGCGAGCAGCTGTCGCGCGGCTGGATGTCGGTGGCATCGATCGTCGCACGGGCGCAGGGCGGGTGGATCATGAAGTCGATGCCGGAAGACATGCGGAAAGCGTACCTGCCCCGTGTGGTGCGCGGCGAGTTCCTCAATGCCAGCGCGCTGTCCGAGCCGGACACGGGCTCCGATCTGGCCTCGATCTCGTGCCGCGCAGTACTGGAAGGCGACGAGTGGGTTCTGACGGGCAACAAGTACTGGTGCACGTTCGCCGACGGCGCCGACTACCTGATCCTGTTCGCGCGCACCTCCGCACCCCCGGCGCCCGACAAGCGCTGGGAAGGGATCTCGTGCTTCATGATCGAGAAACCGCGTGGAAGCTTTCCGCCGGGGATGACCGGCTCTCCGATCCCGAAGATCGGGTACTTCGGCTGGAAGACCTTCGAGCTCGCGCTTGATGGCGTGCGCGTGCCAAAACGTAACCTGATGGGGCCAGAAGGCAAGGCATTCCTCATCATGGCGAAAGGTCTTGAAGGCGCGCGCGCTCACACCGCTGCGCGGGCCATCGGGCTGGCGCAAGGGGCGCTGGAAGACGCGATCGCCTATTCGCTGGAGCGTCGTCAGTTCGGCATGCCGATCGCCGAGTACCAGGCCATCCGCTTCAAGATCGCCACCATGGCCACCGAAATCGAAGCCGCGCGGCAGTTGCTCTACTTCGTCTGCAACGAGATCGACAGTGGGCGGCGCTGCGACAAGGAGGCGTCGATGGTGAAGTACTTTGCCTCCGAGATGGCCGAGCGCGTGACGTCCACCGCGCTACAGATCTTCGGTGGCGCGGGTTACACGAAGCTGTTCCCTGTGGAGCGTTACTGGCGCGATGCGCGGCTGACCAAGATCTTCGAGGGAACTTCGGAGATCCAGCAGCGGATCATTGCAAACAGCCTGCTCGGCAAATCGGAGGTGGAAGCCATGATCGCCAGCCGCGCCTATAGCGGTCAGGTCCGACACGGAAAGGAGGCAGCATGAAGCTCGCGGCGCTCACCAGTCCAGATGGTTACTTCGAACACTTCGAGCCCGGTATGTTGATCCGCCATGCCCGTGGCAAGACGGTGACGGAGATGGACAACGTCATGCTGACCAACATGGTCATGAACACGGCAGAGGGACATTTCAACGAGGACGCCATGCGGCGCGCCGGGGGCATCTTCACGCAGCGCGTGGTATTCGGCGGGATCAACCTGTCGATGGTGCTGGGCCTGGCCGCGCAGGACACCGCCGAGCACTGCCTGATGGAACTGACGCTGGACAAGATCCGCCTGTCGCATCCGGTGTTCCACGGCGACACGCTCTACGCGTTCACCGAGGTGGTCGGACGGGAGGCTGCCGATCGCGAAGACGCCGGCATCGTTCACTTTCGTCACTACGGCATCAATCAGGACGACAAGCTGTGCGTGCAGACCGAGCGAAAGGCGCTGATCAAACGCAAGAGCCACTGGGGTGAGAAATGAGTGGCGAGTCCGGCGCGACTGGAGCACTCAACGGCCTGCTTGTGCTGGACCTGACGCAGATGCTGGCTGGTCCATATTGCTCGATGATGCTGGCCGACCAGGGCGCGCGCGTCATCAAGATCGAGCCGCCGGGCGGCGACAACACCCGGCGCAATGGTCCACACCTCGACGGCGCGGTGAAAATGGAATCGGGTGGGTTTGGTGCCTACTTCGGTTCCATCAACCGCAACAAGGAATCGCTGGTGCTCGATCTGAAGCAACCGGCGGGGCGCGAGACATTGCTGCGCCTGGTGCGCAGCGCGGACGTGCTGGTCGAGAACTACCGCGCCGGCGTAATGGAGCGCTTCGGTTTGGGCTACGAGCGTCTGGCCCGGGAGAACCCAAGGCTGGTCTACGCGGCACTCCGTGGCTTCGGCGATCCGCGCAGCGGTGAGAGTGCCTATTCCGGATGGCCGGCCTATGACCCGGTGGCGCAGGCGATGGGCGGCATCATGGGTATCACAGGTCCGCAGCGTGGCGGGCCACCCACCAAGATTGGCCCGGGAGTTGGCGACATCGTGCCCGCGATGTTCCTGGCCTACGGCATCACCGCCGCATGCTGGCACGCCCAGCGCACCGGGCGTGGCCAGTTCGTCGATGTGGCGATGACCGATGCCGTGCTGGCCGTGTGCGAACGCATGGTGTTCCAGTTCAGCGTCACAGGAAAGGTACCCGGGCCGGAGGGCAATGGTCACCCATTGCTCTGTCCGTTCGGCATCTTTCCCGCCAGCGACGGCCATGTGAGCCTGGGCGTCCCAAACGATCGTTTCTGGAAGCTCCTGGTGGAGCGGATGGGTAATCCCGCATGGGCCGATGATCCCAGGTTCTCCAGCAACGAACTGCGCGTGTCGCATCGGCAGGAGGTGGAGCAGGCCGTCGGCGACTGGACGCGACTTCATACCAAGCATGCACTCGCGGACTTGCTTGGAGGGGATGTGCCGTTCGGCCCGGTCTTCGATGCCGCGGACATCTTCGACGACTCGCACTTCCGCACCCGAGAGATGTTGGTCGAGGTCGACCAGCCAGGCGCGACACGTGGGCTGACCATCGCCGGCAGTCCGGTTCGCATGAGCAAGACGCCGGGCGGCGTGCGGCGTCGCGCGCCCATGATCGGCGAGCACACCGACCGCACGCTCGCCGACCTCGGCTTCGATACCGGAGAGATCGCCACGCTGCGTGCGGGCGGCGTGGTGCAGTAGGTACGCAAGACAAAACTATTACCACTAGCAGGAGACACTCATCATGCAGGAACGAACCAAGCGGCTCCGCCGCTGCCAGCTATCCGTGCCGGGCTCGAGCGAGAAGATGATGACGAAGGCCGCCGCAATGGGCGTGGACTTCGTCTTTCTCGACCTGGAGGACGCGGTGGCGCCGAGCGAAAAGCGTCCGGCCCGGCGCAAGATCATTGATGCGCTCAATGGTCTCGACTGGGGCCGTACCACGCGTTGTGTGCGGGTCAACGACCTGACCACCGAGTACGCCTACGAGGACATCATCGAAGTTGTGGAAGGCGCCGGCCGCAATCTCGACGTGATCATGCTGCCCAAGGCGATGTCCGCCGCCGATGTGCAGTTCGTCGACAAGCTGCTGTCGATGATGGAAAAGAAACTTGGGCTGCCGCACCGTATTGGCATCGATGTGCTGATCGAAGAGGTGGAAGCGATGATGAACGTGGAGGCCATCGCAGCTTCCACGCCCCGGCTGGAATGCCTGATCTTCGGCATGGGCGACTACTCGGCCAGCCAGGGTGTGTCCATGCGCGATATCGGTGGCAGCGGCGGTTATCCCGGCGATATCTGGCACTACCAGCGCCAGCGGCTGACCATCGCCGCGCGCGCGAACAAGCTGGACGCCGTCGACGGTCCGTTTGCTGATTTCCGCAGCCCCGAAACATATCGGGAGGAAGCACGCCGGGCCATGATCCTTGGCATGGTGGGCAAGTGGGCGATCCATCCCTCACAGGTGGCGCTAGCGCAAGAGGTGTTCTCCCCGATCGCCGACGACGTCGCGCGCGCTCGCGACATGATGCGTGCCTACGAAGAGGCCCTGGCGCAGGGACTGGGCGCGGTTCAGTACGAAGGCAAGATGATCGACATCGCTTCGGTTCGCATCGTCAGGAACCTCGTGCAACGCGCGGACCTGATCGGCATGTAGCCGGCCGCATCTCCGCCCGGCCGTGGCAGATCGCCGTGGCCGACAGGAGCGCCGGTGTGTCGTCCACCTATCGCTACCGGCGCCTACCTGAAGTTGCTGACGTTTCAGGGAGACCATCCATGCACACTCCATCTCGCGCAGACAGTCGCGTGCACACACATGTCGTCGATGAGCGGCGGCGCCGGCTGCTGGGTGCCGCCGCTGCCTCGGCGGCACTGCCATGGCTATCGCCGAATCGTGCGTTCGCCGAAAACTGGCCCTCGCGCCCAATTCGCATCATCGCCGCGCAAGCGCCCGGCTCCTCAAACGACAGCACGTCGCGTGCGTTTGCGGAGTTTTTCTCATCCAGGCTGAATGTGCCGGTTGTCGTGGAGAACAAGCCCGGCGGCATCGGCATGATCGCTGCTGAAGCCGTGGCGCGATCCAAGCCAGACGGCTACACGCTGTTGTGCACCCTGCACAGTCAACTGGCGCAGGCACCTGTGCTGCTGAAGAAGCCGCCGATCGACCCATCGCGCGATCTCACGCCCGTGGCATCCATCAGCACTGGCGTGGGTGTGATGGTCGCCACGAAAGGATTGCAGGCGAACTCGTTCAAGGAGCTGATCGCGCTGGCGAAGAAGCGGCCGGTCAGCGTGGGCAACTATGGCATCGGCTCGGGATGGCAGTTGATGGTCACCCAACTGAAGAAGCTGACCGGCGCCCAACTCGACATCATCAATTACAAGGGCACCGGCGCGATGATCGGTGACCTGCTGGCTGGTCATATCGACATCGGCGCCGGATCATTGCTGGGCATGTCAGGCGGTCTGGCCGCAGGTGGCCTCAAGCCGCTGCTGATCATCTCCGGTCCGCGCTCCCCAAAGCTGCCGGGCGTGCCGACCTGGGTGGATGAAGGCATCAACGATCCGATCTTCGCGAACCTGGCGGAGTGCAACATGCTGCTCGGTCCCGCCGGGTTGCCCAAGGACGTGGTCGACCGCCTGGCGATGCTCGTGCGGCAGTCGATGACGGAATCGGAGGCGGTCAGGAACGTTCGGGAACAACTCGGCAGCCAGGATACGCCCCTGACCGGTGATGCGCTGCGGCAATTTATCGCCGCTTCCTGGCCGACCTATCAGTCCGTCACGAAGGCGGTGGGATTGAAGATGGAGTGATGTTTGGTGAGTTCCGGGGCATGCCTTCCCCTTGCGATTGACGAAAATGTAATCTCGTTGAAATCGGCCAGAAACTTCCGGTCTGATATGTTCAAGACGCGGTTTCGCCAGTTCCCCAATTGGCGCCGCAACTCCCCTTCCCCGCCCAGTGTTCGCTGGGCGGTCTTTTCATGCCGACAATGCGCGCATCTCCGCGCCAGTTCCTCCCATTGATGGCATGTCACGATCCCCGGCGAGGAAGTTTCCGTATCTTGATTCAGAAACGCCCGGTGTGAGGCGCGGGGGCGGCTGTGTAAGGTGATGCGATGCCGTGCGTCGTATTCGCGTAAAGATTAACCGGCATCGCGTCCCCACACAGGAATCCAGATGCCGCTCACCTTGTCAAAGGCTTGCCCCCGATCGCTCCAGCTCGCCCTGATGATTGTCGCTGGCGTCGCACTGTCTGGCGTTGCCTTTCCGGCAGCCGCTGGCGCGAGCGTTGCGACCTACACCGGCAACTACATCGTGCGTTGGCGCGATGGTAGTACCACGATCGATGCCGCAGGAGACACCGCACGCATACGCCGCGTCGAATCGAATACCGGGCTCGGCATCGCCGTCAAGCGCCCGATGAGCGGAACGATGCAATTGCTGGCAATCCAGGACAGCCGTGGCGAAGGCCCTGAGGCCGTTGCGAAGCGCTTGCGAAATGACCCACGCGTTGCCGATGCCGTACCGGACCGGTGGCTGCGGCTACACGACACCGTTCCTAACGATCCGGATTTCAGCTATCAGTTGCCCTACATGGGCGCACCAGCTAACTCGGCCGGTGGCGTCAACCTGCCGCGCGCATGGGATCGCTCGCGTGGCGCGAGCCGCGTCGTGGTGGCAGTCGTTGACACTGGCTACCTGCCGCATCCAGACCTTGCCGGGCGACTCGTTGCGGGATACGACTTCATCACGCCCACTGACGTATCGCAGGACGGAGACGGCCGCGATGCCGACCCGACCGATCCGGGGGACTACGTGCCGAGCGGCACCACCTGCCCGGACGGTAGCGGCGCATCCAATAGCACCTGGCACGGCACGCGCGTGGCAAGCGTCATCGGCGCAATCACCAACAATGGGCAAGGTATTGCTGGGGTCGACTGGAATGCGCGTATTCAACCAGTAAGGGTATCCGGCCGCTGTGGTGCCTTGCTTTCCGACACTATCGACGGCATGCGCTGGGCAGGCGGGCTTAGCGTGCCCAACGTGCCGCCAAATCCTACACCCGCACGCGTGGTCAACATCAGCCTTGGTGGAGGAACGTGCTCGAGCTTCGAGCAACAGGCCATCAACGATCTGAATGCCGCTGGCGTGATCGTGGTGGCGGCGGCGGGCAACTCCTCGGGCGCCGTCGAGTCCCCGGCCGATTGCACTGGCGTGATCGCGGTAACGGCACACGCCAACGACGGGGAGAACGCGAGCTATGCCAATGTCGGGCCGGAGGTGGCAATCAGCGCGCCAGGCGGAGGCTGTGGCACCTCCAGGCTCAGCGTGTCGGGCGGCGTTGCCACATGTGCGTCACCCGCCGGCATGTCGTACATCGCCACACTGAGCAACAGCGGTGCGGCTGGGCCCACAGCATATTCGGTCGTCGGCTCTCAAGGCACAAGTTTCGCCGCACCCATCGTGTCAGGGGTGGTGTCGATGATGCTGGCGCAGAATCCGGCGCTGACCCCAGCGCTAGTCACTTCGGTGCTGGAGGCAACAGCGCGTCCGCATCCCGCCAATACGTACTGCGCAACAGGCAACAATGTCGGCGATTGTGGCGCGGGGTTGCTTGATGCCGACGCGGCGCTGGCAGCGGCGCCCAAAGCTTCGGCGGCGACGTCGACAACCCAGCCACCGGCGCCCCCCACCGGCGGTGGCGGCAGCAGCAACGGGGGTGGTGGTGGCAACAGCAACGGCAATGGGGCAGGTGGCGGAGGTGGCGGAGGTGGCGGTGCATTTGCGCCGTGGAGTGCCGCCGCGCTACTGATGATTGGATTAGCGGGATTTGCGCAGCGCCGATGTGCGTGGCGCGCGGGTCGGGGCGCCACGTGAGGGCGGTCGCAGTAAGAAGATCGTCGGGCCCGCGCTCATCGGCGAACAGAGGAATGCATTCGGATTCTTCCATGGCATCAACCGGACGTGTCCGATTGATGCGCTCATTGCCAAAACGGATACTTGACGTTGCCGGCGGGTTACCCGACCCGCTGGAAGATTCGTTGAATTGACCCCAACGATCTTTTCCCGCTACGCCCATCTCGAAGATGGGCGTCTTTTTTTGCGCTTGCAGCGTGCGCCTTCTGTGAAGGATCTACTTCTTGTCGATCCCGTTACTGCACGTGGAGCATTGATTCGTCTGTGCTGGTGCTACAAAGTATCCAAGCTGTTCCGGTGTGAGCGGTTCGGCAGCAACTCTTCCCTGTTCGGAGAGAATGTCGATGGCATCCAGAATCATGATGGTTCGCACATTAAGTGCCCTGGCCAGCTGACAAGCAGCGAAGCGTTGGCCCGGACGCCGGTTCAGATACAGGAAAACCCTCTCGTACAGGCTGCGTTGATGGGTTCTCGTGGTCATTCCGTGCTCCTGAGGCAGCTCATATGAGGGAACGCATTCGGTGAATGGAGCCTTGCATTGTAGGAATGAGTACTGACGGTGAATTCAGGAGTATTCACAATGTGCTGACGTACTTGTCCTAATTGCAACCATGCTGCGCTGAACCCAACAAGCTCGGTTCGGAAAGGGCGATCTGGCGAAAACAAATAATGCAGCGACGTTCGCGTGGACCCCGATCACCATACCTTGAACTTCAGTTGCAGCGACAGGGAGCCGACGTTCTTGTCTCCCAATGGCGGCACGAGAACAAGGTTGAACCCGAACCTGCCATAGGCGTAGCTGAGTGTCGGCAGAATCATCGGAACCCAGCTACCGTGGTTGAGTTTGGGGTATCCACGTATCACACCCAAGGCAGCGCCGAGCTGAGTAGGGCCGAGGGTGATCGGTTGCCAGCTGACGCCGCCATAGGTGGATTGCTTCCGCACGCTGTTCACGTATGTCCCGGCGATAATCCCGGTGTCTTCGTTGAAGCGCCACTCTGCCCCGAATCCGAGATTCAGTGGATTGCGTTCCTCAATTTTGGTGAAATGCAGCGAGATGAATCCCGGATTGATCCAGAATTGCTTTTGGAAACTGCGACTTGCTTTATCCGCATCCAAATCCGTGGTCGCTGCGTTCGTGCTTACTTCTGCGGTCAGTTCCGCGTTCTGCTCTGTGCTGGTCTCGGCCGCCGATACCGCTGTTGCCGCGCATCCAGTAGCAAGCGTGACGAATACGGGAAGTATGAAAGCGACGAGGGAAATACGGGCGCACGATACCCGCTCGACCTGAGACGACAGGTTAAGCATGATGGCTATTCCGATAGTGAATTGCGAGAAATCCGGGCATCACGTCGACTCGCCTGGCATCCATGGCGTGTCGCGTTAGTTGCCCTTCATGTAGTCATGCAGACTGATTGGAAATCTATGGCGGTTCGCGCATGAAATGCCCCCGGCGTGGTAGCGGTCGTTCTGATCCGAACCATGCGGATAAGCATTAATGACTCGGAATATTCCGAATTCTAGATCTGAAATTTCCGAATAGAGATCTAGCTATCACAATTTGTCACAAGCCAGCTAATCGTATTGGTGCGTGACGATCGGCTGACGGATCATCGCGAGAGTGCGATGGCGAGCACCACTGCTTGCGGTAGATACAACTCCACCGGGAAGTCGGCAAATCAGAGAGGGGAATGACGCGCGAGGTGTCGAATGGTGCAATCGGCTGTACGAGGGATGACTCAGCCGTGGATCCGGCATGCGCCTGCTCAGGAGAGCAGGCGCACCAGATAGGTCCGTGAAGGTGAGCAGGGACCGGTCCAATCAGAGGCGAGAGGAAAGCTCGACTCTTACGTCATGATCGCTGATTTTCCTGGTTTCTGGCGTACGCTGCTTCAGATTGGCTTCAGTGAAAATTCTTGGATAGCCTGGCCAGCATCGGTGCGCTTGCCTCGTCCATGTCATCGCACGGAAGTATGCCTGCTGACAACTGTGCGTCAGCGTCTGGTCTCGGCATGACGAGAGCGTCTGGCCTACTTCCAAAAAAAAAGCCGCTCCGGGAGGAAGCGGCCATACGGGGAAGTGCGAATACTGGGGTCAAAGCAGTATCAACACGAGGGATAACCAACGGACAACATCCCTTGTCCTCCATTTTTCATGCGGAGACGGAATTGAGGTCAAGGAAATTTCATTTTTTTTGCGAGGGATTTCTGATTGCTTGTGGACGAGTTCATGCGAGAACGCCAAAGCCAGCGTCATGAGTTTGTGTGGCGATGGCGTCTTGAAGTTGCAATTGCCCAGAGGAGGTGATGCTCAGTCCGTTGCTAACGCCATCGCATGCCGGCTGCGCTGGTTCATGCAGCTTTGGCATCAGTCTTATTGGGCCTCTCCCGCTGGAAAACCTGACAGCGCCTTATCCAGGGCTACGAGTCGTAATCCGAGAATGGTTTTCGCGGCAAGGGATTCTGCGGCAACGGTTCGGCGCCCGTGACCAGCCTGCTCGCGATCGCCCCGAAGCGTTGTATTCCGTGGATCGAGGCTCGCAGCAGGCGACCGGTCATTTCGACGAGAGCCCTTGCGGCGCAGCGAATGCCGCGCATCCCTTGATTGGGCACGGTCTTTCCTCCGGTGTAGAAGGACGCGTTGACTTGGGACTGGTGAATGACATAGTGCTTCCAGCGGATCCAGTCCAGCCGGTTCGCCGGTTGGGCGAACGTCCAAAATTCGTCGAGCGTTCCTTGCCAGGTCATGCGGGTGTGCCCGTAGAAGGAACGGCCGAGAGTCATGACGGGGACGCCGTGGTGCAGAGCTTGTACTCCCATGGTCGAATTAACTGTGACCACCCCGCTGCTACGTCGCAACAGAGACGGCAAACGCGGATCATGGACATATACGACCCTGTCAGCCACTGCGAACCGATCGCTGATAGCAGCAATCGCTGCTGCATAGTCACGATGCCCCCTATCCATGGGGTGATGCTTAATGACCAGCAGCGAGTCCGACGGAGCGAATCTCGAGAACGAGAAGACGGTCCATTCGATAACGTCCTCCATTCGACGCCACGGACTGCGACTGCGGATCTGGCTATCGTTATAAACCTGCAGAGCCAGCAGATAGAACCGCGGATGCCCAGGCATAAGCAGCCGCGCCACCTGGCGTCTTTCGCGGAGTCGGTACCAGGGCTTGCGGTAAGCCGCCCGGATCCAGCAAACCAGTTCTCGCAGCCGGAACGGCTTATGGTGCCGGTAGGCTGGGTAGCGTCCCGCCGCGGCCCATCCCGCCGCGAAGTAGCGCAAGGCATGTCGCGCCATCTTCCAATAGGCACCGGGATACTGACGTAGCCCCTCTGGCGCCGGAAGCAGCGGTACCGTGTCCAGAGGGATACGGGCCAGCGGGGAATCGGCGTTAACCCCTCCGAGTTCCAGAGTGATGAAGTCAGGGCGAAGGTAGCCTTCTTCGAAGGCCCAGAAGTCGAGCCCGAGTTCCTGAGCGATCCCGGCAGCGATCCTGTGATGACGCCGTGAACTTCCGAAAACGACGATGGCCTCCACGCGCGTCCGAATCAGCAGTTTCCGCAACCAGTCGCTCCAGGCCACCATCGGCTGCGTAAAGTGGAGCAGCCGTTCACCGTAGTAGTAGAGGTCATCCCCGCCGTTGAGGTTAACCTTCCAGACTTCAGTCCCCTGCTGAGTCAGGTCTTCTCGCAGCTGAGCAAAGAACGGCCCGACAGGCCCTTGCAGAAGCAGGACTCTGGCATAGACGCCAAGCCGACCGACAACACCGTCAGCCGCGTATGCATGACCTTTCATCGAAATCAGACGTACCTGCCATGCTGCAGGACGGAGCGGGCCAGATGGCCAGCCTTGCGCCCCTGCCTGACGAGCCAGGACTCGCTTGTCGCACCGAGCCTTGCACGCTTGCGCCTCGCAAGCCAGTCGACGACGTCCTCCACCGAGCAGAATCCCTCCACACCCGGCAAGCGGTAGCGCGGATACAGGCACAGCGCGACAAACACCAGCGCGTCCAACGTCAGACGCCGCTGTCTGCGCGGCAAAGGAAAGTGATCCGTGGTCAAGCCCCAGCCGGCGTAGAACGGCGCGCCATAGCAATGCACGGCCTTCCCTCGCAATAGGGCCTCAAAGCCGGACAGTGACGTCATGACATGTACCTCGTCGGCCAGGACCAAGCAGGCGCCGAGACTAGCCTCAGTGATGATCTGATCAGCCAGTATCTCGGAGGCCGGCTTTAGCGAGCCAATGCGGTTCCCAGCCTCGACGTCAGGATGACTCTTGTAAATCACCCATGCATCCGGATTTGCACGGCGTGTCGCGGCGAGTAAGGCATCGTTGCCCTTCACCAGAGTCGAGCCATTACGGACAGAGGCATCGTCCTCGACTTGCCCGATCACCAGGATGATTCGTTTTCCCAACGCTTGTGCGGGCAGGACTGGAATAGTCGAATGCCCAAGGTTGTATTTGTCGATGCCATTGCGGACAAGCGTTTCGCGTAGCCGTCGGCCACGCCCGGCATCGTCCGGATTCACTGTGCGCGTAGAGAGCAGTTGTTCCAGCTTGCTGGCCGACTTTGGGTCGTAGTGAACGCCATCTGGATCGACGGCAAGCGAAAGTGGGGCATGGAGGTCAGAGCCAAGCCCTGCAGAACGCACGAACCCGTCCTCCATCTGCAGAACGGTCAGTCCACGAGCCCGCGCGCGGGCTATCAAGCCAGCATGACGATCGCCCCAGATGGCGATTGTCGTATCCTGAGGCAGCCGGTTCAGCTTGTCCGGACTGAGGTGGCGCAGGCTCCTGATCGTGCTCGCTGAGAGGAAGGGCATGACTGTGGCCCGCTTCCAAAGCGACATGCCGACGCAGTATGTAGGCGCCTTTCCTTCCTGCCCGATTGCCTTGTTGCGGGCCAGCCAATCGATGACATCGAAGATCGATGCGGACTGCCCCGTGACTGGATGAATGTAGCGCGTATATTGGATGTAGGCGGCGACGAATAGGTCAACTACGTTTCGTTGCCTCCCACGCCGCAGTGCGAGGCGAGCCGCTTCCGGATGTACGTCATGAGTGAGGCCCCAGCCCGCATACCAGGGCAGACCAAAGCAGGTCACCGGCTTACCGAGCATCAATGCTTCGAATCCCATTTGGGAAGTTGCCACGTAGACGTGATCCATCTGCGCGAGCAGCGAGAGAGGGCAGCATTCCTGCGCCAGCAAGCGGACGCGGCTATCCAACTGCCATCGCTCGTAATGCCCGCGCCGCCTGCCGGAGAGAACGTCCGGATGGGTCTTGATCCATATCTCGGCATCCGGATGCTCGGCAAGCGCGGCCGCGATCATCCGCGCAAATGTGTCCGCGCTTGCACCACCACGTAACAAAGACAGATCGCCTTCCGTCTGGTCCACGACCAGCACACGAGGCTTGCCCGGCGTGCTCGCGGGAAGGTGCAGCTCGCCCATGTGGTTGTACTTGGTAAGCCTGTGCTGCAGCACCAACTGCATCGCCCGGGCACCGGCATCCCGCTCGGCCGCCGACGCGTCTCCCTGCGCGATGTACTGCTCCAGGCGGGATGGACGGCGAGCATCGTAGTAAATGCCCAGATCATCTACCACCAGCGAGAGAAGACCCTGTCTGCTCCGTCCCGGATGAATGGAACGCAGAAAGCCGTCCTCCACAGACAGGAATGGCAAGTGCCGCCGCGCGGCCCACGCGCGGGCCTTGATGCTGGATGGTTTATCGCCCCAGCCGAGCACGGCATCGACATGTTGCCGGGGGCGAAAGGCGACGCCCTCGTGAAAAAACCTGCGAAGCCCGGGCGTGCGCCACAGGCCCGGAGTGACCACCGCGAATACCATGCGAATCCTGAGCGAAACCTGGAATCAAACCGTCATCGATATGCTGATCTCTAGTGCACGCCGGGTGCCTCTTCCGCGTTATGCATTTGGAAGATGCCGATGACCCGACCATCAATGTCCTGCACAACCAATGCGCCAATCTTCTCCTGGCGCAACAGCGCCTCCGCGTCACCAACGCGCGCATCCGGCGAGATTGCCTTTGGCCTTGTCGACATCAAGTCTTCCGCGAGGATGGAGCGATAGTCATGTACGGTGTCGAATCCGCGGCGGATATCGCCGTCGGTAATGATGCCGAGCAAGCGGTCTCCCTGCATGACCAAGGCCAGCCCCATGCGACCCCGATTGACGACATGGACCACGTCCTTGAAGCACGTCTGTGCGGTGCATACGGGCAGCGCACCCTTATGCATGACGTCCGCCACTCGCATAAGCAGGCTCCGTCCGAGGCTGCCGCCAGGGTGAAACCGCGCGAAGTCCTCCGGCTGAAATCCGCGTTTGGAGGCCAGCACGACAGCCAGCGCGTCTCCCATAACCAGCGCGGCCGTAGTGGAACTGGTTGGCGCCAGGTTGTTGTTGCATGCTTCACGCTCGACGCTAATGTCGAGAATCGTATCTGCCGACTTCCCCAGCGTCGAGGCAGGCTTACCGGTCATGGCGATGACGTAGTTGTTCTGATGTTTGAGGAACGGCAGCAAGCGCACCAATTCCTCCGTCTCGCCGCTGTTGGAGATCATCAGCACGACGTCAGTCGGGCGAATCATGCCTAGGTCCCCGTGAAAGGCCTCTCCAGCGTGTACGGAGAAAGCCGGGGTGCCCGTCGACGCCATGGTGGCCGCAATCTTCCGGCCAATCAGGCCGGACTTCCCCATGCCGACAACGACCAATCTGCCTTTCATGTTGAGGATGCACTTCACGGTGCGCCCAAAATCCTCGCTCACGCGTGCGTTCATCGCCTCCAGCGCGCGGATTTCCGTGGCTACCACTTGCTTTGCAAGGGAAATTGACTCTGGCATGTTCCGTTTGTCCTTTTGTCTGTAAGTCTTCAGCTGCCGTCAAACAGCGGGAGCAAGAATGGCCCGGACACGCTCCAGGCAAGCGGGGGTATCGACACCAGTCCCGGTGGGTGGCACCACCTGCATCCGTATGCGGAAACCTGCCGCAAGCAGCCTCAACTGCTCCAGGCGCTCTGCCTGTTCCGCCATCGGCTGGGGCATGCTTCCGTAGACCTCGAGCACCCTTTTCCGAAACGCGTAGACACCCGAATGCTTGTAGTAGCGTGCAGACGCGCCATCGCGAGGGAAGGGGATCAATGAGCGACTGAAGTACAGGGCATCACCTTCGTTCGACATCACCACCTTCACGGCATTCTCGTCGCGGGCTTCCTCCAGCGAGAACTCATGGCAAAGCGTGCCCACGTCGGAAGTCGGATCGGCGAGCATCAGGTTTGCCAGCAACTCGATGTCAGCAGGACGTACCAGCGGCTCGTCACCCTGCAAGTTGATGTAGAGGTCGGCGTGCACCATGCGCATGACTTCGCAAAGGCGGTCTGTTCCAGACTGGTGCCCGGCGGCCGTCATCAGACAGCTCCCACCGAATGCCAGCACCGCCGACTCGATGCGCGCGTCATCCGTGGCAACCACCACGGCACCTACGCCGCGCACCGAACGGGCACGCTCGTAGACGTGCTGAATCATCGGCTTGCCGGCAATGTCCAACAGCGGCTTGCCAGGCAAGCGCGTCGAGCCGTAGCGCGCGGGAATGATGATGACAACGCTCTCGCCATCCTGCCGTGTCATCAGGCGAGCTCCATTGCCGGCAGCGATTTCACAACATCGTCGAGCATCTTCACCTGGGTGAGGAAAGGCTCCAGTTGGCTCAGTGGCAGTGCACTCGGACCATCGCATAGCGCTCGATCCGGGTCGGGATGCGCTTCCAGAAAGAGACCGGCAATGCCGACGGCAACGCCGGCACGGGCGAGTTCCACCACCTGAGTCCGACGCCCGCCAGAAGCCGCATTGCCGGCGTCTCGTTGCTGCAGACTGTGTGTCACGTCAAAGACAATTGGGAGATCTCCTGTCGCCCGGCGCATGACGCTGAAGCCAAGCATATCGACCACGAGGTTGTCGTAGCCGAAACACGTACCGCGGTCACAGAGCAGAAGGTTATCGTTGCCAGCCTCGCGGAATTTTTCGACGATGTGCTGAATCTGCGTCGGGCTCATGAACTGCGGCTTCTTGATATTGATGGGCCGGCCAGTGCGAGCTAGCGATACAACGAGGTCCGTCTGCCTTGCCAGGAAGGCGGGAAGCTGCAGCACGTCAGCCACCTCTGCGACCGGGGCAGCTTGCCATGGCTCATGGACATCTGTAAGCACGGGCACATCGAACGCGGCCTTTACGTCCTGGAGAATGCGCAGCCCTTCTTCCAGTCCAGGCCCACGATAGGAATGAATCGATGAGCGGTTCGCCTTATCGAAGCTGGCCTTGAAGATGTAAGGAATCCCCAGGCGGGAGGTGACGTCCACGTAGGCGGCGCAGGCTTGCATTGCCAAGTCGCGGGATTCCAGCACATTGATGCCGCCAAAGAGAACAAGAGGTGCGCCGTTACGCACGGAGAGGTTTTTTATCGTAGCCATCAGCAGTTTGTTGCACAGCCACGAGCCGTCAACCGTAGGGGCTGTGGTCGGCTTGTCCAGATGAATGAATTGAATCGACTCGTCGTGGTTGGCTGTCTTGGAATACAAGGTTGACGGTATTCTAGGAAGTGCAGGTTCTTCAGATTCCCCGAAACTTCCTAATCCCCCGCGCGCCAACTCTGAATCCACCCTGTCCACAGTCGGACCCCGTTGGGGTGCGCACGGACTGCCTGACCCCACTGCAGTGATTAGGAGTCTTCCTCATGATCTTCGGATACTTCTCACTGCGTGCTGCGCGTCGGAACGCTAATGTTCCAATCAATGTCCGATCGCTTCTCGGCTTCCAACCACAGGGAAGCGCTTGAGTTTCCGCGATCCGGGCGCGTAGAGAGTGCCCGGCAGGGTTCTTCTCGATCAACAACTTCAGATACCGCTGTCGTCCTCGGAATTGCCTGTCCCGTGCAGGTGTCGGTCTGGCAGGTGGGCTGTACGAACTTCACCACGCAAGACCATGGCTGTTCTGTTTTTCTTCTCGTGTCCCCTGCGACGGGCGGTCTTCATTTCTCCGCGAGGTCGGTGATGACGCTGACCATCCCCGCACCGCTGCGTGTCACGCTCACAGTCTGGCGCGCGCTTTTCTTGCGCGAAGCCGTGACGCGTGTATCGCTTGAGCGGGCGGGCTCGCTCTGGATCTTGCTGGAATCCGCCGAGCACATCGCCTTTCTGATGATCCTGCACGGCATCCTGCAGCATCGCCTGATCCCCGGCGCTAACCCGCCGCTTTTCATCGGACTCGGCATTCTTCCGTACTACATGTTCCGTCGTATCGCTCTGCGCGGTATCGACGCCGTGACATCGAATCGGGCCCTTTTTCACTACAGGCAGGTGAAGGCGTTCGATGTGGTGCTGGTGCGGTCCTTGCTCGAGGCCTTTGTGTACTTCATCGTCAGCGGCGTATTAATCCTGGCGTGCTGGCTCTATGGCATGGACGTGGAGCCGACAAGCCCGCTGCTGGTCATGCTTGGCTTCTTCCTGCTATGGGCTTTCTCAACCGGAATCTCGCTCATTCTTTCCGCAGGTAGCACGATCGTTCCAGAGATCGGGCAGATCGCGAAGATCGTCTCAATGTGGCTGTTCTACATCTCTGGCGTGATGTACCCCATCTTCATCGTGCCCGAGCCGTACAGAAGCTGGCTCCTCTACAACCCCATCGTCCATGCGCTTGAAATCATGCGGATTGGATACTTCCCGGCGTACCACGCTTATGAGGGAATCAGCATTTCCTATCTAAGCCTGATCTCGGCTGCGTTGGTGACTTTTGGCCTGCTGTTGCACGTTCGCTTTCGGCGGGAACTGGAGTCGCGATGATCGAGCTACGACAGGTCTGGAAGCGCTACAGCGGACATCACAGTCGCAACTGGGTGCTTCGGGATATCAACCTCTGTATCCGCCAAGGCGATCGCGTCGGCCTGATTGGCCGCAACGGCGCTGGCAAGTCAACCCTCCTTAACCTGATCGGGGGGATGGATCATCCGAGCCGCGGCAAGATTCGCCGCGACGGCAAGCTTTCATGGACCCTTGGCCTGAGCGGAGGCTTCCAGGGTGCGCTCTCCGGAGAGCAGAACGCTCGCTTCGTGTTCCGCATCCACGGCGTGCCGGACCAGGAGATCGCCGAGCGCACGAACTTCGTGCATGTCTTCTCCGAGTTGGGCGACTACTTCTTCGCGCCAATGAAAACCTACTCGTCCGGGATGCGCTCGCGGCTTGCCTTCGCTCTTTCACTGGCTTTCCGATTCGACACCTACCTCGTCGACGAGCTCATCGCCGTTGGCGATGAGAAATTCAAGAAAAAGTCGAAGAAGGCATTCGAGGATCTCATAGCCTCCGCGGGGCTGATCATGGTCAGCCACGACGAGGGAACGCTGAAGAATTTTTGTGAGAAGGGAATCCTCATGAGCAACGGCGCCGCCTATTGGTTCGACGACATTGCAGACGCCCTCTCCGAGTACAAGAAAAGTATAAACGCATGAAAACGTTGTCCGGCGTTGCCAGCGCGGCCCGCCGCTCCCCTCTTTTAGCCGCCTTCGTATTGTTCAGTCTGATCTCTGGACTGTACTGGGGCGTGATCGCATCGGACCGCTATGTCTCTGAGGCCCACATCTACCTGCAGAAGACCAACGCCATGCAGCAAAGCTCGGCCGATCTGATATCGCTCCTGGCTGGCTCCGGTGGCAATCGCGATCTGCTCCTGCTGCGTGACCACCTGCTTTCCATCGATATGATGAAGCTGTTGGACAAGGACTTGCATCTGCGCGAACACTTCAGCGACAGGCGCCGCGATTTGCTCTCGCGGCTATGGTCCATGGACGCGCCAGACGAACGATTTCAGCGCTACTACCTTTCCCGCATCGACGTCACCTACGACGACTATGCACAAGTGCTGACGATCACCGCACAGGCCTATAGCCCGGAAATGGCGCGTGCGATCGCGCAGAAGATGGTGACCGAGGGCGAGAAGTATATGAATGCGCTCGATCACAAGACCGCGCATGACCAGGTCTCTTACATCGAGCAGCAAGTCTCGGCGTTGGGTGTCCGCATGGTCGCGGCGCGCAAGGCCGTTCTGGCCTATCAGGATGCGCATGGCCTGGTGTCGCCCGGCAATGCCGTGGAAAGCGTCTCGGCCATCGCGAGTCGACTGGACGCCGAACTCTCTGACCTGATGACCAAGCGCGCAGCGTTGGCTGGCTACCTGACTCCCGCTGCGCCGGACATCGTGCAACTCGACAGCCAGATTGCCGCGGTGAAATCCCAACTACAAGCCGAACGCCAGCGCATGGCCGCCAAGCGCGGTGGTGGGCTTAACGCTGTGGCAGAAGAGCAGGGCCGCCTGGAGGCCGAGGCTGCGTTGGCCGACGATATGTACAAGACGGCGTTAGTGGCACTTGAGACAGCGCGCGTGGAGTCGACCCGCAAGATCAAATCCGTTGCAGTCCTGCAATCGGCCAACCTCCCGGTCTATCCCCTCGAGCCGCGGCGCATCTACAACATCCTTCTCTCTCTGCTGGCCGCCGCAATGCTAACAGGCGTCCTGCACCTGCTTGTCGCCATCATTCGCGACCATCGCGATTGACTGACCTGATATGAAACGAATTACCTGCTGCCTCGTCGCCGCGTCTCTGCTCTTCTCATGGACAGCGCACGCGCAGACGTCCAACGTTCCGCTATCCATGCTGCCCAATGCACTGCTCGGACTAACGTCCGGCTCGGACAGCAGTCCCTCGACTGACGCCGCCACTGGCCAAGGTGCTGCGGCACCTGCCTGGCAAAGCAGCCAACCGAGTATCTCCGGCCTGCAATCTCCGATGATCACGGGCGGCACGCCTTTGCCAGGTACCGGTCAGATCCAGCCGCCGTTGCCGAACATCGGTGCACAGGCATATATCCCTGCCCAGCGGCTGGTCGATTACGATGCCAACCAGAAGAGCGAGGTCTTCGGCACTCAGCTATTTACCGGCGCATTCGCCCGCAGCGCGCCATCCACCTTCAATCCTGACTACGCCGTTGCCATCGGTGACGGCGTGCGCGTCAGGATCTGGGGCGGGTTCGACTTTGATAGCGTACTTACCGTCGATTCGCAGGGCATGATCTTCCTGCCTCATTGCGGACCGATGCGTGTTGCTGGCATTCACAACCGCGACCTGCAAGCGGCGGTCACCGGCGCGTTGCGCAAGGTCTTCAGTAGCAATGTTTCGATCTACGCGAGTCTCGCCTCGGCACAGCCCGTCCGCGTGCTGGTCTCCGGCTTCGTCCGCCATCCCGGCATGTACGAAGGAACGGGGAACGACAATGTGCTGCGCTATCTGGACATGGCCGGTGGCGTCGATCCGGACCGGGGTTCCTTTCTGGACATACAGGTCAAGCGTGGAGCCACCATACGCTACAAAGTCGATCTCTATCGCTTCTTGTTGAATGGCGACCTACCGAGTACGCCCCTGACAGATGGCGACGTGATCTTCGTTGGCCAGCGGAAGAACACAGTGATGGTCGGCGGCCTGGCGGCGAGCGCCAAGCGTTTTGAGTTCAATGGCACCACCACGTTGGCCCAGATCGCAGCCGCTGCGCGGCCGGATGCCACCTCTACCAATGTGCGCGTCACGCGTGGATCGGGCACGGTGCAGGACGTTGAGTACTATCCACTCAGCAATGCGCCAGATGTCACGCTGACGAATGGCGATCTCGTTGAGTTCACAGCTGACAAACGGCCCGGCACGATTACGGTGCGGGTGGAAGGCGAGCACTTGGGTCCGCAGGAGTATGTCGTGCCTTATGGCACCAAGCTGGGCGACCTGCTTGGTCGCGTGGAGATGACATCCAACTCGCTGCCAGAGAGCACGCAACTCTTTCGTCAGAGCGTGAAGGATCGGCAGGCGAAGATGCTCGATACCTCGCTCACGCAGTTGCAGAACAGCGTGCTGACCGCACGTTCCGGAACTAACGAGGAATCCCAGCTGCGCCAGCGTGAGGCTGCCCTGGTTCTGCAATGGGTGGACCGCGCGCGCCACATTGATCCCTCCGGTCAAGCCGTCATCGGCCACGGCGAGGAACGCAGCGCCCTGCTGCTGGAGAACGGTGACCGACTGAGGATCCCCACTCGCAACGACCTGGTGTTGATTGGCGGTGAAGTCCTATTCCCGAACTCGTTCGTATTCAAACCTGGTGCCAATGTCCAGCGCTACATTCAGCAGGCAGGCGGATACACGCAGAACGCTGACAGTTCACGCGTCATCATTGCCCATCTTGACGGCACGTTTATCGATGCGCGCCAGGACGATACCGTGATGCCAGGTGACCAGATCATGATCCTGCCCAAGGTGGACTTCAAGACGATGCAGTTTGCCAAGGACGTTTTCTCTATTCTTTACCAGATCGCCATCGCGGCGAAGGTGGCAATAGGTCTCTGACATGCTCCTTGTAAACCACGTAATGTCGAACAATGTCGCGAGCGGAATTTTCTCGGACATCATCTCGTACTACCGCAGCTTCGCGCCGCCCGGTATCGAGCACGTGGCATCAGCCAGTGCGACGCTCGGCGGAATGATCCGGCACTATCACCGGCCAAATCTGGAATCCCGCCTCTCAGGCCCGTGTGTGGTCACAGTTCACCACGATCTGCGCGACGACGATCCTTCGCTCACGGTCCAGCACTTTACTGACCGCTACCGGGAGGCAAATCGCGTGATCTGCCTCAATACGCTACAGCGGGACTACCTGGCGGCGGAGGGCATTACCAATACCGTCGTCATTCCCCATGGTTACCACGCAAGGTATATCCGTGCGCGTGGCGATGCCACTGACATACCCTACCGTGAGAATACCGGTAGCGGTAAGAACGGCCGTGTGGTGATAGGCGTGTTCTCGCGTCGCTATCCGAGAAAGGTCAAGGGCGAGGGCTACATCTACGAGCTTGCCCAGCGCCTCGATCCAGCCCGTTTCGAATTCGTTTTGATTGGCAAAGGCCGCACCTACGATGCCGCGGTGCTGGAGCGGTTCGGCTTCGACGTGACCGCGTACGAGACCTTGCCCTACAAAACAGTCGCCTCTGCCTACCGGACCGTGGACGCCCTGCTGATGTCCTCCTGGTTCGAAGGCGGCCCCGCAAATATTCCGGAGGCCGTTGGCGGCGCAGTACCTGTGCTGTGTAACCCGATTGGCATGGCCAAGGATATGGTCGTCGACAGGGAAAACGGGCTTCATCTTTCCATGGACGCCGGGTCCGATGCCGAGCAGATCTCTGCGTGGCTTCTTGATCCAGCTTCCCGTGCGGACCTGCGTGAAGGTGCCAAGCGCAATGCCGGCAATGCCATTACCTGGGCCATCCACGCCTCCCGAGTGGTCGACGTCTATCGGGAGGTACTCAACGAGACTCTTGGAAATATCCTGACATGGCAAAACGCGTCCTGATCGCAGATCGTCTGCACATCACCGATCGGAACTTCAAGAGCCTGATCACCTATCTCCGCCGCGCAGGCTACGAGATGCATGCGATCGAGCACCCGGAAGGCCTGCTTACCGCATTCGGCCACTACGAAGATCGCGAGGAGATTGCGCCCTATCTCGAGCGCATGGCCGACTGGAGCGAGGCGCAGTTGCGCGCGCTCAGTATTAATGGCTTCAATGCTTTCTCGATCGCCAGAGCCGAACTGATGAGCCGGCTGGCGCCGTTGCCGCACTGGACGGATACCGAGCACTATGGTGTCGATGGCGACGACCTTCTGGCGCGGCTATACCAGACTGACCGGGCCGCCCTGTTGGAGAACTTCGCTGCAACCTGGTACTGGATGGACCGGTGGCTGGAGATCATGCGGAGCCTACCTCCCATGAATATTGCCCTGGTTTTCTCCGGCAGCCTCATCTATGCACGGACATTCTCGTGCATCATGCAGCGCCGTCAAGGGCAGCTCTACGTTTGCGAGAGTTTCTTCACAGGGCAAGACTATTACCTGGAGGCGCGCCACAGCCCGCTGCCCAATGACTCACTGCTCGGCGCCCCGGGGCTGTATGGCTCGATCGAGATCGCCACGCAAGGCGGCAAGCGTCGCGGCGACCGCGCAGCGCTAATGGAGCGGCTAGACAGGCGCTCCAACAAGAATGTCAAGCAGCCTGAGCACGACGGTGAGCCCTTGTTCCAGAACGGCGAGAAGCAGGTGGTAATCCTGGGGCAGGTCGTCAATGATTTCTCCCTGCTTAACCACGGCGAAACAGGTTTCCACAGCATCGCCTTTTATCGCAACTGCATTCGCGCTTTGCTGCGCGATACCAGTGCGAACATTGTTTTCAAAGCCCATCCGTGGGAGCAAAAGAAAGCGAATGTCAGCCGGGCGCTGACACGCGAGTTGATCGAAGCCGAGTTCCCCGACCACGAGGAACGTCTGCGTATTGTCGAAGACTACTCTCTTGAACACCTGCTGGGCTCCGCGGATTTCGTCATCGGTGTCAATTCACAGGGGTTGCTGGAAGCGGCCCTGGCGGGCATCAAGCCAATCCAGGTTGGAAAGGCCTTCTTTGGTCGCAAGGGCTTTACCCTGGATGACCTTACCGTCTCCCAGATTGTCGAGACGGTCAACAGTCTGCCTGGTAGCTATCTCTCCTTGCCCGAGTACGCCGCGCTCGAAGACTTTTTCTTGAAGGCACTAAATACCTGGCTGGTTCCTGAAGTCGAGAAGGAAGGGATTGAGCGCCTGATCCGGATCCTTGGCCCTTTGCCGAAGGCTGCGGCTGTACCGGTCAAGCCGGCCAGCAAGCCCGCGACGGCATCGGCGCCTAAAAAAGCGCCGGCGACGGAACTGCTCATCCCGGACAACCCAGTTGTTTCGCGGGAATCGGCGACAACCAGAAAGCTCAGGAAGTTTCGCCAGAACCCTTATGCCTTCTTCCGCGACGCAAACTCGCCACTACTGCGCTCAGTAGCCCGACTGATTGCACATTGAGTGAGGGGTAGCCATGCGCGAGTGGCTCCGATCCGCCATTTACAAAGGAAGAATCATGCCGACAGAGAACGAAGCTGAGCAACAGCGTGCCGACAACCGTAAGCGCTGCGCCGAGCTCGGCGGCCGCATCGCTCCTACAGCCCAAGTCAGCAGTGCGGTGAGCTTCGACGACCCAATTGATATTGGAGATGGCGCAGTGGTCTATGCGCCGGCATTTATTGGCGGGTTCACCTACGTCAATGTAGGTGCTGTCGTCTTTCCCCACGTCCGCATCGGCAAATTCTGCTCGATCGGGCGTAACGTGCAGATCGGGGCGGCACGCCATCCCGTGGAATTCCTGAGTTCGCACCCTTTCCAATTCTCGCCAGCGCTTTTCAATCGCGTGCAGGGCTATCCAGCCTTGCAGACCGAGAAGTGGCGCTTTCACGAGCCCACCACAGTTGGCAACGACGTTTGGCTCGGGACCAACTGCGTAATAGTGGCCGGCGTCAAGATTGGAGATGGGGCAGTTGTGGGCGCTGGTGCCGTGGTGACGAAGGATGTCGCCCCTTATGAAATCGTCGGAGGCGTTCCAGCGCGGCGAATCCGACTTCGCTTTGATGAAGACAAAGTGTCGCGCTTGCTCAAGACGCGCTGGTGGGATCTTCCCCTTGATTCATTGAAGAATATTCCGTTCGGCAATATCGATCAGGCCATTACATCCATTGAAGCCATCCGAAGCAGCAAGGAAAACGCATGAAACACCCGCTATCAAGAACATTCGGTTCCATTCTTATCGCCACAATTGTTCCGAGCGGTCTGGCTTTCGCCGACGACTGCACACTGCCCGCGCTGGACAAGGACGTCACATTACGCGCGGAGTGCATCTATCACAGCGGAATGCAGATCACCCGGCCTGTCCGCGTAGATTGCAATGGGGCAACTCTGGAAGGTGACAACTCGCGGGCAACCGGCATTCTGATCGACTCCAGGGGGGAAAGCCTGCAAGGCGTAGAGATTCGAAACTGCCGGGTGCACGGCTTTACCAAGCTCGGCATTGGCATCGGCTGGTCGGTACCGGACGGCAAAAAGCGAGAGATCGTCGGTGGAGACGACCCGCAACGCTACGTTTCCCGCACGCCTTCCGGCACCCACCTGATCGGCAACACGATTGAGGATATCGGCGGAGTGGGGATCTACATCGATGATCATGCCACTGGCACTGTCATCGATAACACTACGGTGCAGCGCGTCAGTGGCGCAGGAATCTACCTTGAACACGATTCCAGCGGCACCTCCATCGTTCGCTCCCGAATCCTGCAAAGCGGATGGGATGGTGCCAGGCCAATGCAACCTGGCATCGCGATCGATGCTTCGGCTGACAATCGCATCGAAGCATCGACTATCTCTGGCAACGGCCTGGGGGGCGTGTTCCTCTACCGGAACTGCCAGGAACGCGGTCTGACAGATCCTGAGTCAGTACCTCGTGCGCACGGGGCCAATGGCAATCGCATCCAGGGGAACAAAATAGACGGCCGTGTGGGTGTCTGGGTAGGTTCGCGCATGAGCCGGAATATGCGCAGCATGCAATGCGGCAGGACCCCCTACTACAAGAACGCCGACATGGACGTTGTACTCGACGAGGCCCGAGGCAATTATGTCAGCGGTAATACGTTCGGTGGTCCTGCAAACTGGGGGATGATCGTGGAGGACGATGACACCGTTGTCGAACATAACGCATTCGTTGGCCCCTTCGCCAATGGTTCCTTGCTTGTCGGCACGAAGTACCGCAATCAGGTGCTGAACCTGCCAGTTCGCGGGACAGTGCTCCGGGACAATCGCACCCCCGAGAAGCAAACACCACATTGGGAGTTCGGCAGTACTCAATAGGGTGGCGTGGTGTCGGGATCTAGCCTTGGTTCATCTCGAACAATCCGTGCGAGAACGCGGTTCGCCCTCTCGTCCTCGGGCGCAAAGGCCGGCTGGTTGCGGCCATTGTCGCTGGTGCCGATGCCAGTGCGAACCTCTACTTGCTGGTAGAGCGGAATCTTCGAATGACAGCGTCCGAGTGCGGCGTCCCGACATGGTGGAGTGTCGGGCAATGGAGGGCGCCGCTCGCACGCTGGGGCCGGGGCAGGCTATCCCTTAGGCCACCGAACGGGAATCACCGAAGCACCCACCGCTCGATGCAAGTGCGTAGCTCCGGGAGCTTGAGCGGCTTGAGCAGGAAATCATCCATGCCAGCGTCACGGCCGCGCTTCCTTTGTTCATCTGAGGCATCGGCGCTCAAGGCTACGACGGGCAGCCGCTGCGCCTGGCCCGCTTCGGATGCGCGGATTGCACTGGTGAGTTCGTAGCCATCCATGTAGGGCATGTGGCAGTCGGTCAGAATCATCCCGTATCGCTTTTCGTGAAGTGCGGCCAGGGCCTCCCTTCCATCTGACACCACTTCGCAGGTCAGCCCAAGCTTCTCAATCTGCCTGCGGATGACGATCTGAAACGGCCCGTGATCTTCGGCGACCAGTATCGGCAAGGTTGTGAGTCCTGCCAGCGAACCTGAAGAAAGCGGGGCGTCCTGATCTTGAGTGCGAATGGGGTGCCCATCGCGTTGGACTATGGCGATGCATGCCGCGCGAAACTCGCTCCACCAGATTGGCGGGCCGGAAAGGCCGCCTTCATTCCTGCCGTAGCGTATGGCGGATACCCCGGCAGGCAGCTTGTCTGCGGCGGCATCATCGGCCACCGCGATATCCGGGGGGGATGGAGCATCGAGGGAGGCAAGCTCCATGCCGAGTGCCACCGCATGTTCGCGAAATACCGCCGCGTCGCCCGCGCGCGATACGTCGATCGCCACGCGCTTGCCTTCAAGCTCGGCAATTTGTGTGCGACGTTCGACGACAGGCAGCGTTAGCTCAACACGGAACGTGCTGCCTTCACCGGGGATGCTCGACAAAGAGATGGTGCCGCCCATTGCCTGCGCCAGCCGAGAGCAGATTGACAATCCCAGCCCGCTGCCCCCGAAACGTCGCGTTGTCGATAGGTCAGCCTGAACGAAAGCCTTGAAGAGCGCGGATTGCTTCTCCGCCGGTATGCCGATGCCGGTGTCGCTGACCTCGATGCGGAACGTCTGTGTCGCGGGATGATCGGCGATCAATGTCAGGCGAACGACTATGCTGCCCTGAAGGGTGAACTTCGCCGCGTTGCCGACGAGGTTGAGCACGATCTGTCTTAGTCTTACCGCATCGCCGAGGAGTGTTTCGGCTACGCCAGATTCAGCGTAGTACTCGAGTACCACGCCTTTTTCCAGGACCTGGCGCGCCTGGATGCGCAGAACATCCTCGATGATCAGTCGCAGGTCAATCGGCGCCTGTTCAAGCTTCATCTCTCCTGCTTCGATCCGCGAAAAATCAAGGATATCGCCGAGAATCTCAAGGAGAAGCTTGGCCGAATGATCGGCCAGATCCAGTTCTTCGCGCTGGCGGGCGGAGAGTTCGCTTTCGCGCAGCAGGTCCAGCGAGGCAATGACCGTGGCCAGCGGCGTGCGAATTTCATGACTCATTGCGGCCAGGAAACGGGACTTGGCTTGAGTGGCAGCTTCAGCCTCGCGGCGGGCGGTCGCTAGCAGCGTGTTATAGCGCTGCATGTCGGTGACGTCCATCCCATAGCCATACCAGACTGTTGCGCCGTCGGCCCCGTTTCTTGGGTTGCCGGTGGCGATATGCGCCCAGCGATTGTCTGTTTTGACTAGCAGTGTGACATCCATCGGCTTCTGGGCGGAGATGGATTGCTCCACTTCGGCAATCATCCGTTCTTTCTCAGAATCATCGAGGTTGGGGAAAACGCCGCCACCTTCGCGCATCAGTGTCTCGGCAGTCCAACTGAACAGGGTACTTTGGAGCCCCTCCACCCAGGGAAACCAAATATGTCCGTTTGACTCGCGGCGCAATTGAAAGAATGTTACTGACAGCGCTCCGGTGATATCGGCCATGGCTGCGGAAGTCTGATCGACGCGATGCTGCGCTGCCACCTGTTCGCTGATATCCGTCAGTATTATCGCGATACCCGAGAACGCGCCATCTTCAGAGCCGCATTGTTTAGCGGTTACCTTGAATGTGCGTACGGATTGCTCCGGAATTCCGAGGGTGATGAGATCGGAGCGATTGTCGGCGTCCATTCTGAGCAGGGTGAGTTCCAGCAGACCACCCAGATCACGGAAGCGGCTTGTTGTGTGACTGTGGACCAATGGTTTCCCGACGAGATCGTCGGTACTGACGCCGCACAGCATTGCGTAAGGTTCGCTGACCTTGAGGATGCGGTGCTCGTGGCTCACCACCAGGACCGGATTGGGCGAGGAGTCCAGCAACGACTGAAAAAGGGCCTGCGCCGCCTGGAGTTCTGCCACCTCGGCTCTTGCCTGTCTGGCGTTGCGCCAGTAGTGCGCCGCCACGAGCATCATTACTGCCAGCAGGGCAAACGGAATAACGAGATAGGCCGCCGAAAGATGGAGCATGGTGCGTCACGAAGTCCCGGGCAGTGTCGATACGACAACCACCGTCCCCGACGATTGGAGGGCGGCACTTCATGATGCTAGTTGAAAATCAAGAATTACAAAAGTGACAGATATGCAACATGCTCGCGAGTTGATCGGCAAGCCATGTGCTTCTGCTTTCTGACAGGGTCCGGGTGGACCACAGCATCAGTGGTGTGACTGACCTGGCGCAGGCATGCCGCGAAGGAACGCGCCGGACTCCGCTCTCGAATCCGTCAGGCTATGGGCCATCAAGCGCAGTGTCATCGCAATGCTGTCGCGATGCGGAACATGGGGGTGCAATCGCTCGGACTCATACAGGAGTACTGCGGCGAAATCATTGATCACATTCTGGTCATACTCAGCCTGCACGCGAACATGGGTTTCAAGCATCCAGCTCAGGCCCTGGACAAAACCGATGACGAGCTCCAGATCGTCCGAGTTAGGCCCGGTCTTCTGCATCCGACTCAGGCGATCAATCTCGGATTCAAGGGCGGCAATTCGATGTTCGAGCGCTTCTATTCGCGAAGTCATGGAAATTCCGGTTGAGGCACGGTGATGCGGCGAGGTTGAGAAGGGTTATGACACGAGCAACTCAGTCGCCAAGGCGAACCAGACTGCCAATCTGCTCGGGGGCGATGCCGAGCGCAGTCGCCAGCTTCTCGATCGACGACCGGCGCAACGCTTCGCTGTTCTCAAGTTGGGCGTAGGCTTGCTGGCTTACTCCCAGACGTTCCGCAACCACCTTCTGTGTGTGGCCTAGATGCTCGCGCCACGCGCGGACCGGTGTGATGTCATTCGCGAGCACCCTTCGGGATACCACGTCGGGCACAAGATTCCGGTCGACTCCCAACTGGACCGCATAGCTGGCGTAGGGGATGACGACGAAGACTGGATGACCGCGATGATCATCAATGATCTGGAGGAGATTCGACGTATCCATTGCTATCGACGACGAGGGCGGTGGAAGCGGCGAAGACTTCGAATCATCGCAGGCGTCGCGTTCCATGGAGCAGCCCATTTTTTACGAAGCACCTATCAGCTTGATCAGCTCGTACGGAGTTTCGGATGGGATGGTTATCCCAAAAGCGAACTGATCGTTAAGCGTGGATTAAGTCTAACGACCAAAGGGAACGCTGATCTAGGAAGAAGGCCGATTCGTCGTCGGAAAATTCCGATTTCAACGCAACAAGCATCGAAGGCGTGAATGAGCGCACGCGTGCGTGCAGACATCATGCGACGAGTGGCGAAACCGTTCAAGCTGGGTGAACTACAGTCGCGAGGAATCTCATTTCTGAGCAGAAACCGTACTCAGTTCACAACACTATCGGTTTGCCATGGTCTCGTGCACATAACGCGAATTTCCTAAATATGACAGGAAGTTTCTTATAAGGCCACGGGAAATCTCGCATCCTGTCTTTTTGATGATCGTAGATGATTGTTTTAGAAGGATAAAATGGAAGTCAATGGAAAGACGAGAAAGTGTCGAGCCGGCCTTTTAGCTATTTCTTGTCAATGGTGATCCAAAGATAATCCGTACCGTTGCATGTTCACCTTGTGACGTTAATCCACGGAAGAAGGAATTCAGTATGAAAATCAAGATGCTCACCGTTGCGGTCGCTGCCTTGGCGTCTACAGGTGCCTTTGCACAGACCAGTGTGACGATGTACGGCGTGGCGGACGTCGGCGTCGAGTACCTGAGCCACGCTGGCGGCGATCACAGCACGGTTCGCATGTCGTCCGGCAACCTCTCGGGCTCCCGCTGGGGCCTGCGCGGTACGGAAGATCTGGGTGGTGGCCTGAAAGGTATCTTCACCCTGGAAAGTGGCATCAACATCGACACGGGCGGCTCCGCCGACTCGAGCCGCATGTTTAACCGCCAGGCATTCGTCGGTTTGCAAAAAGATGGCTTCGGCACGGTGACGCTGGGTCGTCAGCAGACGCTGCTGTATGACTTCGGTCTGAACTATGATCCGATGGCCATCGGGACGCGTTACTCGATCATCGGACAAGACGGTGCGTTTGCAAGCCGTGCCGACAATGCGATCAAGTATGTCGGTACGTTCGGCGCCTTCACGGTTTCCGGCCTGTACAGCTTCCGCTTCAACGGCCAGGAAGTACCGGGTCAGAACAACCAGGGTGCCGAGTATTCGTTCGGCCTGAACTATGCCACTGGGCCGCTGTCGGTTGGCGCCGTGTATGACCAGCAGCGTCTGGGCTTTGCCGGTGGTGACTCGGGCTCGAAGATTCAGCGCGCAACGCTTGCTGGTACGTATGCGTTTGGTTCCGCCAAGGTGTATGGTGGCTGGCGTTGGGCGAACGAGACCGGCGTAGCGGCTCCGAACCTGACTGGCAACCTGGCTGTGCCGGGTAACCAGCTCCGCTCGAACTTGTTCTGGGCGGGTCTGGGCTATCAGATGACGCCGGCGCTGTCGCTGACTGGCGCAGTCTATTACCAGGGTGTTCACGAGACTTCGGCAGATCCGTGGTCGCTGGTTGCTTCGGCTGACTACGCGCTGTCGAAGCGCACCGATCTCTATTTGAACATGGCCTACGCCATCAACAAGAAGGACAAGGATCGCGGTGTGGTGTCGGCGGTTGGCGTGAGCAATGCCGATCAGCCGATCAATGGTCAGAACCAGTTCGGCGCCGTTGTCGGCATCCGTCACAAGTTCTGATGACGTGATCGTGTACTGAAGATCGTGGAGTGCCCGGACGGGTACTCCACATCTGCCAGATCGGAAAGGCCACGGCATATGCCGTGGCCTTTTTGCATGAATGCCCGTGAGGAGGCTCCACGGTAATAAATTGTGATATTGCGGCACGCATTCGGACATGTCTGCATTAGGATTCGGAAAATTCCTAATTCGGAAATTTCCCTATGCCAACCGCAATCCCTGAATCCGAGTTCGGACCGCCGCGAGTGTGGATCGCGCGGAGGCGGTGGTCGTTGGCGATGGCGTTCCCTTTGGTTGCCGTCATGTTCGGCGCCGTCTCACCTGCCCATGCGCAGAAGCGGAATCCGTCCGAGGTGCCATCGGCGCCGGTCGTGCAGTTGATCGTCAAGGAGTCCGGCGCGATCAGATCAGCCGCGGCCATTAATGGCCGCGGCGATGAGATGCGACGCATCCAGCAGTGGTCGGCAGCGGCGCTGCAACCGTTGACGTCCAAACGGGTCATGAGCGGAGGGGCTCGCATACTTCGGCTGAGCACGCCGCTGACGGCAAGTGACGCCGCCGCGGTGGCACAGCGGCTCAGGGCCACGGGCGCATTCGACTATGTCGACGTCGACTACCGCATTCACGTGGCTGGCGTGGCAGCCAACGACACCTACCTGTCGCAGCAATGGAACCTGTCACCGGCCACGTCGTCGCGCGGCGGGGCGGATGTCCTGGCTGCTTGGCAGCGCATGCCGACTGGTGGCAGCGTGACCGTGGCTGTCGTCGACACTGGTATTACCGCTCACGAGGACCTGGATGCCTCTCGTCTTGCCGCGGGCTACGACTTTCTGATCGCTGAGACATTGACGACGACAGCCGATGCAAAGACTGGAAAGTTCCTGCCGACAGGCTTCGTGAAGAACGATGGCATCGCCGACCGGGATACCGACCCTTCCGATCCGGGAGACTGGGTGACCGCGGACGATGCGACAAACTACCCCGATCTTTGTGGTCCTGCCGTTCCAAGCAGTTGGCATGGCACCTATGTGAGCGGCATCATCGCCGCCACGCGCGGCAATGGCTTGGGCATCGCAGGTATTACGCCGTTTGCCAGGATCTCGAATGCGCGGGTGCTGGGCCGATGCGGTGGCGTGACTTCGGATCTCATTGACGCAATGCGCTGGGCAGCGGGTATTGCGGTCCCCGGCGTCCCACTGAATGCTGAGCCAGCGAAGGTCATCAACCTGAGCCTGGGCGGTTACAGCCCATGTGGTCCGGCGTTGCAGCAGGCAGTCAACGATGTTCGCACGCGCGGCGTGGTGATCGTGGCGGCAACGGGAAATGATGCGGCCATGGGCGCGGGTGCTCCCGCGAATTGCTCTGGGGTCATTGGGGTAACCGCGCACACGCCCGAGGGCGACAGCGCGGACTATGCCAACGTCGGTACCGGAACCATGCTGAGCGCGCCGGGCGGGGGGAGGGGCGTGCTGATGACGGGCAGTCAGTTGAGCGTATTGTCGACGGTGAATCTGGGCACGACCACACCAACCGGATCGGGATATGGGCTCAAAACCGGCACCAGCATCGCGGCACCTCATGTGACCGGCGTTGCCGCAATGCTGCTGTCGGAGAATGCTTCGTTGACGCCGGACGACATCGCATCATTGCTTACGCAATCGGCACGCCCGTTTCCTGCCGGATCCTGGTGCCAGAGCCGTCCAGGTACGTGCGGAGCAGGCATGCTCGATGCGGATTCCGCGCTTGCGCTACTGTCTGGGCAGCCAGTCGTGCATGTCGCGGCAAGTGCTGACACCGTGCAACCCGGAGCAACACTCACCCTTTACGCGAAGGGAGCACCAGGCTTCAAAGTGAGCGGGGCCACTATCCAGTGGTCGCAAACGGCGGGCCAGGCGGTGTCAATCACACCAGTGCCTTCGGATAGCAGCAGCGCGACGGCGGTACTGCCAACTGTCGGTACATACAGCTTTGTCGCGACGATCCGCAATGACGCAGGTAGTGTGGCGACCGATACGGTGACTGTTGCTGCGACCGACCCTGCATCCGTGTCGCCGGGCAATGGTGCAACCGGCGGCGTCTCGTCAGGTGGGAGCGATTCTGTTGGCCCTCCGCCGGCGGCGGGTGGAGGTGCGGGTGGCACGGCCTCTCAGACAGGGGGGTCAGGCGGCGGCGGTGCGATCTCCCCAGTCTTGGCATTGCTGCTGCTGTTTGCTGGCGGCCTGGGCTATGGCCTAAGGAGGAGCTGGAGCGGATCTGTCACGTTGGCAAGGCCAGGCCAATGAAGGAGGCAGACGTAAGTTGCCGCATGAAGCGGTCGCTCACGCCTCCCGCGCGCATTGGCCTCGCTATGCCAACGCGACAACGCCGTTGTCGATCATCTTCTGCGTCATGAGACAAGGCAACGCTCCACAAGGCAATGCTCATCAGCCATGTGACGATGACACGGTTTAGTTAGCCGCACTTATTGCTTTGTCGGTTGCCCATACGCGACGTGTTGACCATCGGCACCTTGAACCAAGTAGGCGATTGTTCTTTGATAAACATTACTGCCAGACACTGGGACAAAGACGATTGCGGCCAATCCCGAGTAAACCATGCCCGCGGGCATAGGGCATGAGGTACCTGCGGCAGCGCTGATTGACATGTTGTAGAGGTTCTGGTTGGTGCCCGGAGTCGCCAAATGCAGTGTTCCGCTGACATCGCAACCACTCAAGGTTCCCGTCAATGCTCCCGCGCTGTCAATCGTGAGCGATACGCTCGTTTGCGACCACGTTCCTGTGACGCTGTTTTGGGTCACACTCAATGCGTTCGCTACGTCGTAGCCCCAGAGAATGCTCTGGGTCATTCCGTTCGCCAGATATGTGCCCGAGAACGTTTGCCCTTGTACATATGTCCCGCTTCCAGAATTCACCGGGTACGCAGACACCAGAGAGAACTGCTTGCCCGACACCATCGACCACGAAGCGCCTAATGTTGAAATGGAACCGATCAGTTCTGATGTCACAAATGATGCGGACGAGTTCAGCGAATATATGTTCAACGAAGGATCGATAAAGGCAAGCGCGCGGCCAAGACCCGAATTGGCGCTCCATACGCCAACGGGACCGGTTCCTGTTGCGGCCGTGGATCCCAGTTGCGGATCGGCCAAGTTTGGCAACGCTTCGCCCACAGGGGTTGGACTTGGAGACGATGCAGGGTCTGGGGATGGGCTTGGAGATGATGCGGGCGTCGGGCTTGGAGTTGGCGACGATGCTGGCGCCGGAGCGGGTGTGTTCGATGCCTGCTGCGCAGTATCGGAATCGCCTCCACCACCGCAGCCGGTTAGAAGTGCTGAGGCAATTGCTGAAATGAGTGCCGCTTTCTTTTGCATCTTCTCTCTCTCCTCAAAATGGCAGTCGCCATTCTTCCTGTTTAATCACTCGCACGAGCAACGTTCTGCATGTCTGGAAGTCTTTTAGGCACCGATGCGAGGTAGGGTTATGATTTCTCCTAGGCCTGAGACACACCGTGCAGTAAGCCACTCATAACGTTATCGTTGTGGCGGCGAGAAATGCAGTCAATAGTAGGTTCCGGCGCACCTCTACATTTACTTGATGTGAGTCAATAATTCTGTCGTGTTGGCAAGGCATGGCCGATGAAGGAGGGGGATATAAGTTGCCGCCTCATGCGTGGTCGGACTTTGGGTGACGTCGGTGAATTCGCACCAAGCCGAGAAGCGAGCGGCGAGGTGTTTGCAGTAGAGGGATGCGCGCAACAGGTACCGTTTCAGCGCGAAGTGCTGGCGGATCGCTCGAAGCACGAGAGGAAGGTCTGAGTGCGCCTCGGATCGCGAATGCCTTAGGTGCGCCGCATGCGTTCGCACCTGCGCCGGATGGTCTGATAGCTGACGGGCACACCGCGCTCGAAGCGCACTTATCGATGCCGAACTGGCCCAACTGGGGACGGAAATGCCGCCGCAAGGCCAGGCGATGATGACTGCGGGGAATCGGTGGTTGCGGTAGAGCGATATCGTTTTTATCCTGGTGTCCTACGCCTTCTCGTCAACGTGATCGTGTCGCCGGAGGGCATAGCGTGGCTCTAGAACCGGTCCGGAGCCTGCCAGACAAGGAACACACCGGGGGGCGCGTCAGACAGCGGTCGCCTGGAATGCGGCAAGATCTGCCTGAAACGCTTTCATGGCTTCGCTCTGGAGCAAGGCTTGGTCTTGCGGAAACGGGGCGTCGAAGTCAAAGGCCGCCGTGCTGTAGGTGACCTGCATGGAAGCCAGCGCTTCGGCTAGTGCCCGGGCTTCCGGCGACCGGTGCATCCGTAGCTGCCAGATCGCGGTGTCCAGTGGACTGTCCAATACATTGGGCGTTGGCGGGCAGATAGCGGTAATGAGTTTACGGGCGAGCCGGAACGCCACTACATAGGCACAAACCGCTGCCTGTCGCCAACTCGCTTCGGTTGTGGCGTTGGCGAGCATTGACACGGAAGCGGTCAGATCGGCCAGCACTGTTGGCGACCCGGCAAGCGCAGCGTCGGGATGGGCAGTTGGGCCCACATCGATCAGCAACGACGGCGGCACGACCCGCTCGAAGCTAGTGCCTAGTGCGCGGTGTACGACGCGCGTCAATTGCGCGCACCGGAAAATGTCTGCCGCAAGGTGGAAGCAAAGCGCGGCGCGTTCCTTGTCGAAAAAGATCACTCTCGCATAGGCGGTATGGGCATTTGATCGGTCCAGAACCTCGATCGCCACCTTCGCACGCCCAAGCCATTCGTCGTTATAGTGCAGCGCGGCGGAAAGCTCCTCGAGATCGTAGTTCACGTTGCTCGGGCGGATCATTCGCGCTGTGCCTTGGGTGCCTGTGCCTGGGCTGGGCGTCGCTGGGTTGCCTGGAGTGGAATGAAGCTGCTTGATTCCAGTGGCCATGCGTCTTTCCCCCCTTTGTTGCCCGTTGATTCAAAATGCAAATGCCAGATCACGCACGTGTCGCCGGACATGTGAGTGCAGGGCAAGTATCGACGCTCGCCATGATCGACTGGGCAGGGAAACATCGGAAAATAAGAGCGGAATATTCCTAAATGAAAACTGCTCGGCGCAAGCGGCGGGCGTGCCATTGTCGCGAGTAAGCTGCGGTTGATCTGGGGCCTGATGGATATGATCGCTCCAGCACATGTCATGGCGTTACGACACGGGTTGTGGAGGGTACCTATCTTGCGAAGGGACGAAATCTCGATGCGGAGAATTCGAGCAGGATTTCAAGAACGATCGGATCGTTCAGCGAGCCATACCGTCTCGACAGAGAATTGGTGTTTATTGAATCATGGCGCCATATCACTGCATGTCGCCATGGTTTTCATCGCTTCCTGTTTCATCGCCGCAATCAGCCTCGTCGTTCTTGTTGCCTGCATCTTTCTATTGGTGTCGTACGATTAAGTCCAGCCCCCCGCCCGCGCCGGCCATCATTCCGCCTTTCGAGGCGCGTGGCCACGGAATGCTGCGATGCAGCAATGCACATGAATCGAAAACTCGGAGTTATCCTAGTGCAAATGCGGAATCTTCTCGATGCGGCCATAGCGTATGGCAATGACAATAATCCATAGGGAAGCTACGAATTTTCCCGTGGTTCTATCAGTCATCGAACCACCTTACAGGTATGGAGAAGTCAAAGATGATTACCGTCCTCATTGTCGACGATCACCCGGCAGTCCGACTCGTTATCAAGACGCAGCTATCGCAAGTGCTCGGCGTTTCATCCGTGCTGGAAGCCGACAACGGCCAGGCGGCGATCGACGTTGTGCGGCAGTGCAGGCCCGATCTGGTTATCCTCGATCTCGATATTCCGAAGATCAACGGGCTTGAGGTGATTCCTCGCCTGAAGGCCATCCAGCCCAATATCCGGGTGCTCGTGATTTCGGGGCAGGATCCGATGACCTTTGCGCCTCGCGCCATGCAGGTGGGCGCAAAGGGCTTCGTCAGCAAGATGCAGGACATGACGGACATCATGCGCTGTGTGGAATCTGTCCTTGCGGGCTATACGCTCTTTCCCGCCGAGGTGGTTGAATCCGGTGCCGTGCCCGGCAAGGCCCGCGAAGATAGCGAACTGCTGCAGCAACTGACTGACAAGGAGATTCAGATCATGCAGATGCTGAGCAAGGGAATGTCCAACAAGGCGATTGGAGACTCGCTCTTCATCAGTAACAAGACCGTGAGTAGCCACAAGACGCGCATCATGGAAAAGTTACACGTCACGACGTTGCTGGAACTGATCGATTTTGCGCGGCGCTGCAATATTGCACCTTGAGATGAGGTGTCGCTATGTCACGGGTGATCATCTCAGGTGAGGAATGGAGTGGCGCGGAGCGCGAAGAACTCGCTGCAAGTCTGACGTCACTGGGGCTATTCACAGAAGCGGCAAGCGCCGTGGCATCCACCGATGCCGCGGACGTCGTCGTCGTTCGGTGGCCACTATCAGCGGCATCGCAGGCTTCGCTGTCCAATCATTCACCTCCGTGCTTGCGACTGCTGATGTGTGATGCCGGCAGTATTCCGGCGGAGTTGCCCCAGTCGATCGATGCGGTGCTTCCCCTCCGCGCAGACACGGTGACGATTGCGGAAACGTTCGCTGGCCTTGGCTTCGTGCCATTCTCGGCGGCCGACGCCGCACGCCTGTGGCCAGCACTCGATGCCCTGACCGGGGGCGACGCCGATATTCGTACGGAGCTGGTGCAAAGCCTTGTCCTTACCAATACCGAGGACCTCGCGGCACTTTTGGCCGCTTGCGATGCTCGCGATTGGGATCAGGCGCGGGCCATGGCGCACAGGATCAAGGGAACTGCCCGGATGCTGGATTGCCACGCTACGGTGGCGGTCTGCCAGGCCATTGAATCCGCTTCGATCCGGCAAGACGGTGATACGGTCACCGCTCTGGTGCCATTGCTGACACAGGCGATTCAACGCCTTCTCGCGGCGCTGGCCACCGTACCGGACTGAGCCGTACCGCGCGGCCACGCTGACACGCGAACTCAGTTGGCGCCCGCCGGTGGAGTGCCGCCCGCCAGCGCTAGCAGATCGGCACGCACCCGTTCCAGGACGGGTTGCCAGTCGCGATACGTCTCCTGCCGATAGAGTCTTGTGGTTGGATACCACGGGCTGTCCGACCGACCCAGCAGCCATTGCCAGGAAGCGTTCACATCGAGCATCACCCAAGTCGGTCTGCCGAGGGCGCCTGCCAGGTGCGCGACGGACGTGCACACTGTTATCACGAGATCAAGACTGGAAATCAGTGCGGCGGTGTCGTCGTAGCTTCGCAGTTCCGCGGTGTGATCACGGATATCGAAATCGGGGACGCTTGCCAGTTCCGCCGCTCCATCGATCTGCAGGCTGTGAAATTCGATGCCAGGAAGGTCGCGGAACGCCTCGGCCAGTTCGGCGATGGGCACCGCGCGAAGCGGATTGCGCTGGTGGCCACGGCTGCCGCTCCAGACCACGCCGACGTTGAGCTTGCCAGACGCCGACAGGCGTTGCGCCCACGCGCTTGCGGCGGCAGCATCCGCCCGCAGATATGGCACATCGGCGGGCAACGTATCCAGCTCGGTGCCAAGTCTTAGAGGCGCGCTACAAAGCGGCAGGTGATAGTCGAAGCGGGGCAGACTGGGAGTGTCATGCGGGATGACCTCCGGGATCACGTCCGCAAGACTGCGCGAGAACAAGGTATGAAGCTTCGAGAAGCAGCAGTAGTGCAACTGTCCACCTTGCTGTCTGACGAGCGCCGCAATCCTGGGCACGAAGCGGACAAACTGCATTGCGTCACCGAAACCCTGTTCGCCCCACAGAAACAGCGTCTTGCCAGCGAGGGGTTCGCCGCACCAGATCGGTGCCTTCAGATCGGGGAATGATCCCTCCAGTTCTGGCGAAGCCCAGCGGTGTTCGAAGTTGATCAGGCCATTGCGATAGTCGCCGTGCAGCATTTGCAGCATGGCGAGATTCCAGATGATGCCCCCCGAAACTGGCGCCTGCATCGCTGCCTTCTCCATCAGGGCCAGCGCATCTGCCCATTGGCCAAGCTCCTTGAGCGCATTTGACTGCGCTTGCAAGGCGAGCGGCATCGTTGGGGCCAGGGCGCAGGCGCGCCGGGCCGCCAACGCGGCGTCATCCGGGCGGCGCAGTTTCAGCAAGGCATCCGACAGGTTGATCCACGCTAGGGGATTGGAAGGCTTCAGCTCGATGGCCCGACCGATCTGTGCCATGGCTTCTTCGGTCCGGCCGGATTGCAGATATGCGGCGCCGATGTTGTTGCAGAGATTGTCGAGGTCAGGATCTAGCGCATGTGCTTTGGCATATGCGTCCAGTGCCTGCTCGTGGAAGCCGCTGTGATGCAGGGTGAGGCCGAGTTGAAACCAGGACGTCGCTGCTTCAGGTGCGCGTTCACAAAGATGCCTGGCAATGTCCGCACCGCGCGTCAGGTCGCCCGTCGCCGCAAGTGCTTCGCACCAATCGGACAATTCAGCTTCATCAAGTGCTTCCGGGCCCGTTTGCTGAAACCAGTCTACGGCCGACTTCGCATCTCCGGCGCACAGGGCCAGATGAGCCACGCCCGCCAGTGCCCGCGAATGATTCGGGACCGTGGCAAGTACCTGTTCAAGTGCAGTCTTTGCGCTCGCCGTGTCGCCGAGTTCAACGTCCAGCGCGGCCTGCGCAACGATCGCATCCAGGGACTCCGGCGTTCTCTTCAGCCAGTCTCGTATCAAATGCGCGGCCTGCAGCAGCGCCCCTTCGCGAATCCATGTGTGAACCTGTCCCAGGGCGTCGTGCCCGGGGCGGGGAGCTTCCGGTGCAGTCGATGTCATGGCTAAGAGGTGATTCGTTCGATGATGGTCAGCAAGCTGGGTGTCATTTCCGATGGACAGGGCGCGCGAATGGTGATTGGAATCATGCCGCGAGTGCCGTTTTGCCGCAAGGCGCAAGCGCAAGCCCTGACAACCCGGGCAGCCCCGGGTGCGCGCGACGGCTGACGGTTGTCGCCAGCGTTGTTTCCAGCGTGGCCATGTCGACAGGTTTGATCATCACGGCATCCATCCCACATTCGATTGCGTGCGCGCGGATCTCCGGTTGTGCGCTGGCCGTATAGCCCAGGATTGGCAGCGTGCGATACGGCAGATCACTCGAGCGGATCGTTCGTGTCAGCGTGGGGCCATCCATGTTGGGCATGGAGTAGTCGCAGATGATCAGATCGAAGCTAGCGTCCGCTAGCTTCTCAAGCGCCTCGCATCCGTCACTCGCGGTGACCGCGCAGTGGCCGAGTTTCTCCAGCTGCCGCTGCAGCAGGATGCGGTTTGGCGCATGATCATCGACGATGAGGACATGCAGTGTATTGCCGGGTTTTGTGGAGGGCTGAATTCTCTGGTCCGATTGCGGGACCGGCGCGATTTCGGCGACGATCGGTAACTCGATCGTCGCGGTGACCGTCGTGCCTTTGCCCACCTCGCTAGTGATGCCGATTGTGCCGTGCATCTTGGTCACCAGCCGTTGGCAAATGGACAGGCCCAATCCCGTGCCTCCAGCGGAACGCTTGGTGTCGCCAATCTGCGTGAATGGCTGGAATAGTTTCTTCAATCCACCTTCGGGAATCCCGGTGCCGGTATCGCTGACCGAGAACGTCAGGCTTTGACGATCTGGCGTGAGATTGGTGGCACCGAGTCGGATCACCACCGAGCCACGATCGGTGAAACGCACCGCGTTCGACACGAGATTATTGAGGACTTGCTTGAAACGAAGCGGGTCAACCATGTGGCAAGGGGCCACGGCATCATCGACGATGGCTTCAAGTTGGACGCCCTTGCGCGCCGCTGCCAGTCCGAAGAGGCTCGTGACGTCGCCGACGAGCTGGCGCAGTGGCGCCGGCTGAGGTGTCAGCACGAACTTGCCGGCTTCCATCTTCGACGCGTCGAGGATGTCATTGATCAGCCCGATCAGCGATTTTGCGGACTCCTGCGCGGTTTCCACCTGAAGGCGGTCGTCGTCAGGCAGGCGCTTGTCCTGAAGCGTGAGTTCCAGCATACCCAGGATGGCGTTCATCGGTGTGCGGATCTCGTGACTGATGGACGCCAGGAACGCGCTCTTTGCACGATTGGCGGCCTCGGCGCGGTCCTTGGCGGAAGCCAGTTCGGTGACCATCTGCTGGCGTTCGGTCATGTCGATCCATCCGCCAATGATGCCCACCACGCCGCCCGTGGCATTTCGAAGCGGTTCCACCCAGTTCAGCACGATGCGTTCTTTGCCCTCGATCATGAGGGTTCGGTCGAGCGTGGCCGCCTCGCCAGTCGCCAGAACCTTGCGATAGGTCTGCAGGCTCAAAGGGATGTCGCCAAGCTTTAGCGGCATTTGATCAATCGTGCGCCCACGCATCTGCTTGCGGCCACAGCCGAGGGCACGCTCGAACGCTGCATTGCAGGTCATGAGCCTGAGGTCGGCATCGCGCAGATAGATCGGTTGCGGAATGGCATCGAGGATGGAAGTCTGAAAGGCAAGTTGCTCATGGAGGACGGTTTCCATGCGGCGGCGGCGCTGGATTTGCTGTCGCAGTGATTGCGACCACAGCAGCGAGATCGCCAGCAACACCAGGCCGGCGGCCAAGCTGAACCACGCCCAGGAGGGCAAAGTCTCCGTGCTACTTGCAATGCTTTGGGGCTCGGACCAGCGCAGACGCAAGGCGTTGATGTCCTCCCGCGACAGGCTGAGCAACGCCTTGTTCAGAATGGCCAGCAACATCGGCTCGTCTGCGGGAACGCCAATACCAACATTGAGTGGCGTGCCACTGATGGGCGCGACAATCCGAAGCACTTCGGGATATGACTCGCGTATCAGGTAGTTGGCGGTCAGCATGTTGCCCAGCGTGGCGTCGGCGATGCCGGTGGCAACCATACGGTAGGCGTCACGATAGGACGCGGCCTTGACAACCTGGAGCGGCACGGTTGCGCGAAGCCGGTCAATGATAGGGTTCGGCAACACGACGGCAACGCGCTTGCCGGCAAGATCCAGGATGTTGTTGATCCCGCGTTGCCGAACGTGCGCCACGATGGCCCAGTACCCCTGGAAGTAGGGCTCTGTGATGGTCAGGCCGTCGGCACGCACGGAGGGACCATCGACCGGCACGATTGGCTGAATCGTGGGAGCGCCTGGGTGGTCGGGGCGGTTGTTGCCATCGGCGCGGACAGGCTCGAATCGAAGCCCCGTGCGCTCTTCGATCTGGTCGAGTACCTGCACGCTGAGTCCCACCGATTCGCCATGCTCGTCAGAAAACACGAAAGGGACCCGGTCATTGGTAGCACGGTATCGAACCACGGGGTGCGCGGCGATCCACGCGCTTTCTTCCGCCGTGAGGTTCAGGGCCTTGTCGAAATGCGGCATCAATGTCGTGGGCACCCAGTGGGTGGAGATCGCCAGACGCGTGGGCTTTGGGATCGCGCTGATTGCCGCGTCGAACCGCGCGCGCAGCGCTGGGTCCCGGACGAGGAACGACAGGTCACCGACGGAGAGTCGCGAGACATTCACCGCGACCAGGTTGGGAATTCCATACTGCGCGGTGATATAGCTGGCAGCCGTCGCGTTTGACAACAGCACGACGTCCGCGCCCAGCGACAGTTGCGTCAGTGCGTCCAGCAGGGTGGCATAGGATTGCAGTTTGCGCCCAGGGTAGGCTGCCAGGATAGCCTGAGGATCCAGCTGGCCATTCACATATCCAAGCGTCTGGTTCCCAACCAGCTTGTGCGCCGTGCTGCGGGTTGCGATCTCGATGATCTGGTTCGGCATGAATCCGATAGCGCCTTGTGCCGGTCTCGTCTGCCCCGGATCGGTTGCGACCACGTCAATGGCATCGTGGGAAAGGTCGTAGAGCGCGGCGTCTCGGGTGGCGTATGCGCGGACTTCGACCTTGGCGTGCAGTGTGCTGGCGATCATCGCGAGATAGTCGGCGGAGATGCCCTCGTAGTTGCCATCAATGCCAACGAGATCGAACGGTGGTAGTCCGTTTGCCATCACGCCGATGCGCAGCAGCACCGGGTCTTTCGGCTTCTGGAGTGTCAATGACCCCGGAACGGGTGAAGACGCGCCATTGACCCTGATGCTTGTCTTTAATGTCAACGGGTGAGACGGCATGGCCAGATCACGCCGGAGTTCCGCCTGCGCGGGATGCGCAGTGCCAAGCGCCAGAAAGACGAGTGCGAGCATCGTGCCGATTGCCCGCCCTATGTTTTTCCAAAGGGGGTACGCCGTCTTCACAGAGACGGCCTGGCGTACAGCCGGTGAAGGGGAAATCGGGTTTGACATGATGCTTCTCGATAACAACGCCAGGCATGCTTGAGGCTTCTGGGATTGGCGACTGGGTACGCCTGGCGTCAGTCGGCATGTGGTCCCAATGTATTGAGATGCTGACGACCGAAGTCTAGGAACGCCATTGCTACGCCGGTGACAGACATATCCGCAAATCAATGCGGAAATTTCTGAATGCACAAAAATGACGCACAGCGTCTCCCCCAACGCTGCCGCGTCATGGCTGTCGGAGACAAACCTGTGCGAGTGTGGATGTGGCCTTCAGGCCCTGGGAGCAGGCTTGCAGCGCGCAGTGACGAGGATCAGGCGCGCTGGCAGCGAAATTCGAATCATCGGTTCCCGGAGACCAGCGTCGGATTGCGTCGCAATGCGCTCCGGGCGATGACTCTATGCCTCCATGCCTCGATACATCTGGGGGACTTGTGTGAGGACTTTGGAAATCCGGCTACTGCGCTTTGGAAGCGGCTGGCTTGCCACACGTGAACGTCAGCTTGCGAGGGTCGTTGGTTGGCGATCCAGACCGGTACCCGTCAACCGAGCCAACCGGCACTACCGGTGCGTCCTTGCAGACCTCGTTTGCTACCTTCATGCAGGTCTTCGAGCTTTCGAGCAGCCCGGTGCAACTCACCTCATAGGCCTGGCCGGTGATGTCCGACCGTTGCGCTGCATTCAGGGTGTACGTCGGGCCGCTCTGCGTGGCGCAGGCGCCCAGCGATGCGATCAATGCGCCGAGGACTGCGGCCTTCAATGTGATGATGTGAAAGTGTTTCATGATTCAACTCCTTGAGTACTGGGTCCCGCTCCAGTCTGGCTTGGCGCCACTGGGCTGGAAGCGGGAGATCTCATTTCCTACGTGTAAAGGGCGGTGGTGATTACCACTGCATCGAGCCGCCGACACCCACCGTGGTGCCACCCGCGCTCATGCCCACGCCAGCGCGCACCTTGACGTTCTCGGTGACGCGGGCCGTTGCGCCGATCGCCACGGCATGCTGCCCCTGGTACGATCCGCCACCAACACCAAGTGCAAGCGTCTTGTCCTTGTCCACGTCCGGGATCATGGTCAACGCGGTTGCCGCTGCGACACCTGCGTACGCCTTGCGGGACATGACATTCATCGAGTTCTCGACGTTGTTGACGCGCATGTCGGTGTACTGGTTGGCCTGGGAAACACCGGTATTCAACTGGTTCACGTTGACCGCATCGGTGCCGGCGGTACCCGCTGCCACGTTCGTGATCTGACGCTCGTTGCCAGCGGAGCCCACGGACACCGAGTTGGCACGATCAGTGGTCGAGCCCGCGCCCAGCGCCACGCTGTTGTCGTGGGTTGCCGTCGAGTTCGCACCGATGGCCGTCGAGTTGTTGCCCGATGCCGACGCCGTGTTACCCATCGCCACCCCGTTGTTGCCGGTGACGCTGGCGTTGGCGCCCGATGCCACACCCTTCGTGCCTGCCTTCACGTACGCCTTGTCAGCATCCGTGTTGGTGCCATCGGCCTGGAAGTAGCGCGTGTTGGCCTCCGTCTTGTTGATCGTGTCGCCCCAGTTGTTGACCGTATCCTCCAGGTTCGTGACACGGGTATTGGTCTGGTACAACTGTGCGCCATTGACCGCATCGGTGCTGTTGGCCGACACATCACCCTGGTGCACGTTGCTGATCGTGGTGCCGCCGGTCTGGCCGCCGTCGGTCGACGTGGTGCCTTCCAGTGTCACGTGATCCTTCGGCGAACCGGATGCACCGTCGTACTTCACGGCACGGTCATCGGTCGTCGGCGTTGTCGACGTATTGACCGAGCTGATGGCTGCCTGCAACTGCGCCACGTTCACCGCGTCGCTGGCCGTGGTACCGGCTGCGACACCCGTGATCTGGCGATAGACGCCGGCTGCCGGGTTACCAACCGAGAAGACGCCCGTCGTACCCATCGTGTTCATCACCGCGTTAGCCAGCGTGGTATCCGCACCGACTGGCACCCAGCCCGCGATACCGCCTGCGGTGCTTGCCAGCGAGCCAGAGCCCAGCGCCACGCCACCGGCAACCGACGCGGATGCGCCGATGCCCGCGGCAAGCGAGTTCAGTCCCGTTGCGCCGTCGTTGGCGTAGTTGGCACCTTGCACACCACCGTCGTTCACGCTGTAGTAGTGCGTCTTCGATGCATCCACCGTGGTGTTCAACTGGTCCACGTTCACCGCGTCGCCGCCGCTGGTGCCGGCTGCCACGTTGTGGATCACCGTACCACCCTGCTTCGTCGTGGTGTTGTACGTGTCACCACCCATCGTCACGCTGTTGTGGGTGCTGTCGTCGTACTTCACGGCGTTGTTGTCCAGGGTGTCGACCTTCTGGTCCACGCCCTTGAGCTGCGCCACGTTCACCGCGTCGCTGTCGGCCGTACCGGCTGCCACACCCGTGATCTGGCGGAATTGGCCGTTGGTCGCATCACCCACCGACACCGCGCCCAGCGTGCTGGTCGTCGCCGCGATGGCCGCGCCCTGCGCCGTGCTTGCGCTTTGCGGCACGAACCCGGCCACACCTGCCGCCGTGCTTGCCACCGAGCCAGAGCCCAGCGCCACGCCACCGGCAACCGACGCGGATGCGCCGATGCCTGCGGCCAACGAGTTCAGGCCCGTTGCGCCGTCGTTGGCGTAGTTGGCACCTTGCACACCACCGTCGTTCACGCTGTAGTAGTGCGTCTTCGAGGCATTCAGCTGATCGACGTTCACCGCGTCGCCGCCGCTGGTGCCGGCTGCCACGTTGTGGATCACAGTGCCGCCCTGCTTGGTCGTGGTGTTGTATGTGTCACCACCCAGCGTCACCGAGTTGTGGGTGCTGTTGTCATACATCACCGCATCCGCCACCGACGCTGCCGTCGCCGACTTCAGCTGGCTCACGTTCACTGCATCGGTATCCG